>JBAQFY010000423.1:0-5176 GCA_049287505.1 Sedimentisphaerales bacterium | reverse complement strand
TTGCATCTGAACATTGCTTATGAGTTTTATTTTACTAAAGTACTTTATAAGCAAAAATGCAGGGCATTTCGAGTATTTTTTATTAAGCCATGCATAATAAAATTCAAGACGTCACGCTTGTATAGGGACTAATGTAGATTCTTCCATTAGCGAACAACGAAGCGAGACATCTTGGATTTATGCTTCTTAATAATAGCTTTGGGACAGCGCACAGAAAATGAAGTAGAAAACTTTACCTGTCATGAATTATTCTTGAGTTTGGGGCGCATAAATCGGGTGGAATTAAATATGGTGTCACCGAAATTATCCATCCTATGAGATCGAGGTCGTACTGGAGAGCGTACATAAGCCATGAAACGCCGTAAGAAAGTTAAACACCGTCACAGAAAGAAAAAGCCAGTACAAGAAGCCAATTACATACCAACGGGTGAAGAGGTGGAGTCCGCCATCCGTGAATCAAAATGGTGCGAGTCCCATCTAACGAGATTTCTTGAAGATACCCATAAGAATATCTTGATCACATATGTTAAGCAGCGCGGCTATTTCGAAATGCTTGATAACCTAGGAATCATCTTCGAGAAAGTGAATCCGTATTTAACCTATTCTAATTCGGATTTGTCAAGCCTTGTAGTGCTTTCTCTATTTGGCAGAGCGTGCGGCAATTTCTTTGCTGCTGTGAGGCTTGCGGCAAGCGGACAGCTGACCGAATCCTATGCCCAACTCCGAGTGTGTATTGAAAACGCCCTGTATGCCTCTTATATAAGTAGCAAGCCGACGCTAGCGAAAGTGTGGGGGGACCGACATCAAAGCGAAGAGAAGAGGAAGAAGTGTAGAGATTCGTTCAAGATCAGCAGCATGATCAAGAACTTGCAGTCGCAAAGTCCCGCTTTGGCAAAGCGAGCGAAGAAAGAGTATAATACGTGCATTGACTTTGGGGCGCATCCGAACGAGAGGTCGGTCATCCCGAATATACAGATGTCGAAGAATGGTCCGGTGAAACTTCACCTGCTCAACACCGAACCAGGTTTTTTCGGCGCTTGTCTATTGGCGGTCGTGAGTATGGGTCTGTTGGTTGTCGAAATCTTCGAGAAGGTGTATCCTAATGAATTCAAAGAAATCAACGTCCAACAGCGAATACAGACTATCCAAGGTCAGTACACGCGTATTGCCCCAGGAGTAGTCTCGGCTCTTAAGAGTTCAACTTTAGACATGAACAAACAAGGTTAGTATATTCAGAACACCTAATGGTTATGACCGATTATGGAGAAAAAAATTAGTCCCGTTTGCTCTTTTTTGGCTTTGTTCATGACCAGTAGTCCGTGCGAAGAATAAAAAGTAGTCGGAAGCTGCAAATAAATTCGTATTGCGTATGGCGAGGAATTAAAGGTGTCCGCCAGCCCCAGAGGGGGTGTTTTTTTCGTGCCTTTTCGTGCCTAAATTTCTCTGCGCCCTCCTTCGACGGAGTCTATCCTGAATTAGCCGCAGCCCTGCCTGCCCTCCGTAGCTTTAGCGAAGGGGGGAGCGAAGCCGAATAGGCTCAGTACAGGCCATCAATTAGAATCGAGAATCCAGTATCAAGAATCGAGCATCTCCCTTCGTAAATCCGTTAAATCCGTGTAACTTGTGCCCACGCATAAGCGAGTATCCGTGGTTAATTTGACTTGATTTTTGTTTGAAAATATGTTATAATACCCATATGTTAGCCAGAAGGCTAACATAAACCGCCAGTAGGCGGCAGATATAGCGGAGAACCGCACGTTTTCGTATCAGCAGATACACGCCAAAAAGCATTATCTTTCAAGCCAGAAAAGATTTTGAACATTTAAATTTATGTAATTTGGATTTGTTTAGGATTTAGGGCTTAGGATTTCGGATTTCAAACTACCATATAACTCATTATGCAACAAAAACTTATAATCAATTGTCTGTATTCTGTAGTCTGTCATCTGTCCTCTGTCTTCTGCCCTCTACCTCTGTCGAGAACCCTCTACAAATCAGCTACTTTTATGCAAAACAAACCCAATCTTGTCCGCCGTAGGCGGATTGCAAATGAACGTAAGTTCTATTTTAACAAAGAATTATGAAAATAAATCCAATTGGACACTTGGTGAATTCAAACCCAATTCAAACCCAATCAAACCCAATTTCCGATTATCCTTGTGTCTTTGAATTGGCTGTGTATAATCTCGTTCTCCATAATGATAACGTAATGCACAGCATGCCTAACGGCAGAATTTTTGATGGAGAGAATATGAAATGGCAGATGCACCGAAAGCAAATGCGGTAGTAGGACAATCAGGCGGGCCGACCGGCGTTATAAACGCCTCTCTGGTCGGCGTTATAGAAGAGGCTAACAAGCATCCTGAAATCAAAAACCTCTACGGCGCAATCCACGCCGTAGCGGGTATGGTCAAAGATGAATTCATCGATTTGAAAAAGCTGTCAGCCGATACGCTCGAAGTAATAGCGGCTTCGCCGTCTTCGGCCATCGCTACCAGCAGGGACAAGCCCGACGAAGAATATTGTGCGAAAATCCTTGAGGTCTTTAAAAAGCGCAATATCAGATACTTTTTTTATATCGGCGGCAACGACTCGGCCAATACCGCTTATATTCTTAACAAAATGGCCGATAAGGAGAACTTTGACATTCGGGCATTTCACATCCCTAAAACAGTCGATAACGACTTGCTGGTAACCGACCATTGTCCTGGCTTCGGGACCGCTGCGAAGTTTGAAGCCTGTGCCCTCATAGGAGACGACCTGGACAACAGAGCGCTACCGGGTGTGAAAATAGATGTGATTATGGGCAGGCACGCCGGCTTTCTGACCGCTGCTACCGTATTGGGCAGTCGGAGGGATGACGACGGCCCTCATCTGGTTTATGTCCCCGAAAAGCCTGTTTCGATGGACAAATTTCTCAGCGATGTGGAAGCTGTCTTTAAGAAGCTCAACCGGTGTGTTATTACGGTCAGTGAGGGAATCTGCGACGCCGACGGCGTTACCTGGGCCAAGAAACTTGCGGAGCAGGCGGAAACCGATGCACACGGAAATATACAACTGTCCGGCACGGGTGCTTTAGCTGACTTTCTGGCAGGGCAGGTAAAAGCCGAACTTGGTGTAAAGCGCGTCCGTGCTGATACCTTCGGCTACCTGCAGAGGAGCTTTCCGGGTATCCAGTCTCCTGTCGATGTTAATGAGGCCCGATGGTGCGGGCGACACGCGGTTCAGTACGCTATGACAGAAGATAGCGGCTCGGTGGCAATAAAACGCCTCGGCAACGGTGCTGATTATAAGGTCGAATTATTCCGCACCGAGCTTAGCAACGTGGCTGAGAAAACTAAGTCGATGCCCGACGAATTCATTAACGCCGAAGGCAATGGCGTAACCGATGCCTTTATCGAATACGCAATGCCGTTGATAGGCGACTTACCAAAGACCGAATATCTGGGCAATTATCCCAGAGTTTGAGCATATTTGGCAACTTTTATTTTAAGAAGGGATATATGCGGAGATGGCAATATTTTCTTATTGCAGTTTTGTTCTTTGTATCTGCTGCTGCATTTGCTGCGGAGCCGTCGAATCAGGCTGATTCGGTAAGTACAGCACTGGCCGGCGTTGTTACGCACAGTGTGAAGGACTTTGGAGCGGTAGGTGACGGCAGGGTGGATGATACCGCTGCTATTGAGGCAGCCGTAAAAGCCGCCACTGGTGCTGTCTGTTTTCCAAAGGGAAATTATCGTATCACACGTACTGTCGTTGTGGACCTGAATGTATGCGATAGAACTTCGCTGGTCGGGGATGGCACAGCGACTGTTATTATGGCAGGGCAGGGGCCGGCATTTCATTTTATCGGCACCCACGATGGAACAGGCGACCCAGAGAGTGTTCATGACCGAGTCTGGCAGCGCCAGCGGATGCCGGTCATCACCGGATTAGAAATACGTGGCGCCCATCCGGAATCAATCGGCCTGCGCTTAGAGAAAACTATGCAGCCCATACTTACTAATCTGTTAATCCGACGTTGTAAGATTGGTATTGAACTGGTAAAGCGCAATCGCAATTTGATAATCGACCACTGCCATATCTATAACAACAGGCAGGTTGGGATTGATTTCAACGATGTGAACTTGCATCAGGCAATTATTGCCGACAGTCATATCAGTTACAATCCGGTTGCTGGAATCCGGCTGTTGGGCGGCGAAATGCGAAACTTTCAGATGGTCGGCAATGACATCGAATATAATTACGACCCCAACAGCCAGGGCTCGGCGGATATTCTGATAGATATGACGATTCCCGGCAGCTCGTTCAGGGAAGGCACAATAGTCGGCAATACCATCCAGGCCATACCTAGTCCGGGCGGAGCCAATATCCGCTTTCTGGGCGGTGAGAATCTCAAAGTCGGCGGTCTTCTGGCCATAACAGGAAACCTTATCGGCAGTCAAACGCACAACATTCATTTAGTTAACTGCCGCGGTGTTTCTATCTCCGGCAACTCCCTCTATAGTGCCGCCGGGCATACTCTCTGGCTCGAAGACTGCGCGAACATCGTGGTCGGCAATAATAACATCGACTGGAATCCCGACCACAAGAAAAAATACTTGGTTGATGGCATTCTTATTGACCGCTGCAAAGGAGTTACTCTTTCAAACACGATTATCGAGAATAGTTTTCAGGGTTCTTCGCAGAGTGGCGGTGCCGTCGATGTCAAGGCAAGTCAGGATGTCGTAATCGTGAGCTGCCAGGTTCTGGATTTCAGGTTCAGGGGCATTACGCTGACCGATGCCATGCGGTGCCGTGTTACCGGCTGTTCTGTAATTGAGCGCCGACAAGCGCCGATGAAGGGAGCGTCAATCCAGTTAACAAGTGGCCGAGACAATCTAATTGCTGACAATATTGTAAATCACGGAGGTCTTTCAATCGCCGAGGGTACTGCAATTGTCCGCGGCAATCTCGAAGTAACAGACACCAACTAATTTTAAATTCTCAAACTGACCTTTTTTAAGGTAAACTTCAACGTGAGTGCTTCCCCGACAAGGGTATAACGCAGCTTGTCATTCCTGTGAAAACAGGAATCCAAAACCGTGTCGGTAGTGTGGATTCCTGCTTTCGGGTCTGTTGCCAAACTCGGGCGATGCTTTATAATATATACTACGAAAGTAAGCAACTCTACTGC
>JBAQFY010000422.1:0-8340 GCA_049287505.1 Sedimentisphaerales bacterium | reverse complement strand
GAATTGGCCATCGGGCATCAAGGCGCCTGTCGGACAGGCGCCGATGCACTTATCGCAGTTTGAACAATTGTTTGTAATTAGTTCGTCAGTTGGAAGTTTTAGAGTTGTTATGATTTCACCCAGGAATATCTGGGGGCCGAGTTTGGGATTTATTAGCATGTGGTTTTTTCCGAGGAATCCCAGTCCGGCTCTTGCAGCCAATGCCCGCTCAGGCAGTGGTGCTGAATCAACGCAAATTTTGAATTTGTGGTTTCGTCCGGCGGCGGAACTAATAAATTCAGACAGCTTGCGCAATCGTTTCTTTATGAAGGGATGATAATCTTCGTATTGGGCGTAGTTTGCTACTTTGCCCGTTGAGGCAGTGAAGTGTGAGAGATGAGATTGCCGCGTCCGCCTATGGCGGATTCGCAATGACGAAAGGATGCTTTTTTTAATAGATTTCTCGGCTCCGCTTCGCTGCGCTCGGAATGACTGTGGAGGGGTGCTTTGCTGTGCTTGGGACGACAAGGGATGTTTGGGTGGTTTATAATTCAGGCCGAGACAGATTATAGATTGTGCGTTTTCCAAAAGTTTGGCGGGCTGAGTACGTTTTTCAAAATTGCTGTGCAGGTAGCCCATCTGCCCGGCATAGCCGGACTTTAGCCAGTCATTAAACATTTCGACCTGCTTTATATCAATGGGCGAGGCGTCTGTTATGCCGAACAGGTCGAAGCCTAATTCAAGCGCTTTGCGTTTTATCTCTTGAGACAAACTCATAAAAGCGATTATACTAAATCCAGTTGTGAGTTTTTAGTTTCATTGTCGCAATCAGGGGATAAAATGTATGGTGCAATGTCCAAGGAAACTTGCCAATTGATAAGCTATATTGCGCCGGCGGCACCTGCCACTCGGCAGCGGGCGAAGGGCAACGAACCGTTTCTGCGTCCGGAAATCGGTTTCACGCCGAATTGGTACCGAACCGCGATTGGGATTGACTTTGGCCGGCAGTGGCATACTAATCCAGCATACAGACGGGAAACGCTACTGGCCATGCGTAGTGAATTAAAACGTCGATTCCCTGAGGCAAGAATCGGCGGCATCGACCGTCCTGATAAACCTCTGGATCTGCTGACCGGCACCTACGGCTGTAACAGTGTGGCCGCAATTTATGGGATTCCGATTGTATATGCTAAGGACAACTGGCCGAACTGTGAACATTGCTATCTCGGCGATGATGAGGTTGAGAATCTCGAACCGCCTGAGCTTGACAAAAATCCTTTCTTTCAGGAGCTTATGGCGCAGGTGGACTGGATAGCCGCTCACGAAGGCCGGGTTGAAGGATTCATCAACTGGCAGGGTGTGCTCAATAATTCCTACCGCTTGCGTGGTGAAAAACTTTTCTATGATATGATTGATTCGCCGCAGCGCTGCCGCCATCTCTTTGATTGCATCTGTACTACAATGACTGACGCTGCAAAACAGCTTTTTGAGCGACAATTAGAAAGCGGCGTAAAGGTTGATTTCTTCACGGTGAGCAACTGCCTGGTCAATATGATATCACCCAAGCAGTATCGTGACATTCTCCTTCCTTTCGATTGTCGGATGGCTGAGGCCTTTGGCTGCATCGGTATCCACAACTGTGCCTGGAATGCCGACCCGTACATTGATGCTTATGCCGGCGTTCCTCACTTGAGCTATATTGATATGGGACTGGATTCGGACCTGTTCAGGGCAAGAAAAACATTTACTCATGTGCGGCGTGCTCTGATGTACCGTCCAACGGACCTGGTAAACAAGTCAATAGAGACGATTAGAATGGAGCTGGAAAGGGTCGCTCGCGAGTACGCCCCGTGCGACGTTGTTGTTGCGGATATTGAGGCCGACACGCCGGATGAACGGGTCCTGGCGTTTCTTGAGTTGTGCAGTCAGATTAATAGTGGTCTGTAACACGATAAATACGTGGTGGTTGTTAGGGGCGGTTCACAAACCGCCCCTACTTAGCCATCCCCAAGCTCGTCCCGATTCTTCGGGACTCGCTTGAGGCTGCCACTCATCAAATTTGATTTTACAGAATAATAGTAGAATGGAGAACTAATAAAGATGGAATCGAAGATGAATGTATTGCCGAGGCCGCTGCGAGGTATCATTCCGCCTCTGGTTACACCGCTTCTGGACAGGGATACGCTTGATGTATCCGGCTTAGAGCGGCTGATAGAGCATATTCTCGCCGGTGGTGTTCACGGTATGTTTATTTTAGGGACAACGGGTGAGGCGCCGAGTCTCAGCTACCGGCTTCGGTATGAACTTATTGAACGCGTCTGTGGGCAGGTTAAAGGGCGCGTGCCGGTGCTGGTTGGAATAACCGACACATCTTTTGTAGAGTCGGTTAACATTGCCCACAAGGCACATGAAGCCGGTGCGCAGGCGGTTGTGCTGGCGCCGCCATATTACTTTCCCGCGGGGCAAGCGGAACTGCTCGAGTATCTCAAGCACATAACGCCCGAATTGCCACTGCCGTTGTTTCTGTACAATATGCCGAGCTACACCAAGCTGTTTTTCGAGCCTGATACCATAGGGGCTGCGGCTGACCTTCCGGGTATTGTGGGTATAAAGGACAGCTCCGGCAATATGATTTATTTTCACCGGCTTCAATCTTTGCTTAAAGGCCGTCCTGAGTTTTCACTTCTTATAGGCCAGGAGGAGCTGCTGGCCGAGGCGGTTTTGTTGGGTGGGCACGGTTGTGTGTCTGGAGGAGCTAACCTTTTTCCGCAACTCTATGTGGACCTCTACAATGCAGCGTGTTCAAAAGACATGCCGAAGGTCGAGTCCCTGCATAAAAAGGTAATGGAGCTCAGTGATGCCATCTATAATGTGGGACGGTATGAGTCGAGCTTTCTGAAAGGTCTGAAGTGTGCGCTTTCGTGCATCGGTATTTGCAGTGATTTCCTGGCCGAGCCGTTTCATCGTTTTCGCCAAGCAGAGCGTGAAGTGATTCAGCGGTATGTTAAAGAGCTTGGAATCAAACCGGAAATATAGAATAGGTTTGGATGGGTTTAAAGATTATGCAGGAAAATCTTAGCACAGTTGATATTGGCATCCTTTTTCTCTATAGCTTTGTGCTGATTGGAATGGGTGTCTATTACACCCGTAAATGTCGGACGGCGGAACAATTCATGGTTGCAGGCCGAGCTATTCCTGCGTGGGCGGCCGGGCTGGCCGTGATGAGCGCTTATACGAGCAGCATTTCATATATTGCCACGCCTGGCAAGGCCTTCGACAGCAACTGGCATCCCATCATTTTTTCGCTTTGTATCTTGCCTGTGGTCTGGCTGGTTTGCAAATATGCCGTGCCGTATTATCGGAAAACGCAACTGATTAGCGTCTATAGCTTTCTGGAAGAGAGGCTCGGGTCCTGGGGACGGATTTATGCGGCACTCGCATTTGTGCTGTATATGATAGGGCGCGTTGCAGTAATTCTTTACCTGGCCGGCTTGCTATTAAGTACATTTGTTTCGTGGAACATTGGTATTGTTATTATAGTCATCGGCCTTATTACTATTATTTATACTCTGCTTGGGGGGATGGAGGCCGTGATTTGGACAGATGTTATGCAATCAGTAATTATGATTGCAGGAATCCTCTTTTGTGCCGTTAGTTTGTCAATCCATGTTTTTTCGGGACCGGAACCGTTAATACAAGCGGCCATTGACAATAATAAGTTTAGCTTCGGCAGCTTGAAATTTACCCTAACTTCCCAGGAGCATCTGTTCGACCGAACGGTATGGGTGATGATTGTCTATGGAATTACGGAGGCCCTGCGGAGTTTATTGGCCGACCAGAACTACGTGCAGAAATACTGCTCTGTTCCTACGGAGCGTGATGCGAAACGCTCAATCTGGATTGCAATGCTGATATATATTCCTCTGACTGCGGTTTTTCTTTATATCGGGACAACACTTTTTGCCTTCTACTCTCGCGGCGACGAATTAGCACAAGCGGGTATAGTCAAGGGTGATGAGGTTTTTCCATACTATATCGCGACACAGGTTCCGTCAGGTCTAAAGGGATTGATTATCGCTGCTATTTTAGCGGCTGCAATGAGCACTGTGGATTCGGCATTGAATTGCTCAGCGACGGTTTTGCTGCTGGACTTCCATAAGCGGTATTTTAGTCCAAATATCGGAGAGCGGGCCAGCGTGTTATTTCTGCGTTTAGGAACGATAGTGTGGGGCTTTATTGGAACCGGAGCCGCTCTTTTGATGATTCGGGCAAGGAGTATTTTGGATGTTTGGTGGCAGATATCGGGAATCTTTGGTGGTGCGCTTTTGGGATTGTTTCTTTTAGCCTTTATGCGAGTTCGCCTTAGTCTATGGCAGGGTCTCGCATCAATCGGGGTAAGTATCGCCGTTGTTAGCTGGGGGACTTTTGCGCGCAATTTACCTGCTTCGTGGCAGTGGGCGCAATGTAATCTTGACGGGATTATCGTAGGTGCAACGGGAACAGGGGCACTGATGGTGGTCGCCTGTCTTTTCGGACTGGCGAACCGGAACCGAGATATTCAAACATAAAAGAAAATCGTTGTCACAAAATTTTACTGCCTGGAAATATCCGCTTAGACAAAATCTGAAGGAGGTTTTTATGTCTGTTATTAAACACAGCAAAAGCTCCGGAACAAACGGTGAAAGAGGACGTTATTTTGCCGGAAGAAATTCAAGAGTGTTCCGAGTGCTGTTGGGTCTTATGACGGTTTTGTCGGTGCCGATTTCAACTTACGGAAAAGCGGTGGCCGAATGGGACTTCAGCAAAGGGACACAAGGCTGGACAGGAAATAACAGGGTAGAGGAGCTAAGCTCGTCGCCGGAAGGGCTGCTCGTAAAATCCACAGGAGAAGACCCGTGGATAGAAGGGCCGGCAGTGGATTTGCCCGGTGAGAAAATTATCAGAATGAAGGTAAGGATGAAATCGAATGCGGATACAAGTGCAGAGCTGTTTTACGGCAGGGCGTTTAGAGCGGGACATTCCGTTCGGTTCACTACCCGCAACGATGGTCGATGGCATGACTACAGCCTTGTGATTCGTGAGAAATTAGGACGCGGGACACGCTTTCGCCTTGACCCATGTACGGGTGAGGGAGAAGTTACAATTGCCTTTATCAAGGTAGAAGCGATTGGCAGAGTAGCTGTTCCCTTATTAGAGAGGCCAAAGGAACTTGATAAAACTAAGGACAAAAAAGTATCAATCAAATCGGGAAGTTTAGAATTTGAACATTATGGAGAAAGACGGGGGAGTTTCGCTTTTAGAGTAAATGATATCGAAATGGCTGCCGGATACGGGTGTGAATTGCTCGGTGTGATTTTCGACGAGTCTCCTGAATGGCTTAATCTGAAAAATGCGAAAGTTACATTCGAGAGTAAGTCGGGGGGAGAATTTAGTAGTAAGGCGGTTATAAAAGACAGCAGGGGGGCAACGTGGGAAATTCAAAGAATCGTAAGGCCAGCCGAA
Organism: Sedimentisphaerales bacterium; assembly: GCA_049287505.1. Classification (GTDB taxonomy): domain Bacteria; phylum Planctomycetota; class Phycisphaerae; order Sedimentisphaerales; family Anaerobacaceae; genus NIOZ-UU13. The sequence continues at coordinate 2,859 of JBAQFY010000422.1, read as the reverse complement.
CAAGAGGGGACACTTGTAATCGAGACCGAGCTAAAGGTAAATACAGACAGGGACATTGTCTATATTCCGTGGCTGACGATTTTCCCAGGCCTTGGCACGTTCGGCGAAAGGAAACAACAGGGTTTGCTCGCAGGTGTAGAATATCTTTGTGATGAACCAAGCAGCAGTGAGGCGGACATAGAGACGCCGGAACATATCCGCCGGTTGCCTGAGCCGATTAAGATGACTTTTCCTCTTATGGCTATTGCACATAATGGTAATTATATCGGTGTAATCTGGGAGCCGTCCGATATGGTCGCGGCTGCTTTTGATTCGCCGGACAGGATTTATCACTCGGGGGCGCACGTTATGGCACTGTCGGGACCTGCGGTTGGAGAGCTTCGTTTTGAGAATGACTTTTGTGCCCATACGCCTTTCAGACTCGAAGCGAATAAGCTGCTGAAAGTCTCTGTGCTGATAGTCGGCGGCAAAGGAAAGACTGTCGTGCCTGCAATTAAGCACTATGTGGAGTTGAAGGGATTGCCTGCTGTGCCGGAATTCGAAGGAGGTTTCGGCGCTGCGGTCAATCTGCTTGCCCACGGCTGGCTGGATTCGCAGATAAATCACGATGGTCTTTTCAGACATGCAGTTTGGGGCGATAATTTTCCACCGGCCCCGGCGGCGGATGCTGCAATGTTCATCGACTGGCTCGCTAATCATACAGAAGATGAGATACTTTCTGAAAGGCTTAAAGGTGTGAAATACCAGGCTTTGGAGAGAATACCATCAGGACAATCTTTCTCAAGCAGTGTCGGACACGCACACTTGCCGACGGCACCTTTTATTTTCGGGCGTACTTATGAATTCGTGCAGCAAAGACGTAACGAGGCATTAAGCCTGCTTCGCAATTTCGACGAGGACGGCGTAAAATTCTACACACCCGGCAAAACAGATTATTCGAGGACTCATTTTGCAAAACATGCTAATGGTTTATCAGGCCGAGACATGGCTAGTATTCTTGAAGGTGCAACTTTGTCGGGGGATAAAGAACTTATCATTAAAGCGCTTGAGCTACTCGACAAACAAACCGGCCTTTACGCCAACACAGTGCCGCGGGGAGCGCAGACGTGGGAAGTGCCGCTGCACACGCCGGACATATTGGCCTCGGCGCTTATGGTTAAGGCTTATACTCTCGGTTATATTATCTCAGGCGAGGAGAAATATCTTGAGCAAGCGCGATACTGGGCGTGGACGGGTGTACCGTTTGTTTATCTTTATCCACCGACGACCGGCAGAGTGGGGTCTTATGCAACAATACCTGTTCTGGGTGCAACGAACTGGCGGGCGCCGCTGTGGTTGGGACGGCCAGTGCAGTGGTGCGGGCTTGTCTATTGTTCGGCTTTGCAGATGCTTAGCGGATACGATAAGAAAGGCCCGTGGGAAAGAATCGCCAAAGGAATTACAACTGCCGGCCTGCAGATGTCCTGGCCTCTAACAGATAAGGAACGTCAGGGATTACTGCCGGATTTCTTCGATTTGCAGGGGCAGGTTGGCGCGGGCCCTGCCATAAATCCGGGAACAGTGCAGGCGCATCTGGCAGAACTTTACGGCAGAGGCAAAATATATGATTTGAAGAAACTGCCACAGCGTGGCTGGTTCATTCACACACCGTGTACGGTAAGTGATATGCGGGAAGATAAGAAAGAAGTTGTGTTTGTAGTAGATGGATGGGGTGAGAAGCCCTATTATGTGCTGGTTTCAGGGCTTGAGCGGGAGCCGAGAGAGGTTCTGGCACGCAGAGTTGTTCGGAAATCGTCCGAGGTTCCTATTTTCAAAACCGCAGAGACAGAATTTTACAAAGAATACGGCGCTTTTATAATCAGACTGCAGAATGAATCCGAAATCAGAATCTTGTATTAGTGATGTGATAAATCCGCTCTGGCTGCAATCTCGGCGTATATTGTCCGGCTTGGCGCAGAACAGGCAGGGATTATTCGACTTTGCTTATCTCAAAGATTACGGTTCCGCCGGCGGTATATTCGCAAGGGTCGGGGCAGTGGATGTAGGCCCTGGTTTTATCGTCTTTGCCATCAAGGCCCCATTGCGCAGGTTCAGAGACACGCAGTGCGTTGATGATAGAAGACAGAGGACAGAAAACAGAAATCAGAAATGTCTGTTAGTCTGACTTCTGACATCTGATTTCTTATTTCTGATTATAGTAGGGCAGCGGCCTTTAATCTGTTTTATCGTAACTACTAAATCCATATAACTTCGTCTCCAATAAGAAAATTAGCTCATATACGCTATTATGCCGCTGACGGCAGTTTGTTCAAGGCACTTTATATTTATATAGTGATTTTCGAGCTAAGCCTACAAAACAATTGTAAATGGGCGGCAAAGCAATTACTATAGTGCCCAATCAGAGTAAAGGAGTGGAAGATTATGGCAGAAGAACTGGTCGGGATAATAGGCGGCACGGGATTAGGTGATGCGCTGGCTGAACATATCGTCGATGCTGAGTTTCACGATGTCAAGACGCCGTTCGGCAGGCCGAGCACAGCTATTATGGTCGGCAGGATAGGACAAAAGCGAGTTGCATTTTTAAATCGTCACGGGAAGGGACATAAATTTTCGCCGAGTGAGGTGCCGTACGCGGCTAATATTTTCGCCCTGAAGAAACTCGGCGTTCATACGGTGATAGGCAGCGGGGCGGTTGGGTCGCTTCGAGAGGAAATCGCTCCCGGAAATCTGGTTATTGTTGACCAGTTTATTGATAAGACTTTCAAGCGGTTAAACAGTTTTTTTGGCGGTTTTGGGGCGGTGCACTGCGAGATGGCTCAGCCGGTTTGCGGGCGAGTGCGAGAGATACTTATCGAAACG
>JBAQFY010000421.1:0-10472 GCA_049287505.1 Sedimentisphaerales bacterium | reverse complement strand
ATGTGATATGTCAGTAGAATTGTCAATGATAGCGCCTGTTGCGTACTGTAGAAAATGCCCTGTGTTTGGGAGAGGGAATTCTGGAGACTCGGCGCCTATATGTACGTGATTGTTTATTGCTGTCTGGCCCTGGTCGCCTCCTATTTTGACATCACCCCAGAAGTCAGTATTGGCGGTTGCGTTGCCGATACTGATATCGCCGTCAAAGTTTGTATTGCCTGTAACAAGCATTGCAAGATTGGTATTTCCGCTTTCAATAAAGATATCGGCTTCGTTATTGGAATTTACACCTCTGATGGTTGGATTACCAAGAAAGTGCACAGGTCCTTTTGTTGCCATGCCGAAATCAAAGATAGGATATTCATAGGGTTCGATATCGTAATTAACTCTTATTGTGCGCGTAATCTGACCACTGCCGCCCGTGGTGTAAACTTTCAGAATGTTGAGGTCATTGGCATCGATAAGAATTTCACCCTCAAAATTTTGTCCGCTTGCGGAGTGCAGCGCAACAGGTGGGATTGAACCGTCATTGTAAACTGTGATGTTCGAGATGCTATTGGCATCCAAATCATATTGCAAGGTACTGACAATTACACCGAAGTAGTCAGATGGCGGTGTAGAGCTTGGTATTTCGACATTGCTTAGCCAGTATCGCATTGCTTCCTGTCCGGACTGCGTGCTCGCAAATGCACAATCAACCTTGTGCTGGTTCGAGGCAAGCTGGACATTCGTGCCGGACAGTGTGGCCATAGAGACAGCTAAGGCGGAAAATATAAGCACGAATATAATAGATATGATGAGCACGGCACCCCTGCGATTTAGCCGTGCTGAGTTCTTTTTTACAGGTGCCGTTTTTCTCCCTTCCTAAAAAATCTCACTACAACGTTATCGTCTCTAACAATTCTCTCATCGGTCGAAAGAATTACTATTCTACGTTATCGGCCTGGTTTGTGTTGTCATCATCAGGTGCATTATCACAACCATCCTCATAACCTTCAGAATCTTCGCTTATATAATTGACCCGGTAATCATTAGACTCAGCTTCCGTCTCCAACTCATCAGGGTCGTCGCTAAAGGTACTAATGCAGGTATCAACAGATACACTCTGAGGCCCAGACTGCTTAACGTTGTCACTGAGAAGTTCAATTCGTTCACAAATAGAGGCTATGTCTTGTTGTTCGGACTCATTAGCCGGGCTGCTTAAATCTTGGCTATCGGTAAATTTGCCTGTTGAGCTTGATTTTACAGCGATGATAGATAATATTGTGCTTACTAATACGAGTCCGAGGATATTCAAAACTGGTTTTCTCATTTTCTTTCTCTCTTCAAATAGTTTAGATTTTTATTCTAATTTATTCTTTTGATTTACACCGGTTATGTTCCCTCAGAATATGTGCTTTGCGAAGGTATAATTATGATAGGGCTCAAAATCCCACTGGGCAGCATCATATCTTCTTTGGGGGTAATACTAATGACGCCAACATCGCCCAGCGAGGTTGTCTCGGAGCCTCCATCCTTGAGGGTGGCACCGATATTTGTTACATAGCCGCTGCTCCATTGTGTCGTATCACACATCGAAATAATCGTCCCATAGATTTGCGCATTGCCGCGCACATCAACGATTCCTCCCACGATGGCACCTGTGAGGACATTGTTCTCACTCTTTGTTGGATTGGTATTACCCAGGTTCACGTTGAAATGGGGTGCGAGGATAGTGGCTTCCTGTACGCTGGATGTGTTGTCGAAGGCAGCTTCACCGGTAAAATAAAGACAATTATTCTGCCACTTGAACGTTTTTGGTGTATTGGTTACAATCACGCCGTTGAAAGTGCAGTTCTCAAATCGGACATTGTTGTAGTAAGTGCTGCCGCTTTTTGCACAATCTATATATAAAACCTCCTCAAAAGTGCAATTCCTGAACAGTGCATTACGATTATAAGGCAGCTTCGCATTAGTGAACGTCTGGTTTTCGTAAACGTGGCGGTTTAGTTGTCTGCTCCCGCTTTCACTGGGTGCACTATAATCATTTGCATCATGCGGGAAATATTCGGTTACCCTGTTCGCGGCTGGGCATGTTGGTATTTCGATAAGGCCGCTGTTGTAAATATCAGTATCATAATCAGATATATCTGTGCCAGGTATATCCTGGTTCGGTTGTCCATAATTGATGCCTTCGTGGCGAGCCTGGATTTCGTCTGCAGGACTGTAGATACGATTACCGTCTTCGTCAAACATGGGATTTCCATTTTCGTCGAGAGTTTCCAATTGGTAGCTTTGGGCTTCAATCTGTTCCAAAGTTAAGACGGTATTGACGGAACCCAACACGGTTGAGTCGCTGGTCATATTGTAAGGTGGTATTTCAGGACGGTCCCAGGAGCTATAAAGGTTGCCGTGAATAGTCGTATCACCGGTAAGCCACATCCGGCCTCTACTGGCAATGGCGTAATTCAAAACACTTCTGTCTTTTGTGATTTCCATATCCATAGTTATTTTTCTTGTCACTCCGGCATCAGCTCCTATAGATTGTAGCTTGATTATATGAGGGTTACTGTTATATCGGTAGAACCTTAACACAAAGTCTGCGTTGGTGCTGCCGAAATTGATGGATGGAGTAATAATTTCGTTGCCGCTACCGGTTGTATCGCTGAAGTTATTAGAGAATGGCACTGTCTTTCCATCAAGAGCCGTGCTCTGAATGTGCTGGCACAGATCTGCCCAAACCTGATTGGCCTGGGCAGTAGTAACGTAGTTTAAGCCGGTCTCTCCAAGGTTGACTGTGGTAACAATATATTTTCCGCATTCGAGGCCGGATTGAGCGGCGGATAAAGCTGAATTGACCTTGTGCTGATTCGATGCAAGCTGGACATTCGTGCCGGACAACGTGGCCATTGAGACAGCTAAGGCGCTAAATATAAGCACGAATAACATAGATATGATGAGTACAACACCCCGGCGATTTAGACGTGCTGATTTCTTTATAGGTGCCATTTTTCCCCCTCCGGAAAACACCCTCACGTTAGAGAGATTTTAATAACTTCTCTATAATAACCTGATTAAAGTATAGGAAATGTTTGGTATGAAGACAAGGTGGCTGACCTAAATGATGTTGAAAATTGTTGTGCCTTTGATGTCCGATATAAACAATTTTACACGGCCATATCGTGTTTATTAGGCATTTTCCTGTTCTGCAAAGTATGAGCTGCGGGCGAAAGGCGAAGAGATTACCCAGGAAAATCCCAATTCTACTGCTTTTTGCTTCCACCAATCGAATTTGGCAGGGTTTACGTATTCGACAACCTCAAGAGAATTTTTTGATGGTTTTAGATATTGGCCGATAGTAACTCTTTCACAGCCGACGTTACGCAAATCTTTTAGGACCAGCTCAACCTCGACGTCGGTTTCCCCCAATCCGAGCATTATTGAGGATTTAGTCTGGATATTATCGGAGATTTCTTTGGCTCTTTTGAGCAAATTCAAAGACCGTTGGTAGTTTCCGCCAGCCCTGGCGGTTCGGTATAGTGATGGAACAGTTTCAACATTGTGGGCGAGTACGAACGGTAAAGCTGTGCTCAGGATTTTTAGTGCCCCGGCCTGGCAGTTGCGGAAGTCGGGCGTTAGTATTTCAAATTTTATATCCGTGTACTTTTTTCTTACTTCATTAATGCAGTTGCTAAAGTGGCCGGCGCCGCCGTCCGGCAAGTCATCACGGTTTACACTTGTAAGGACAAGATATTTCAATCGCATTTGTTCGGCCATTTGTGCCAGGCGCGAAGGCTCGGTCGGGTCAGGCGGTCCGGGCTTGCCGCAGGCTACCGAACAGAACTTGCAATTACGCGTGCAGATATTGCCTAATATAAGGACGGTTGCCGTCCCTCTTGCCCAGCACTCGCCTGTATTCGGACAGTTTGCGTTGCTGCATATAGTGTTCAGATTCAGAGAGCTTAGAATCTGTCGAGTATGATGGAAAGTGGCGTCAGCCGGTAGGGGTCTGCGCAGCCAGGGAGGCAGTTTTTGCCCCTCGCTCACGCTCGGGGCTCCGTTCCCTCGGCTTCGCTCGGGACAGGCTTCTGTCTTCTGTTCCCTCGACTGCGCTCGGGACAAGCTTCTGTCTTCTGTCATCTGCCTCATGAGAAATGCCTTATAAGTAGTTGAGATAATCTTTCTTTTGTCTGGTTCATTGAATGGCGTGTGCCGGTTTCTTTCAGCACCGATGTCATTTCTACGTTGTTTAGGCCGCAGGGCGTTATAAAATCAAAGATGCTCAGGTCATTTTTAATGTTTATTGCCATGCCGTGATAGGTTATAAATTTCGATACGCGCACGCCGATAGAGGCGATTTTTTTTGCACCGACCCATAGGCCGGGATAGCCTTTTCGTCTTTCAGCGTGAACTCCTAATTGTTCTAACAATTCTGCTCCTATTGATTCCAGCTCTCTGATGTATTCGCTGATTCCAAGATTAAGCTGCTGCAAATGTAAAATCGGATAAAAGACCAACTGGCCCGGATTGTGTGCTGTCGTGCCGCCGCCCCTGCGGATTTCGACTACATCGATATGCTTTTGTGCCAAATCTTTCCTGTCGGCTAAGAGTTTGTTGGCACTTTGCCGGGCGCCTAAAGTAATGACAGGCTGATGCTCAAGGATTAATACAGAATTTGGTATTTCGCCCCTGCGTCTTTTCTCCCGTAATTGTTGCTGTAGTTCGAGAACCTCTCGGTAGTCGGCCAGCCCGCAATCAATATTGCGTAAAGGTTTTGCGATTTTCGATTTACGAATTTTGATTGTTGATTTCTCAAACATATGTATTTGATTATGCCTTTGGTGGATTGTGCAGGCTCAGGCCGAAGGCATCCTCAGCAGCTTCTTTGAGAACCTCCGAAACCGTCGGATGCGGGAAGCTGAGCTCGGTAATTTTTTCCGTGCTGCCTATAAGTGTTCTTGCTGCGCCTATCAGCTCAGTTGCCATAGCGCCAACCATTGTAACACCGATGATTTTGTTAGTAGAGTTATCCCTCACAGCCCTTATTTCGCCGACTGTTTCGTTGTGCGCTACGCTTCGACCGTTGGCTTTGAAGAACGACCTTCCTATGCTAATGTCAAGGCCTTGGTTGTTGCAGGTCTCTTCGGTCTTGCCAACAGATGCAATTTCAGGGAATGTATAGACAGCCCGAGGTATAAGTGAATAGTCGGCTATTTTTTCATCGACCCCTGTGGCGTTGACCGCTGCAACCTCAGCCTCGGCGAAGGCACCGTGGGCTAAAAAGGTTGTACCCACGGCATCGCCAATTGCGTAAATACCAGGGACATTGGTTTCTAATTTTTCATTCACTGCTATAGCGGAATCGTTCATCTGTAAACTCAAAGCCTCTTTGGTTTCATCATCAACTACCGCTCTTCGTCCCACAGAGACGAGTACTTTTTCCGCTTCGATTGTTTGGCCGTTCTCAAGGACTACTTTTGCCGGCGTGCTGGTTTTATCAACGGAAGTTACTTTCTGATTTGTCAGCGAATCTATACCGAGTTTTTTGAACTCGCGTTCCATCAGCCGGCCGACCCATTGGTCTTCCATAGGAATCAAGCGAGAAAGTGCTTCTACGATAGTTACCTTAGTTCCCATCGCAGCATAAACACAGGCCATTTCACAGCCGATTACTCCGCCGCCTACGATTACCATCGAGCTGGGTATTTGCTGGAGGCTCAGGACTTCTTTGCTGCTGATAACAGTCTGGCCGTCAAATGGAATTGTCGGAATTTGAATCGGCTGCGAGCCGGTTGCCAAGATTATTCTGTCCGCTTGTATCTGCATAGGCGCAGTTTCTGTTTCGATTTTGATTTGATTTGGCGCTATAACCACGGCTCTGCCCTGGAGTATTTCTACTTTGTGACTTTTTATTAATCCCGTCAGGCCTTTTCGGAAGCCTCCTACAACAGCATCCTTTCTTGCCTGGATTTTCGTCCAGTCAGGAGTAGCTGATGCGACATCAATACCCATCATTGCTGCGTGCTTTATCAACAGCAGAGTGTGGGCTGAAGCGAGCAGTGTTTTCGATGGGATGCAACCGCGATTCAAGCATGTGCCGCCAATGAGTTCTTTTTCGATAACTGCTACCGAAGCTCCTCTTTGTGCGCATCTGATAGCGGCGGCGTAACCGCCCGGCCCGCTGCCGATTACTACAACGTCAAATGTTTCAGCCATAATTTAAGCTCCCTATTATACTTTCCGAATATATATGTGTTACAGACTATGAACTATTTTCTGAGATTAAAGTATTCCGTGGCTATTTGGTTTACATAATCCCCGATAGCCAGCGATGCTGTCGCGGCCGGCGATGGTGCATTTAAGACGTGGATAGAATTTCTCTGTCTTTCTATTCTGAAATCATCGAGCAGCTCACCGTTCGGCCTAAGGGCCTGTGCCCGAACACCCGTCTTGCCAGGCTTAATATCATCAACATCAAGCGAAGGAATAAGTCTTTGCAATTGCTGAAGAAATAATTTTTTTGAAAAAGCCCGTTTGTATTCACCTAATCCGTATTTCCAGTGCTTCAGAAACATTTTCCAGAGCCCGGGATAAGTCAGGGCATCCCAGGAATCTCTCAGGCTAAAATCGGTTTTATCGTAACCTTCCCGTTTGAATGAGAAGACCGCGTTTGGGCCGCATTCGGCTTTGCCGTCAATCATCCGTGTAAAATGAATCCCCAAAAAAGGGAAATCCAGGTTCGGCACCGGATATATCAGGTTTTTGACTTTTTCTGCGGCCTCTTCCGTCAGCTCGTAATAATCCCCACGGAACGGAACAATCCTCATCCCGGTTTCTACGATGTCCATTTTCGCTATCCTGTCAGATTGAAGTCCAGCACAGTTGATAATATACTTTGCATTGAAAGCTTTTTGATTTGTTGCAACCTTCGTATAGAAATCGTGCTTGTCAAAGCCTGTTACCTTATGCAGCGTCAGAACTTTATTGTCTTGTCCTTTTTTCTCTATTAGCTCGGCTAACTTGTTTGCAACCCTGACGAAGTCGATAACTCCGGTGCACGGCACCCGTATCCCTGCGATGCCGGCGCAGAATGGCTCGATTTGTTTGATTTCGTCCGGGCCGATTTTTTCAATACCTTCTATATTATTCTCTTTGCCGTTGTGGAAAATCTTTTCGAGGCCTGGCAGCTCTTTTGCATCTGTTGCGACGATTATTTTTCCGCAAATCTTGTAAGGGATTCGATACTTTTTGGCGAAAGCAACAAGCTCTTTTCGTCCTTCGGTGCAGGTCTTTGCTTTATTTGAGCCGGGCTTATAGTACAGCCCCGAATGAATGACGCCGGAATTATGACCTGTCTGATGAGTTGCCAGCCTGTTTTCTTTTTCTAATACGGCGATGCGAATATCCGGATGGTCCAACGTAATCTTGTAAGCCGTCGCAAGACCGACAATCCCGCCACCTATAACGACAATATCAAAATCAATGTTTCCTTTCATTAGCCTGAATCCCGAAATCTCACGACAAATTTTCTCACCTTATACAATAACTGACACCGCCGAGTCCGTCAATCAAGAACCTCACGTGGCACGGGCTTCCAGCCCTTGAAAAACACGGCCAAGATGGCCGTGCAACACAACTAATGAAACTTGTTAAATGCGGGATTAGACTTGAACAGAGTGGTGAGTAGTGAGTAGTAAGTGGTGAGTGGATTCACCAATTAACCAATTAACTACTCACCAATTAACCAATTAACTACTCACCAATTAATCTTCTTGAAGTACGTTTCTATTAACCGTCTTTTTCGGTCTGTTACATATCGGGCACGACTTCAGGATAAACCTGACCGGTCGGACTTACCTTGAAGACGTAAATAAGTCCTTTTCTTAGCCTTGAATAAACGACGTTCCCATAGATGGCTTCAATATCGTGTTTCTTTAGCTTATCAGGGTCATTTGCCAGGTCCCAGATATTTGACCAGAACATTTGCCTTTGCTTAATTGGCAATGCTTTAAGCAGGTCGTTATATCTTTGGGGTTCGGTGCCCGGCTGTTCTATTGCAAAGCCCTCTTCCGGCGTCATCTTTTCGCCATAGACTCTTCTCCAGAGATACAGCGCCCTTGTTTTGCCGTCCATAACCATTTTATTCCCGAACTTCACAATTAACGCGTCAAAGTGGATGATGTCACCGGCGATTGTGTATTCTTTCTCCAGAATCTTCTTTAGTTTGTCGTCTCTGGCAGTCTCAACAAATATTATAGTGGTAAGAAGCCGCTCGTTTGTGGTCTCCTGGGCAATTATCTTTGCATAGCCTATTTGTTCCTCGTTTGTAAGATTGGTTATCGCTTGCTTGAGATGCTCGTTCTCAGCCAATAGCTGGTGTATTGTTGTTGCACCGTAATAAAGACCCCGCGCCAGATATGCAAGAATCACAAGGCATATTCCAACTACAATATAAACAAGGGGCCTTACTTTTTTACGTTTCTCTGCCATTTATTCCTTACTCTCACAGCTATTCATTCCTGCAGGAAGAAACGCGGTCTCTAAACTTATCATCGGCTCTGCTACTTTAATCTTTACACTTCTGATTCATCAAATAGACTAAAAATACAAAGAACTGAAGATGCAAGAGCATTATTTAATTCAAAGTTAAGGGTTCGTCGCTCCGGGATTATCAATAAGGCTACGAATTAAATCTATGAATTCACGAGCTTCACTCTCATTCATATTTCACATCCGTCTCTTTCAACTTCGCTGTGAATCAGCGTATGGCGAATTAGTCCATTTGCCCACTCCTGCTCAGATACAACAACTGATGTCAACAAAACATCATTGCAAAGATTAATATCTGCTAATCTGTCTGAGACAGCCTGCCGCAATTCGCTGGTGACTGGACAACAAGTCAGTACAAGAAGGTCTATATCCGAATCCGGTTCGCCTGTACCACGAGCTTTTGAGCCGAACAATATCACTCGCGTTACGGGAAGGTCCGATTTGAGAGCTTGGGCTGCTTCGAATATCGAGTATCTCTCTTTCTGTGCCAGTTTTACACTGTCAACCGTTTTCATTAGCCGTCTTTCACAAGCAATTGAATTGTATTCTACCTACCCGAATACGGCAGTCCAAAACAAAAATTTGTTTCTTTAAATACGGTTAGCCGCTGTCTTCCAAGGCAGCTATTCTTCCTGCATATACGGATAACGGAAGTTTCTTGGCGGTAAGAATGTTTCTTTAATTGCACGCGGCGAAACCCATCGTTCCAGGTTAAGCCAGCTACCGGCCTTGTCGTTCGTGCCCGATGCCCGTGTTCCACCAAAGGGCTGTTGTGCTACGACCGCCCCTGTGGGCTTGTCGTTAACGTAAAAGTTACCCGCTGCATGGCGCAGCGTATTCATCGCCTTGACTATCGCGCCGCGGTCCAGAGCGAATATCGACCCTGTTAACGCATAAGGCGATGTCTGGTCGCACAGGACCAGTGTTTGGTCATATTCGCTTTCCGGGTAAACATATAGCGTTAACACAGGCCCGAAAATTTCTTCGACCATCAACTTGGATTTCGGGTCCTTACTTACCACGACAGTCGGCTCAATGAAGTATCCTGCCGAGTCATCGCATTCGCCGCCTATAATAATTTCCATATCGGGCGAACTCTTGGCATATTCAATATACTCGCGGATAGTATCGAAGCTCTTTTTGTCGATAACCGCTCCCATATAATTCTTGAAGTCGGTTACATCACCCATCTTAATATCACCAATTTCACTTAACAATTGTTCCTTTACCTTCGGCCAGGTCGAATCGGGGATATACGCTCGCGAAGCAGCGGAGCACTTCTGACCCTGGTACTCAAACGCCCCTCGCACTAAGGCCGTCACGAGGGCCTCGGTATCGGCGCTCACATGCGCGACTATAAAGTTCTTTCCGCCGGTCTCGCCGACGATTCGAGGATACGAAACGTATTTTCGAATGTCTTTGCCGACCGCCAGCCAGATTGTTGAAAATACGTATGTGCTTCCGGTAAAGTGAATTCCGCCGAGCCTGACGTCGTCCAGCACCGGCGGAGCAACGACCGGTCCGGGACCCGGCACCATATTGATAACTCCGGACGGCATACCCGCTTCTTCTAAGATTTTAATAATAATATAAGCCGGCAATACCGCTGCCGATGCCGGCTTCCAGACCACCGTATTACCCATCAGAGCCGGCGAGGTTGGAAGATTGCCCGCAATCGAGGTGAAATTGAACGGCGTCAAGGCCAGAATAAATCCGTCCAGCGGACGATGCTCCATATAGTTCAACACACCGGCTGTGGACATCGGCTGGTCCCCATATACCTCTTCCATAAAATGGGGGTTGAAACGCCAGAAATCTATCAGCTCACACGCAGAGTCGATTTCCGCCTGGTGAGGTGTCTTGCTCGTATTGAGCATGGTAGCGGCGTTGAGGGTCTGGCGATACTTTCCCGCTAACAGTTCCGCCGCCTTGAGCAGTACGAC
>JBAQFY010000420.1:0-11392 GCA_049287505.1 Sedimentisphaerales bacterium | reverse complement strand
TAAGCCTCAGCTTCGTCAAGATCATCAAAAGTTGCGACGGCAAGGTTGACCCTGACGCCATCAACAAATTCGTTGATTCGGTACATTTTGTATCCTTTCTCCGGCCGGTGGGCCGACAAAAAAATGTAAGCGGGCAAGAGTGGGCCTCCGCATTGACTGTTTCTTGCACCTTTTGAACGGGGTGAGTACGAAGCCATCGCCGACTACCAAATATCGTTCTCTTGTCGTATTCGACCGTTCGCTAAGGCCCGTGGGCTTCTACAGCCGCCGCCTACATAGACAGTTAAAGGCGCCGCAGTGCCAACAGCTTAGTTACACAACGGGCTGCCGTAAACAGTTTAGCCGATACTAAGATCACTATTGGCAACTGCGACATTACATAATCTCAATTATCGGCATAACCGACATCTTGTCAAGAGCAAAACCGACAATAATTTCCCGACATTTCGAAAATTGTCGTTGAATCCTCACCCTCTAAAATGTCGTAGTCTGTATAGAAGGCGACCATTTCGGAAATAGCTGCCAAAATGTCTAAAAAATTAAACTGCCCACCGCAGGCTAATTTAGTGAACAAGGCGTCCAGAACCGGCATACCGGTCCGGAGAGTATCAATGGACTCAGACGGCCTAGATTGGGCAGCCAACAACGTGCTGTGCGTTAATTTAGATATCATAGATTTGCTCCCTTAAAAAACCCCTGCCTCCCCTCGAAAGAAGCAGGGGGAGGCAGGAATTAACTTAGCCCGCCTGCGGCAGCTACAGGCGGGCACGCGGCGGCCTGCGTTAGCAAGTAAAGTGACAGGGCGTTAGATACGCTACCCTGGCACGGATTTGCCGCAGGCCGCCGTCGACAGGCGAAGGTGAGCTCAACCGCCGCCGCCTCTTTGCAGAGAACCCAGGAAGCTACAGGCGGCGGCGGAATATTTATGCTATTACTGCAGTACGGCTCAAGAGGGGAACCGCCTGAATGTATTTTTCAGGCGGTGGTGAATTGAGCCGCTTAAAGGTTTTTGAGATGGTTCTCTCCCCCAGACGTAAAACAGTTCCTCTTCCATATAAGCCGATAAGGCAAGGAAAGGGGGGGGCGAAGGCCGAAAGGCCGAGCACCTGTCTGGGGGGGAGAACCTTCGCCAAACGTGCTACTGCAGTAATAGCATTGATTTGCTTACCTGGGATGCTTTTATGCAAGGTGATTGCTTTTAGCAATCACCGGTTCGAGGCTAGAACATTCCCAAGTTTACGAATGGTAACCAACGACGTGGGGAGGCGAACGTGCTCTGGGGATTTGAATTTATGAAAAGTTATATTAACCCTTGCGATTAACCAGGGCCGCCGAAGGCGGCTGCGGATGGCGGAATCAGTCGTATGAGAATTAACCCTTGCGATTTAACAGGGCCGCCGAAGGCGGCTGCCGAGGGGCGCCGAAGGCGAGCCGAAGGGCGCCGAAGGCGGCGAGTAGATTTGTTTATTTAGAGAAAAATATTAACCCTTGCGATTTATTAGGGACGCCGCCTACCTTAGGATTAGAATTTGGCCTTTGGCATTGATCAATGTCCGTACTGGCTTTGAGCCATTAGGCCATTGGCCTTAAGCTTTATAAATATTGGCCTTGAGACATGTCCATACTGGCCTTGAGCCATTAGGCTATTGGCCTTAAGCTTTATAAATATTGGCATTGATCCATGTCCGTACTGGCCTTGAGCCATTAGGCTATTGGCCTTAAGCTTTATAAATATTGGCCTTGAGCCTTGTCTTTATTGGCCTTAAGCCATTAGGCCATTGGCCTTGAGCCTTGTCTTTGTTGGCCTTGAGCCTTGTCTTTATTGGCCTTGAGCCATTAGGCCATTGGCCTTGAGCCATGTCATTGTTGGCCTTGAGCCTTGTCTTTGTTGGCCTTGAGCCTTGAACAAAATGGCATTTATTGTATATTTAAAGATGTGGCCTTGAGCCTTGAAGCCATAAGTTTGTAGTAGTTTACCAGATTAGAAAAATTAAAGAGTGGTTTTTTTGGTGAAAAAACCATGGAGAAAGTGGATTATCGACGTGCTGGGATTAATGATGTGGAGAGGATTTGTAAGTTTGTTGATTTTTGGTTATCAGGGAGGGGAATGAAGAAAGGGGCTCCGGGGGCGGTCAATGATTATTTTGTGTCTGTCGGTCAACAGAGAAAATACGTTAAGAAGTACACAACGCTGATTGCTTTGTTGGGAGACGAGATTGTAGGCTGGGCAGTAATGGAGCCTGCGGGCACATTAATTCACTTGCTGGTTAAAGGAGATATTAGAGGCAAGGGAATAGGGAAAAAAATGGTACAAATATTAGAACCGAAAACAGTAAGAAGCAAGTCAGATCAATCATCCGGAGACCCTATTGGGTTTTATGAAAAGATTGGATATCGAAGGGTAGAGAGGGTAAAGAGCATGTCCAGATTAGATTCTGATGAGGTTAACCCTGGGAGAGTGGAGAATATTGATATTTTTAAGCGTATGGGCAAAATTGACACGTGAAGCTATACAGAATAAGATACAAGGAGGCATTCGTGATTCGTGAGGAGCTCGAGGGTGTGCAATGGGACCCAATTACGGACATTAACGCACCAGACTTAGTGTACGTAATGCCGGGGGTACCAGTCGAAGTATGCGAAATGATACCGGCACACTGGGCACAAAGAAGGGTTTTAGTGGAGGCTCACGCAGAAGAGCAGCAATATACAATACCAGGTCACTGGCACACGGAGTTAAAAGAAATTCCCGGATACTGGAAGGACGAACAGGTATATGTAGAGGGGCATTACGGGCATAAGGAGGTCTGGTTCGAGGCGTACACAATAACGGTGTACAAAGAGATTCCGGGGTATTTTGAAACCAGGTACAGACCGACTGCAATGGCAGATGCAAGAGGAATGTCGGAGCCGACTGAGGCATATCAGTTTTGGGTAGATGCAACGTTCGAGCCTTACCAGGAGATAATACCGGCCGGACTTAGAACCACACGAGTATGGATTCCGGGGGGATGGGAGATTCAGAAGGTATGGGTACCGGCAAGAACAGAAAAAGTCAAGGTTTGGGTGGAAGATAAAATAGTAACATATATAACGTCTGAGCCGGTCAGATACGAAAGAGAAACATACTGGCAGCAAGAATATGAGCTGTGCCGGCCGCGGTACGATGTTCCACAGGTTGCAGGTATGGCGGAGATGACGCCGGCGGTGTGGAAAACGTACCAGGAGTGGTTTGCCTGGTATTGCTCTACGCCGGGAGGGCAAATGTATATGGATATTGTTACGCAATATAGGCCGGCATTACTGGAAAACGTAAACGAGCTGATTATGAAGGCGTACCAGGGGTACAGACACTTTAATCCGGATGTTACAATAAGAGCTGCCAGTGATGTTGTGTTCAAGATAAGACCCTGGGAATGGGAAAAGCTGATACATGACCCAAAAATAGCTAAAGAGCTAGCAAGAAAAGGATTTACAAAGCCAATCAGTGACATCCTAGCAAAATACAGGGGTGAGGTGGGGGGGCCACTGACGCCGGAAGAAACGGCGTTACTAATTAAGGCCGGGATTATTGCCGCAGCGATAGTAGCAGGTGCGTTATTGATTTATCACGTATGGCCGGGTGCAAAATACGACTTCAAGGTGACATATACAGGATGGACGTATGTTCTGAGGTACAAAGAAGAGTTTCAGTATGCGAACTTAGTAAGCATTTCACCAAAAGGAATCCCTTATTATCACGGATGCACTCAATGGGGCGGTCCAATTATGGGTGAGGAGAGGTCAGCGTATGGGGACACCTGGCATTTTGGAGAGCCGTGGCAATGGAGCGCGTGGGTAGAGCAGGGAAAATGGATGCTGATTACGGAGTGGCGTTACTGGTACGATGCAGAGGTAGAGTACCTTGGAATGGTCAAAAGATCGGGTGCGAACTTTTATTTTATGCCGGAGAAAGTCAAGGAAGATGCGTGTGCCGGTCACGAACCGGGCTGGATGCTGCCCGCACAGCTGTGGGAGGTAATTGAGGAGGAATGGTGGCATAAAAGAATTTGACAGGATATACCTTAAAGTAATATACTTAAAGGTACAGTTGAAGAAGGAAGAGTCAAAGCAGTATTAGAACCGGCCCTGAAGGGAGGTTGAAAGAGCCGGAAACAAAATGAGAAAGCTAAATGGAGGTTAAACAAATGGCTTACATAAGAGCAATTGATGTGATTGCGGACAAATGGGCGGAGGTCACACCGCGAAGGGCGGACAATTACGCATATGGGATTGCAAATCCCAGGAGCAGCTGGGCACAGGGAGCGAAGGCAGCAGAAAGAAGCTATGAGGAGGGCGTGCAGCAGGCTATAACGCGGAAAGCGTTTAGTAAAGGTGTTGCAAAGGCCGGAGACGAAAAGTGGTCCAGGAAGGCAACGGTGAACGGTGTTCGAAACTGGGGCCCGGGAGTTTCTGAGGCAAAAGGTGATTATGCTGCAGGATTTGCTCCTTATCATGCCGCAATTTCAGCGTGCGTTTTATCGCCTAGATACGCAAGGCGTGATCCGCGAAACATAAAGCGCGTCGAGGACATAGTAAAGGCCCTGGTCGCGAAAAAAGAACAAATTATGAAGGCAGGGTAAAGGAGGTGAGAGGAAATTATGAACTACAGACATGCAGAAATTTTAGCCAGTGAGGACCTAGGCGTATCGGGAACAAAGATTATTGACATTAACGTTCAGGATCCAATCTCTCGAATCACATTGATTCACCAACCCGTTGGCGGGAGCGTAACGATTCTGGGACATCCCGTGTCGAATATAACAAAGCTTGAGCTTATCGATGGATCAGAAGTTTTGTACTCACTTACGGGTAAGATGGGTCAAGCAAACAATATTTTCAATCGCAAGCATCCAATCGTTATGGAAACCGATTACCGGGTTGGAGGGACTCCTTTGATTTACATCGACATTGAGTTCGGAAGGTTTCTGTGGGATCAGATGCTTGCCTTTGATCCCAAAAAGTTCAAGAATCCACAGCTCAAGCTTACCTGGAACGAAGCGGCTTACGATGCAAGTGTCGGCTCACATGCCTTTATTATATTTGGACACATTTTCGATCAGAAGAGCATCAGTCCAGTGGGCTTTTTATCTGCAAGGGAGATAAAGAGCTTTACAGGCGTTGCAGGCAGCTATGACTACACGGATTTACCACTTGATTATACGATTCGGAAATTGTTGCTGCAGGGTGAGCTCGCAGGCAGTGGTGTTCGAGCCGTCATCGAGGACATTCGAATATCCGAAGATAACGATAAGCGGGTTCCCATCGATGGTGATATACATGAACTAAGGGGCTTTTTGGATGAGATGTCCGGTGACTGTGTCGAGAACATAAGAGCAACAGTAGCGACATCTTCGACGACTTTGTATTGTTTGGCACACAATCTTGCCTCTGTGGTTCAAAGTGTAGACACACCAGATGTGGTACCATCTTCTGGGGCATGCTCAGGTGGTAGATTCTGGTCGGAAATGGAAACAGCGGCAGGCAATGTGCAGTTTACTCTGAGAGGTCAAAATCCACACGGCTGTATTGGGATTCCGTTCGGTAATCAGCAGGATATGGAAGACTGGTATGATGTGTCAGCTATCGGAAGCTTGAAGTTAAGATTGCATGGCGGTTCCGGAGCAGCAAGCTCAACTACGCGCATAGCAGTTGAGCAGCTCAGAAGGTACTAAGACAATCGGAAAGGTTGGATATGGCCGATAAGGTAGTAACATTACCGGAGGTATCGACCTCGGACTATACAAAAAGTAGTCGTATGATTCACTCGGGACCCTGTATAGTAAGGGCGGTCCACATCGCAGGCGATGGTGCAAACGCAGATTGCCAGATATACGATGGTCTAAATGACTCGGGGACATTGAAGGCACACTTAGAGGCCCTATCAGGAACCAGCTACACCTGGCGGCCGGCAGATGGAACAGACTTTGACTTCGGGATCTACATACACGTCAACGCCACAACCACCAAGGTCACGGTGACATTCATACCGGAATCAAGGAAAAAGTTTATTTAAGGGGGCGGTTATGTCCGGTGAGGCGAACCAGGTACTGTGGAGAGGGGTACGCCCAATTAGCGGGATTCGGGGGATTTGGCCGGACATAGATGCGGTAAGAGTACACGCAAGCAAATTCGTATCCGGGGTCGGGGTGAACATAGTATATACGGTGCCGGCAGGAAAGAAGCTGTTTATATCAAACGCACTTCAAAGCTCATTACTTACAATAGACATACAGGCATTTGCGTCGCTGCAGGTCCGAAATGCAGCGGATGTACAGCAGTATTTTATATCGTGCCATTATTTTATAGTGACGGGTGCGTACAACACGACGTTCAACTTTTCACTGGCATTAGAGGCGGATGCAGGATGGGACGTTTATGTAGAGAGCAACCACGCCAACCTGGCGACAAGAGGAACCATACACGGATGGCTGGAGAACGCATAGAAGAATGATTTACGTTGCGAACATTACAACACCAAAGGAAACGGCGAAGAACAGCCTGCAGCTGACGCGAATCAAGGTTACGAAGGGTCTGGTTTATAAAGTCGAGTTTTATTTTCCATCAGGCTCAGCCGGACTGATGGGAGCAGCCGTGTTTGACGGACTATTTCAGGTATGGCCTTCGAGCGTGGGTGAGTTTTTCATCGGAGAGGAGATGAACATCAGCTTTGACGATCTGTATCTCAAGGAATCGGCACCGTTCGAGTTTCAGTGCTATACGTACAATATTGATGATACACACGCTCACTCGGTGGGCGTGCGGATCGGTTTGGTGTCAAGCGATGTGTTTTTGGCAAGATTTCTGCCCACAAAGGGATACGAATATCTGGCAGAGTTAGTGGAGAAACTAAAGACCGAGCAGGCGGCGAGGATAGTTGTTCAAGAGGATGTGGTTGGAGTAAGTCCTGAGGAGTGGCTAAAGCAGAACGTGGCGGAAGAGTGATTCCGGGAGATAAGTAATGGCTTCGGGATTACCTGATTATTTGAAAGTTGTTAGACCGCGATACGGAGGGGCAAAGTATGTAGCGTGGCAAAAGCAGGCCCAGGCAAACCAAGACACCACAATGGGGGAGGTGGAGGGAAAGGGGGTGATTTATGGCGGGTCAATATTGTGTGTATATACCTCTACGCAGAAAAATAGTCTGCCGAAGATAATTATCGATGGGGTGGAGCTGGTGTCAGCATCGTTTTACAGCATGATTTATTATGGGATTATAGCCAAAAAAGCAGCACCTTTTTATCTGATGAAGTACAACGATGCAGATTTTATTTACGGAGCCGGCATACTGCCAGGGATTACGTTTGAATCTTCTGTTGTGGTTAAGTATGGAGAGAGAAACGGGGCAACGCCAACATTGGTAGGCTGGATTGTGTATGCTTTACTATAATTTAGGGTGAAAATCGAATCTCACACGGACCAGGAAGGACGATCTAGATTAGTTGAGACCAATTGGACTAAAGATTACGGGTTCGAGAGCAATTATCAGACGAAAATCAGGACAAACATGTGGGAAATAATAAGCCACGTCGGAATTACGTTAGCTGCGGTGGTGACATTGGCGTTGCGTTTAGAGCACAGGCTGACTAAAATTGAAACAGATGTAAGCTGGCTAAAGACCAGGATGAACTTAGGGCAGAAAGGAGATTGTCAAGATGAAGGCAATCGCAGAGTGGATAAGGCATAATCAGGGTACATTTGCGGCCCTGATAATTGTTTGCGTGCTGCTAATCTGGACGTATGGGTGTCATTCTAAGGTGACATCGCTGATAGATGAAAAGAAAATGGTGACGGCGGAGGAGCTTAATATTGAGCTAGAGGCTGAATCGGCCAGGCTGCAGAATGAGCTGGAGATGCTAACCAAGCATGCCGAGCTGAAGAAGAAGGAGCTTGCAAAGCAGGATGCTATCAAACAAAAACTGTTCGAGTTTGCTGCTATAAGTGCAGAAGGAGGGGAAGTGAATGTGCCCGGGCTGTTAGCTACGACTTTCAGCGTCTTAGGATTCGGGGCAGTGGTAGACAACCGAATCAAGGATAAGGTCATTAAGAACAGGCCGCTAATCGGCGCAAACAAACCGGAGGAGGGATAGGTAATGGCATTTTTGGGACCGGGACAAAAACCGATCGTAATGTCATACTACCCCCACATGTTAGCAGAGGATGTGGCGGTCTGGACAAAGTTTATTCAAAAGATGCAGGCCGCGATATACCGGGTTTGGTACGATGTACACGTCGGCTCAGCGGTGCCACTGCCGGAGGAGGCGTCGCAGATAGAGCTAAAGGTTGCAGCGGGGATTACACGAAAGAGGATAGACTGCATATGTCACGTAGGAGCGGAGTTCTGGGTGATAGAGGTGAAGCCATTTGGGAATATGTTGGCCTTAGGCCAGGCTTATACGTACGCACGGCTGTTCGGAAACGAATACCAGGTCCCGGGCAGGATAGTACCGGTAGTGGTTTGCGACGAGCTTGACAGGGATATGAGGGGAAGGTTTGCGGAGCTAGGCGTAATGGTATTCGTCAATTCTTAACAGGTTATTCACAAGCTCAAAAAATCAAAAAAATCGACTCGAAATATAAAAAACCAGTGTGCTTGCTCCTCTCACTAGGGGTTACGCTGCGCACACTGGTACATTTCTCCGTTGGGAAAACGTTAGGGCTAGCGCTTTTGGAGGTATCTTCAAAGGACAACAGCCGGCATTATCAAAAGGGCTTATATCAGCGGCGTTGGCATGAAATTTGCGTGCCGCCGTTGAAAGAAAAATTATAAGAAGGCGGAATTTTTCGTCAACGAAAAAAGCGGGAGGGCTTGACATATTCATTTCTAAAAATGCAGGTTAGGGTAACAAACCCCCCTTTCCCCCGCGAGAGAGGAGTCAAGAAGAATTTCCTTGACATGCCTATCAGGCGGCGGCGAAGAAAACAAGTTTGCCCCAATGAGTACCGATACCACTATCGACCAGATAGGGTGAAAAACCAAAGGATTAGGGCAAAAATCCCCAAAATAGCAAGATAGTGCTAAAAAATAGCAAGATAGTGTTAATTTCCAGGTGGACGGGGGGCACTACCCACGTGTATAACAATGACTATCATGACTAGAAGCCGGCACAAAACGATAAAGCTGCCGTACCTGACCCACGCACACAGGCAGCATAACTCAATTGTAACTACGATTCCTAAGGCAGTCTGTACATCGCTAGGCATAGATGCCGGGGATATTGTGATGTTTGAGATATATCAGGGGAAGGGGTATGCACGATTCTCTTTGCAGCTGAAAGGAGCGCAGAGCTATGAAAGAAGTGCTAGAAGTACCGATAGAGCAGATACAAGTGGGGGAGCATGATGTTAGACTGCCCGAGAACGATATTGAAATCGCCGAGCTTACTGCATCGATACGCAAGTTTGGGGTTCTGGTTCCTCTTATTGCTCGCAGGCTCGATGATAAGTACGTGCTTATCGCCGGACACCGCCGCCTACAGGCTGCGAGGATGGCTGGGCTTGAGACGGTCTCTGTTATTGTGCGCACTGGTAGTTTGGCCGAGGAAACTGAGGTATCGTTTGCTGAAAATTTTTTTCGCAGGGATCTTAGCCCAGTAGAGTTAGCTTGTGCAATAAAGCAATGCCTGGACACTAAGGTAATGGGAATTGAGGAGCTTGCACGGGGGTTCCACCGGTCGGAGCACTGGGTAAGGGAAATGGCAGCCATCACAGATTGGCCCGGCGACGTTCTAGAGGCGATGCACAATGAAAAATTATCAATATCAGCGGCTGCAAACCTTGCTTGCGTCACGGACGATGTATATAGGGAATTCCTTGTCCGTAACGCAGTGGAATCAGGAGCGACGGCAAGGACAACATCAGCCTGGCTCCAGGCCTGGCGAAGCATGCTTACACCGGAAGATGCGATAAAAAAGGAGCCTGTGGCAGGGCAAACCAGTGCAGCACCAATGGTCCCGCAGGCTCCTTGTTTGTGCTGTGGAGAGATTTTTCCGGTCGATAAGATGTCGCACGTACCGATGTGCGGGGCGTGCATTCAGACAATTCGGTCGGCGGGAATGACAGCGGGGTAGAGCAGTGTGAAGCTCACCTGGCCCATAACCAGGAGGTCGCGGGTTCAAATCCCGCCCCCGCAATTTGGGCCCGAGGCAGATAATCAAAGACAAGGTGTCCTCCTTATGGGGAAAGGTCATCGGCGATTCCGTCGATGGCCTTTTTCTTATCATCTTCGTTGGGGTGCGTGTAGATTTGTGTGCTTGCGATGTTACTGTGACCTAAAAGCTCCTGTACGGTCCTCATGTCTGTAACTCGCATAAGCCTACTGGCAAAGGTGTGGCGAAGGACGTGAGGATGGACCGGCCTGCCGATAGATTCCATTGCCGCTGAGCGGATGATCCTTTCCACCTGGCGGGTCGTTAAAGGATGGTCTGGGCTTAAAGTAAAGATGGCAAAGCATTCATCGAGAGTGTCATCAAGCGTAAAAACGTTCCTAAAATATTCCTCGAGGGCTTCTTTGAGACGGGTAGATACGGGTACGGATCGCTCTTTGTGGTTTTTCGTGATTTCACTTCTTAGAACGAGATTTAGAACGGGCTTACAGTTAAAAAACAAATCCGACAATCGCAGGGCAACGACTTCACCTACTCGAAGGCCGGCCTCGAGCATAAGGCAGCCTATGAGGTAGTTACGGGTGCCCCCGCGAAAAGATTTATGTGGGGCATCCTTGGCACGCAGGGCATCTAACAGCCGATGCTGCTCGTTGACATTTAGGGTTTGGGGGGATTCTGACATTTGAAAGTCTCCTGACATTCTGTGTGATGGATGTAGTCAATTTCGGTTTGTGTAAGAAGACCGGCATTATAAAGCTTACGCTCAAGTTTTTGTAGAGCATCTTCACAAAGACGTCGGCTGAAGCCGGTGTTTTGAGGGTGTCGGAGGCCCAGACAAGCGTTACCATGAAGAGCGAACCATTCTATCGCCGAGAAAGTGATGGTGACTTTTTTGCTCAAGTCTTTTATTGGGTTGTTTTGCATATTTAATCCTTATCATGCCGGGCAGACTAAAAAGGGGGGCGTGTGAACCAGCCGCCCCCCTATACCATTACAGGCAACACACCGGATTGGATTCAGCTATCTTTTTTCAAGAAAATATGCCAAGTCGTTGTTAGGTAAGTCAAAAGGGTCAATACAATAAAAATGACCGCCCGGCTGGCCGTTATTCTCCTTTACGTAAGCCTCAGCTTCGTCAAGATCATCAAAAGTTGCGACGGCAAGGTTGACCCTGACGCCATCAACAAATTCGTTGATTCGGTACATTTTGTATCCTTTCTCCGGCCGGTGGGCCGACAAAAAAATGT
>JBAQFY010000419.1:0-8672 GCA_049287505.1 Sedimentisphaerales bacterium | reverse complement strand
ACCGGTAACACCATCTTGGTCGTAGTTATCGTCAGGGTAGATTGAGCCGATGGTCTCATTATATTCCCAGCTACCAACATTATCACCAGCTGTTCCAGTGTTATCGAGCAAACCATTTATACCAGTGGCATCTAATTTGTTATTGAACTGGTTTACCGGCACCTTTTGCATATATGGTCCATAGCAAAACACAGGTGTCTTTGCTGCAGCTGTGGCTCCAGTAATATCTGAGTATGTTGTCATTTGCAACATAAAGCTGGCGAAATCAGGTGGATTATCATTGTGCTGAATCTTATACAGCTCAATCTGCGAACGCAGCGTTTGAAGGTCAGCGCACAAACTTGACAGCTTGGCTTCGGTACTGGCTTCCGTAAACTGAGGAATTACGATGGCTGCCAGAATACCTAAAATGACCACAACAATCAGAATTTCCACTAATGTAAAACCGCTTTTAGCTTTCATTTTTTGCCCCTTTTCATCAAAAAAGTTCTACTTACTACCTAATAAATCACACAACATCCGGCATAATACTTTCCCTCGCAATCAGGGTATCGACCCAATCGATACATTGCTTAACTACACCTTTAATCTTCTGTCTGTTGTAAATCCTCCCAATGTAAAAAACCGCAAAAAACACCTGAAAAAATACTTCTCAGAATCACATTTGGACGCCGGACGACCAATAATAAAACCTTAAACTCCAGCGTCCGAAAACACTACAGGCTGCTCTTTCCAAAAGGTTAAATAAGTGTTCAAGCAAAATATAAGAAATAAATCCTGTGCAGCCAAATTTGCAACCATGAGAATAAAAGGAAAAGTGCCTAAAGTTTGAAGTGCCTAAAGTGCCTAAAATTCAGTAAACTCTATGTCTTACAACTTTAGCTCACTTTAGACACTTTAGTTCACTTTAGGCACTTTTTATTTTTGACGTGTATTTTTCTTTTGGTTTCGCCGGCGTGTTCAAGCTCTACCCGAATGTAATCTATAGCCTGTAGAGCTGATTCGATTTTATCCGCCCACTCAATCAGAACCACTGACCGAGGATAACAAAAATCATCAAAGCCCAACATCTCAAACTCGGAAACAGAATTCAACCGATAAGCATCTATATGATAAATATCCAGCCGACCGGCATACTCATTAACTATAACGAACGTGGGACTATTAATATTTCTGCGGTCTTTGGCCCCGGCACCGGCTGCAATCCCTTTAATTAAATGCGTCTTGCCGCTGCCTAACGGCCCACAAACAGCTACAATCTCACCGCCTTTTAATTGTGAGCCGAGCTTCCGACCGAGTTCTATAGTATCCTCCGGCGAACTCGAAATAATATTAAAATCCATAACCAATAGTCAATAATCAATATTGCAGATCCGCCGTCTCTGGGCGGAGTCAATTATTCCAAATGGTTATTTACCCAACTGGGCAGGGTAGTAATAACCCATCGTCTGAGCGACAACTCCCAGCCGATATTGATGGTCCTGCATAAGACAGACACGTCGGTCGAATGCGGGCACAGTAGTCGTGTAAATCCGAAGCTCTCCATTTAAGCTGGTAATCACTTCTTCCCGATGGTCACCGAGGCAATCAACCACCGCTATTACCCGGCCCTCGATCGGCTGCATCGCCTCGCCGCCCCAATCACGAATCGCTCCGGAGATGACTACTTCTTTTTGCGGGTCTGAATCCCACCATACCGGCCGCGGACTCAGCTCCCCCGTTTCACGAAATTCAATCAGCCGACCGTCCGCGCTGTAAAGCCAACGCTCTTTATAATCTCTCTCTCCGCCATATACTTCCATACCGGCAAACTCCGCTAAGATGTCCCCGGCCATGCCCTGATTGTGAATATGGCGGGTAGGCTTTTTATGGGCCCACAGTTTGTGACCGCTTTTGGCATCGACCACGCAAATGCCGTCTGTTTTCTGACGCGTCTCAAATCCGTAAAAAACCTCCAGGCCTGGATTATCAAGGTCAATATCGGCAACGTAACAAACATCAGGATGTCCCATCTCCAACGTCCACAGACCTTTGCCGTTATCATCCAGCACAGCCGCCCCGATGACCAGCTCATCCTTGCCGTCCTGGTCAACATCGGCGGTTATCAATCCGTGAGACCCTTGACCGCTGTATTTTCCTTTTTCCATCGGCGCTTCCCAGTACCATATCTGGTTAAAGTCTTTGTCCAGAGCCTGCGTCTTGATAAGGTTATAAGTGCCCCGCTGCACAATCAGCGACGGCGTTTTGCCGTCAAGATATGCCACCGTAAGAAAATTTCGGCAGTAACGATTATAATCAGAAAATCCATCCCGACTCAACCAATCGATTTGGTCCACAACTTTGCCGGTTTGTCCGTCAAGCTTAACCAGATATTCTGGACCGGTTTGGACAAGTCCTTTTTCATCTCGCGGGTCTCCAACGCCGGCCTTGCAATAAACCTCGGCTTTGCCGTCGCCATCAACGTCATAGACAATCCACGGTGAATACCATATCCCCGCCTCGATAGACCAGCCCATATCGTACCGCCACATCATCGTGCCATCCAAGCGATATGCTTCGAGTTTATAGGTGGTTGTGCTGCGTTTCCAGTAGCCCGGCTGCTGATAGGGGTCGGTATTGAAATTGGGCTGCTTGATAACATACTCATAAGCACCATCCCCATCCAGGTCAGCGACACCAACCTTTTGAAAATCATAATCTCCTTTCAGTGGAATGCTAATGTAAGGTTTGGGCCGGCCCGTCAGGGTCACAGTAACTTGAGACGGTCGCTCTGATGTCACGGCTTGATTCTTCCGGCTGAGCTTGTTGACCTGATATAAATACGTCGTTTTGCCTGTATCTGTCCGGGCGGCGTTATCGACAATATTTGTCAGTCGGTATTCTTTTCCTTCGTTCAAAATGTTGACTTTACCATCTGGACCACGGCGAGAAATCTGATAGGTGACATCTTCGGGGTCGCTCTCCAGCAGACGCCAGCTTAGAAATACTGAGCCATCCCCGCGCTCAAGGGCCACCAGTCCACGACCCAGCTTCTCCACGCCCGACACAGCAGTAAAGCTGAAAAGCATGGGAAAAACAATCATCCATATAATCCAAAATCTACTTCTCATAATTCGTACCTCCGTAGTCCCCTTGGTCAATTCTTCAAATGGTCATAGCCTCCGGCTTCCAAATCCCTAATCTGCCCGTCAGGCATCTTTATCTGCATCTTTCCGGTGTCGGTAATAGTGCCGATTTGCGTTATCGGTATCAGCCCATCCCACTTATTTAATAATTCTTGGCAATCTCCCTGTGAAAGGGTAAAAAGCAATTCAAAGTCTTCGCCGTCGTTTAGGGCTGAATTTAACGGCTCTGAATCTTTTTGAGCCTGTTCCGACATTGGAATTTGCTCTGCGTTTATAATAGCACCCACCTGGCTTGCTTTGCAAATCCGATTTAAATCGCTGCTAAGCCCATCGCTTATATCAATCATTGAATTTACCGTTACAATTTGAGCGATTTTTATGGCCTCTTTAACTCGAGGCTCAAATTCAAGATGTTTGCCATAGCCTGAACCGCCTAACGAGCCTGTTACGCAGATACTATCACCCACGTGGGCGCCCGACCTCTTTACAGGCTCATTGCCCCCCTGCTTACTGAGCATCGCCACACTTATCGCGAATGGTTGTTCTTCATTCCAGCTTGTAATATCACCACCAACAAGCGCACAGCCAAACCTCTCGCCCGCTTTAACAATCCCTGAGTGAAGCTGCTTTAATTCTTCCTCGCCGAATCCTTTCGGCAGCGCAACAGATACAACCGCGGCAACAGGCACCGTCGCCATAGCCGCACAGTCGCTAAGACTAACCACCATAGCTTTATATCCGGCCTGTTCTAAAGTCGCCTCTCTTAAGTCAAAATGAACGCCGTCCAGCAGCATATCTGTGGTAATAAAGACCGACTCACCTTCCAGACGAACCTGGGCCATATCATCACCGATGCCGATAGGAAAATCTGCTGCGGACAATTTGCTTTGGCACGCAAACCAGGCGGTTATTTCATCTTCGCTCGTACTCATCGCTGTCCCAGCTGCTTATTCCAGTACGCAATCTGTTCTTTCGCCTGCTTTGGACCGGCTGAACCCTCGGTAACATATTTCTCTGCAACAACTGCCGCACCGAGATTTTCATACACATCCTTCTCAATCGAGGCCGAATACTTTTGCAGCTCATCCAGACTAAGCTCAGCCAACTTTTTATTCTGCTCCTCGCAGTAAGCAACCAAAGACCCGACAATACCGTGCGCCTCGCGGAAGGCAACGCCCTTTCCAACCAGATACTCAGCAAGAGCGGTGGCATCCAAAAAACCTTCCTCCAGCTCAGCCGAAATCTTATTCGTATTGAACTTCGTATGTGAAACAATCGCGCGCGCCACGTCCAAACAGGACTCGATTGTATCACTCGCAGCAAAAATATGAACCTTGTCCTCCTGCATATCGCGATTATAACCTGACGGCTGACCTTTCAAAATTGTCAGCATAGCTATCAATGAACCATAGACCCGACCGGTCTTTGCGCGAATCAGCTCCAGAAGGTCCGGATTACGTTTCTGCGGCATCATGCTCGACGATGTGCAATAGGCATCATCAATCTGCACAAACTCGAATTCATTGGATAAATAGATTATCCAGTCCTCAGCCAATCTGGACAGATGAGTTGCAATAAGCGCACAATCGAAAATAAACTCCGCACAAAAATCCCTGTTGCCGACCGCATCAATACTGTTGTAGCTGATGTCTGAAAAACCCAATTGCTTCGCTGTGCTCTTTCTATCTAACGGCAGCGTGGAGCCGGCCAATGCACCACTACCCAACGGAGAAATATTAAGCAGACGATGGCAATTTTTCAGCCGAATAAAATCACGCTCGAACTGCTCGGCAAAACTTAACAGATAAGAAGCGATAACTATCGGCTGGGCACGCTGAAGATGCGTATAGCCCGGCATTATATCTTCCGAATACTTATCCGCCAATTTAACGAACGCTTTTTGAAGCAGTGTTATCTTGGCCTGAAGAATCTCTACCTGATCTCGCATCCAGAGCCGAACATCGGTGGCAACCTGGTCGTTGCGGCTTCTGCCGGTATGAAGTTTCTTGCCCGGCTCACCGATTCTCTCCACCAGTGCCGCCTCGATTGCCATATGAATATCCTCATACCTCTTCTCGAATTTGAACCGCCCTGCTGAGATTTCCTCACTGATTTCGATAAGCCCGTCTTTAATTGAATTGAATTCGTCTTTGGTAATCAGTTTTTGTTCGGCTAACATCCGCGCGTGGGCGATTGAGCCGACAATATCATATTTATAGAGACGCTTATCTATCGACAGTGACTCCACAAAATCAACTGTCAGCTCATTCGGCTCACCAGCCAGACGCTCTTCCCAGCTCTTTTCTGCCTTGGCCATTATATCTGCTCCAAAACCAAAATCTTCTACTCAAAACAACCACACAAAAACTATCTTGCGGTTAATTTTAAGGCGTATCATTCAACCTTTTGTAACTGCTCCACTACAGTCAGACGGTTGCCTTCGAAGTGGAAAGCCTCGACCAACACTGGCTCACCTATCTCCAATGCCTGCAACGTCTGCAGAAAACGCTCACCGCGTTCCTTGTCCGCCCGAATAGTAATTATCAATTCCTTACCGATTGCCGCTTCCGGTTTATCAGCTCTATTGTCTTCCCAGACTTTATCTACTCTCTCTACTTTCAGAACAAAGCCGCGGTCAAGCTTTCGCAAGATTCTGCCTATGAGCACCCCGCGAAATCCTACCATACCATCGGGCAAAGATGGAGCAGCTTCTTTTTGCTCCACGCGCTCTCTTCGGACCTCACGTTCTTCTTCCCTGCCTTCTCTTCGTCTCTCAGCTTCTCTTGTCTCCTCGCGCTCTCTTCTGACCTCGCGTTCTTCTCGTTCCCTGCCTTCTCTTCGTATCTCAGCTTCTCTTCTCTCCCCGCGCTCTCTTCTGACCCCGCGTTCTTCTCGTTCCCTGCCTTCTCTTCGTTCCTCGACCTCTCTTCGTATCCGGACTTCCCTTTCACGCCCTCTCTCTGGGCCAGCCCTCTCTCGCAATTGCCATTTCAACCGCTCGTTCTCGGCCCGAAGCTCTTGGAGTTCTTCTTCCATCCGCTCTATGTGCGCCCGAAGCTCTCGAAGCTCTGCTTCCATCCTCTCCAGATGTGCCCCGAGAACCTCTTTCAGCGCTCTGCCCATACGTTCCAGATGCCCTGTGACGACTTCTTTTAATTGTCCTTCCATCTGCTCCAGAGGTGCCGGTCTTTTGGGCTCCCGCCTTTCCTGGTCATCTTCATACCGCAGAACCTCTCTCCGAACGTTCATCCTTCTCCTGCCCTCTGGTCCTTCTTCAACTACCTCACGCCGCTCGGCCTCCATACCCTTGACCCACATCTGTCCGGCCTCGGTCACAAAGGAAACTCCTACTTCCTGTCCTTCCTGCAGCCTCCGAGCCGCCTGTCCAAGTTCCTCTCGCTCCCGTGGTACGAGCACAGTCACATGGTCATCCCTCTCAAATGGCTTGATAACGATACCCATATACCCCTGTCCGTCAACCTCTCGCTCGACTAGCCGTACAAACGTTCCCCGCACCGCCCCACTTCTGCCGCCATCCTCAGCCCAGAGCATCCCACCGAACAGCAATCCTGCAAGCACACCGAGCACCAACATTCTACATACCTTTTTCATGATAATTCTCCTGTTAACTGAGATTTGCAAATACCCGCCGCCCACATCAGCCGCGGGCAACCTATGAATTATTAACAAGTAAAACTCATAAAGTCAACAAAATTACTCAATTGTTTCTACCACCAGAGCAGAGCTGAATGTCAACTGCAGGCAGGAATAATCCAAAACCTTCATGCAATAAATATCGAATATCCGCCGTCTTCTGGCGGAATCAGTTGAAAAACCTCTCACCAATCTCATCCTTGCAATTGAACCTTGAATCTATTATTCTGTAACTGATATGTTACAAAAACTTCTTATAACCAATTGCAGATTGTTCGACGCCGTGGATGACAAACAGACTACATCTATTCTCATCGAAAATGGCATCATCACTCAAATCGGCCAAATCAATTCCTCCGCCGCCCGTAATAATACACTTGACGCACAAGGCAGAATAATCACCCCGGGTTTTATTGACATTCATATTCAGGGCGCAGGCGGTGCCGACATACTCGACGCAACGGCCGATGCCCTCAAAGCCATATCAAAAACTTGCGCACGTTTTGGAACCACCGGCTTTCTTGCCACAACCGTATTCAAGCCGGAACAGAAAAATCAACATCTTACTCT
The DNA here is from genome assembly GCA_049287505.1 of Sedimentisphaerales bacterium. GTDB lineage: Bacteria > Planctomycetota > Phycisphaerae > Sedimentisphaerales > Anaerobacaceae > NIOZ-UU13. Next base: position 1,323 of record JBAQFY010000419.1, on the reverse strand, counting down.
CGCCGCCGAACACGTTGGCCGGGACCTTGACGGTGCGAATCTGCTCGGCATCCATCTCGAAGGCCCATTTATCTCGCCCGAAAAAAAAGGAATGATTCAACCTGAATGTATATGCCCGCCATCCTTAAAGGTCCTCGACCAAATCCTGAGCATAACGAAAGGCCACCTTAAAATGCTCACAATCGCTCCCGAGCTGCCTCACAACCTCCCGATAATTAAACGACTCGTAGATTCCAACATCATTGCTTCTTTCGGCCACTCCAGCGCAACTTATCTACAAACTCTCGATGGCTTCGATGCCGGCATCTCACACGTAACACATCTGTTCAACGCAATGCCGTCAATCCATCATCGCGCACCCGGCCCGCTGGTCGCCATTTTTCAGACAAAACACGTAACCGCACAGCTTATTGCCGATGGCGTTCACATACACCCGGCCGTTTTAAAATTCGCTTTTGAAGCGCTCGGCCCAAATCGCATCATACCAATAACAGATGGCATGCAGGCCCTCGGCCTTAGCGATGGTAAATTCATTTACAACGGCATCGAATACGAATCCAAAAACGGAACTGCAAGGTACAAAGACGGCACTCTTATAGGCACTGCTCTCGGCCTGAGCCAGCTGCTCGAAAAGCTTATAACCTTTACGAATTGCCCATTTGATGTCGCAATTAAAACTGTTACACAAAATCCTGCCGGTCTGTTAGGCCTCCAAAACAAAAAAGGCGCTATCGCCCCGGGGAAAGACGCCGACCTGGTTTTGCTCGACCACGACTGCTCAGTCCACACAACCTTCGTCGCCGGCAAAATCGTATTTCAGAAATGAAATAATCTAACCCAAACTGACCGATACGGACGCTTTGTCAATTATAAGTATCTTACTTCCAAGAATATATGACACTTTGTCATTCTGAGCGGAACGAAGTGAAACGAGAATCTCATGCTTACATAATGCAATTATTCCTCGCTAAGGCCGGATGCCTCGCTTTGCTCAGCATGACAGCAAAAGTTGTTCAGTTCGAGTAATCTAAAAAATAGTTGCGCAAATTAACCAGGCTGATAAAAAAAGAAGGAGAGCATGTAGGCTCTCCTTATATTTATGTGGCTCTTTCCTTTTTTCCTTTTAGCCCTTGCTCACAGTGCCTGCATTTCCATCTGACTTGTGCTCAATACCCATGAGAAAGACAAAGTAAGTCTAAAACTAATATGGCCGAATTGGTCATTTTCCAGAGCCACCAATTTGCTAATCCGATACTATTCATCGGCAGAACTTTTTCCAAATCTTGAATTTTTTCCGAAAATTTTATTTCGCCGTTCCTCACC
>JBAQFY010000418.1:0-15610 GCA_049287505.1 Sedimentisphaerales bacterium | reverse complement strand
TTGCATCTGAACATTGCTTATGAGTTTTATTTTACTAAAGTACTTTATAAGCAAAAATGCAGGGCATTTCGAGTATTTTTTATTAAGCCATGCATAATAAAATTCAAGACGTCACGCTTGTATAGGGTCTAACTTATGGCTTTGATATTGCTCCAAGAAGATGGGGCCTATACCGAATCATTCGATATAAGCCCCGAATTAATGCGAATCTTCTATGCCAACCACGCAGTTGCAATTAACAGCAAAATCACATAGCTTACGGTGCCGGCTCCGGCGGCGGATACAAACGAATATCATCAAAGTACATCGTACCTGAACCACCAGCCTGTGGCACGGGAAGACAAATTATGCTATCATAGTCCTTGGCGTGCCTTGATACGCTTTTTCCTCGACCTTAAGTAACTGGTTCACTATTTCAAGTTTCAGTGATGAGAAGTAGGTCGTGCGAAGAAGGATGCTGGAACTCCCTTTGAGAGGAAAGATTATGAATTGCAGCACGAATACCGATTATGTGCGGCTCCGAGTTGCTATGGTAAGTGTTTTGTTCATTTTGAGTCTGGCGGCGGTGCCTGGAGTATCTGCCAGCGAGAGGGAGCGGTTTGTTGTGGTGCCGGTCGAGAATCCGCGGTATTGCGGCAACGAGCTGTTTCGGGCGTTCGAGAACTACTATAGCCCGCGCATCCGTGAGCTACATTCACGGTACAGGCTTGCTGATGTCGTGGCGGGGGAGAGCGATGAGTGGAAGCGCATCCTTCTGCTGCGCCACTGGATCAAATCGAATATCGCTATCGACAACGACAATCCCACGCAGACTCGAGGCGATACGTTCGCCATCCTCGATGCCGCGCTCATGGGAGGCAAGTTCCATTGCACACATTTCAGCATTGTGCAGCACGCCGTACTTAACAGTTTCGGCTACGTCACCCGCCGGCTGGGCTGCGGGCCAGGGCTCAAAGACGACGGCGGACACCATGGGGTCAACGAGGTCTGGGTCAATAAGTTCAGCAAGTGGGTTCTGATCGACGCCAAGTACGACGCCCATTTCGAAAAAAACGAGGTGCCGCTTTCGGCCTTGGAAATCCGTGACGAGCTTTGGCGCGATGGGGCCAAATCGGTGATTTGCGTCGTCGGCCCTGACCGAAGGCCCATTAAGCCAGACCCCAAAACCGGCAATTTGGAGACGAGGCCCGACACCTATCGCTGGTGTAGCTGGGAAACGGACACCAATCGCTTCACCATGTTTCCAGCCAGGCCTACCTCTACGCTCATCATGCTTGAGGACAATATCTTCCGCAGCAATACTTGGTATCGAGATGGCAAGCCCCACTGGGCTTATAACACGCCTTACCTTATAGCAACGACCCGGCGGGACTGGATCGAATGGACACCTAATGTCATCACCTCGAAGGTGACAATCAAGGGCGGCAAGATTCGTGTATTTCTCAGTTCCTGTACACCTAACTTCCGAAGCTTCCAAAGCAGGGGCGACGACGGCACATGGCGCGACTGCGACGAAGAGGTCGAGCTCCCGCTCGATAGCCGTGCTCGCAAGCGTTTCGCGTTCCGGACGATCAACCTTTTCGGAGTAGCCGGCCCGGAACATCACGTCGAGATTGCCTATCATCCCCACAAGAGTTGAATGTGGTCACAAGAGCCCAGGCGGACCGACAATAGTCACCCCACGCCGAAGAATACCCGGCGCCGTGGTTGTTATCTGTGCGTTACCTTGAGCCGCACGGGATCCCGCTTAAGACGGCAGAAAGAGCCCTTTGTGCTGGGACATCTGTGAAACGCTTTGACCGCGCCGAGGATGGCGTCTGTGGCCCTTTGGATTGATGATTGAAAATGAGATTCTTCGCGTCGATCGCAGAACGACAGCGGGCAAATCTGGAGCCATCCGTGAGCGAGCCGTTGGCGCGACGTTCATGTCATGTCTTCGGATTCATCACCGGGGCGATGAACAGGATGCCAGCGAACTGGTTGTCGCGAAGTAAGAACACAGAGAAATGCCCGGGATAGAGTGGCGAGTGTATCGGGTTAAGAGGGGGAAGATGAGAGGTGCGGAGGTGTGAGGGTGTGGGCTGGGAGAAGGATTCTGACGGGCACAAAACCTGCGAGTTCTTTTGGAAATACGCTACTCGGACAGGACGGGGTCCTTCATGACCCTCTCAATGTACTCTCCGAGCTTCGAAGAACAGTGCCTTATCCATTCGCAGCTCTAAGCCGAACACCCAAGCGCGCATGGATCCTATCAGTACGGCTTTGTCTGGCCCGGCAAGGCACAGGCGTAGAGGCCGTCTGCACCGGGCTTGACGGGGGCTTCAGCGTCCCAACTGTAGCGTTGCGGACTCAGGTCGGTCTCGGATTTCATCGCCTCATCCCACGTGACCACCTGGCCTGAATATGTTGCCATGCGGCCGAGGATGGCTGTCATCGTGCTGGTAATTCCGTAATCGCCTTCGTTGTATGGTTGGCCTGCATCCAGAGCCGCGAACAGGTCATCGTGTTCAGCCTGATGCCCGGCGATGCCTCGATCAAATCGAACCGGCTCTTGCCCCTCTACCTTAAGTACTCCGCTTCCCAAGTCAGCCTGGCCCTTTGTGCCGTGAGCAATGCCGCCGCCAGAATTCCAGCAGCCGGGAATATGTCGGCAGAACAGAAACATCTTCGTGCCATCATGATAGGTGTATTCGACTGCGTGGTGATCGTAGATCTCACCGTAGTCAGGACCAACTCGGACCTGCCGTCCTCCCATACCCTGGGCTTCGACCGGATGGTCCCCCTTGGCCCAGTTGACAAGGTCCAACGAGTGGACGGTCTGCTCAACGATCAAGTCGCCGCAAAGCCAATTGAAGTAGTACCAGTTGCGCATCTGGTATTCCATTTCGCTCTGGACAGGCTGGCGAGGCCGGACCCACACCCCGGCGTTGTTGCCATAGGCTTGCAGGAAACTGATCTTGCCGATCACTCCATCGTGGACACGCTTGATCACCTCGCGGGAGCTATTCTGGTGGCGGATGTTCAAACCCACCGCTATGGCCAATCCCCTTTTCTTCGCTTGTTCGTTGGCAGCGATCATCCGGCGAATACCTGGAACGTCAACGGCAACAGGTTTCTCCATGAACACATGCTTGTTCGCCTTGACGGCTGCTTCAAAGTGCAAAGGCCTGAATCCCGGCGGTGTTGTCAGAAGCACCATGTCCACATCCGCCTCGATGATTTTCGCGTATGCGTCCATACCTACAAATCGCCGTTCGGGGGGCACGTCCACGCGTTCGGGGTTTATTTTCCGAATGGAACGGTAGCTTTGTTCAAGACGGTCTTCAAAGGCATCGGCCATTGCCACGAGTTTGGCTCGTTTGCAGGCATTAAGCGCCTGCCCTGCCGCTCCTGTGCCGCGCCCGCCACAACCGATCAAGCCGATTTTCATGGCTTCCGTGCCAGCTGCATAGATTTTGGGTTGTATACTGGCACTCAATGCTGTTAGAGATGCCGCTGTCGCTGAACTCTTCTTCAGGAATTGCCTGCGTGAAATTTCTTCTGTTTTTGATCTATTTGCCGTTTTCATTGACATTCCTTTCTGTTTGAGGCCTGTGGATTCGCCTTTCATACCCTGTTTTTTCAGAACGGACAGTGCGGTGTCTACCGCCAGAGCGAATAAGCTCTGGCACATTATACGGCATGGGGGAGTATTGTCAAACCGGAAAGATCCGAGACCGAGGGAGTGTAAAGTAGATTCGGCTGATATGTGCTGGTACGGCGACAGCGGTCACCCTGGCAGCATGTTGACATAGCCCCTGCCAGGCAAAAGAGTAGAAGGCTTGTTGCCAATGCGATACAGGGGCTGGACTAAGGCCTCTACGTCTGCGGTTCCCTCTTGTTCGGGTAAACAACTGGCCAGTGCCCCCAAATCTGCTCACCGCTTCTTCCCACCCTTAGAATTCATCTTCTCCCTCATCATCCGCCCCATCTTGAACTTCACTGTCCGTTTTGCAAGGACTTGGATTTTTTCCAGAGTTTTAGGATTCTGAGCAGTTCTTGCTGCTCGTTCTTGGACTTTAAAGACACCAAAGTCGCGAAACTCCAAGCGGTTGTTCTTGGCAAGCTCTGCGGCTATCTCATCGAGGAATTGCTGTACTATTTCTTTGACAGTAACATTCTTACATTGTGTCCTCTTTGTAATTCGGTCGATAAGTTCTTTTTTTGTTGTTGTTGCCATCAGCAAATCCTCAAATCAGATTATAAATTACCCTGAATAGTATAAGCGAGGGATTGTATTGAATCAAACTGTTTATCCGCGTGAAGCATAGCCTGTAGAGCAATGGCGGCTCGCCCCTTACTGAGCGAATCACCATTGGAGTGGTTTTGCTGGAGGTGTGAATATGTATGGAAAAACAGGATTCGATATAAAGACAGAGGGATTTGACCAAAGGCTTCTGTTCTCCGAAGCCTTGACTTTGTACCTGTACAGGTATCGTCTTGCCCAGAGACCGCAGAAGAACTGACGCATATGATTATACTTGAGGAGGCACACAGTTTGCTCCTCAAGAAATCAAATGAATCCAAGAAATCGATTCTTGAGACTTCGAACAGAATGGTCAGACAATACGGCTTGGGCCATGTTTTTGTGGGTTAACGGCATAATTGCTGAACAAGGTTGCCTTTACCAATTCATATGCAACCATTGCTTTTAGCCAGAGGCTTCGCTCAGATGTTCAGGCAATAACATCTAATATGAATCTTACGGATGAACAGAAACAAGCTCTGAATACTTTGCCTGTTGGCACTGCGGTGGTTCGCTTAGCAGATGTTGTATGTCAGAAGGCCGTTGATTCAATTGGGAGAGGAAAATCGCCGTCGGTCGAATTTCTCAATTGGCTGGACATCTCATAGTGCCTAACTGCCTCTATATTTTGTTGCTTGCTGCTTGTTATTTAATATTGTCTGGATAAAGAAATTGTGTAAAATCTGACTTAAAGAACGTGTAAACCATTTCACTCAAGTGAAAAGATTTAATGATGCGGTATATGAAACTCATATCTATTCTGCTGTTCGTTCTTAGTGGCTGCGCAACTTATTCGCCGCCTCAAACTGCTCAAGTACCTGTTACAAACGTTTATCATGGTGTTAAGGTTGTCGACCCGTATCAGTGGCTTGAAGATTGGAATGATGACCTCGTGCAGTCCTGGAGCAATAAGCAGAATGCTTACGCCCGGAATATATTAGACAATCTGCCCTATGTCGAAGAGCTTCGTGAGCGGATTACAGGGATACTGACTGCAGAGACTGTTAACTATTACTCGGTTTGCTGGCGAAAGGCAAAACTCTTTGCTATGAAGCGGCAACCCCCAGTGGAGCAGCCGTTTCTGGTAGTTATGCCTTCGGCAACAGAGCCGGAGTCTGAGCGAGTCATGGTTGATCCAACGAAAATAGATCCGGGAGGTTCAACATCTATCGACTGGTACGTGCCGTCTCCTGATGGCAGTCTTGTCGCTGTCTCGCTTTCGGTCGGCGGCTCAGAGAGCGGAGATGTGCATATTTATGAAACAGAGGGTGGCAGGGAAATTGGGGAGGTCATTTCCCGTGTCAATGGTGGTACTGCCGGAGGCGATATTACTTGGACGCCAGACGGTTCAGGTTTCTACTACACGCGGTATCCACGAAAGAATGAACGTCCAACGGAAGATATGGACTTCTATCAGCAAGTCTGGTTCCATAGGATAGGAACGTCACCTGATAATGATAATTATGAGATCGGCAAGGACTTACCCCGGATAGCGGAAATTATTCTCGAAACAGATGCCGATTCCGGGAACGTACTGGCAACCGTTCAATATGGTGATAGTGGACGTTTTGCCCACTATATTCGTATACCGGCAGGACAATGGAAGCGGATAGCTGATTATGATGACCAGGTCGTACAGGCGACGTTTGGCACTAATGACACGCTGTTTTTGATATCTCGAGTCGATGCACCTCGTGGTAAAATAATGAAGGCCTCCTTAGTTGATTTTTCTTTAGAGAAAGCGGAAGTAATTGTTCCTGAAGGCAAGGATACTATCGTTTCCGATTTCTATGGCAACCCTCCAATTGTGGTTACCCCAAAACGCATATACGTTACCTATCAGCTTGGCGGTCCCTCTGAGATTCGTGTCTTCGACTACCAGGGACAGCAGCAAGAAGGTCCGGACATTCTTCCGGTATCTAATGTAGGACAAATTGTTGCTTTGGAGGATGATAAGATTCTCTATCAAAACTCTTCATACCTTAATCCTTCAGCGTGGTATCTGTTCAATCCTGACAAAGAGATAACCAGCAAGACGGCCCTTGTTAGCAAGTCGCCCGTTGACTTTTCTGACTGTGAGGTTGTACGTGAATATGCCATTTCTAAAGACAGAACTCGAGTACCCGTCAATATCATACGCCGCAAGGGAATAAAGATTAACGGCACGAATCCGGTTTTACTTACAGGCTATGGGGGATACGGAGTCAGTATCGAACCCAGGTTCAGTTCTCTGCTCCGTGTTTGGATTGACCAAGGGGGTGTTTATGCACAAGCTAATCTTCGAGGTGGTGGTGAGTTTGGTGAGCAATGGCACAAGGAAGGTATGCTCACCAGTAAGCAGAACGTTTTTGATGATTTTGCTGCTGTCATGCAGCATATGATCGACGCCGGTTATACATTGCCTGAGAAACTGGCAATTATTGGTGGCAGTAATGGCGGATTATTAATGGGTGCCATGATTACCCAACATCCTGAACTTCTTAAGACTGTGGTTTCGTTTGTTGGGATATATGACATGCTACGAGTGGAACTTGCGCCCAACGGAGAGTTTAACATCCCGGAATTTGGTACTGTTAAGAATCCCGAACAATTTCGTGCACTTTATGCTTATTCGCCTTACCATAACGTCAAAGATGCAACAGCCTATCCTTCTGTATTGTTTATCACAGGTGCCAACGACCCTCGCGTTGATCCGATGCACTCACGCAAGATGACCGCCAGGCTGCAGGAGGCGACTTCATCGGGAAAGCATATTCTACTGAGAACCAGTTCAGAGACTGGTCATGGATTGTCTACTCCGCTAAGTGAACAGATTGAGGAAAGTGTCCATTACCATGCTTTTCTGTTGAATGAGCTTGGAATGAAGTATAGTCCATGAAAATCTTAATCAAAATGACTCTGTGTAGTGATTCATGAATTTAAGTGGCCTGTGGACACTCAAATCGCATCCGCTGGCTCATGATTCTGTGAAGCCTCCGTCTAAATACGTGTATTTAGATCATGCTACTATCTTAGACTCTAACTAGCCCTAAAACAAGCGAGTTTTTTCAGGCTTGTACGAGGTGAAAACCGCTGGTTTTACCGGGACATAGCTTCCCTGTGCGCTTGTCAAGGGCCAATAGTACCACGTGACATTTAGTCTAACCTTTTACAAAATGGACATTTACGCCCTTGGGCTCCTCGCTCGCCATTTTGCCCACTTTCTGCTATAATCTCTGTCTCAAATTGGCTTTCTATATACCTTGGAGGAGCATTAAAACAGACATCATGGACAAGAATCCCGACATCATCAACTTTGCTGTATCGATGATCATCAAAGCAGTCGTAATTGCGGCTCGATTTTCAGGCATAGTTCGAAAACGGAGCTTAAAACGCCTTGCTGCCATGGAGGTGGACGCCAAAGACAAGGAAATCCTCTTTCTCAGGGACATGGTTGAACAGCTACAGATGCAGGTGTCAATCCTTCAAAAAGGGATCAAGAAGAAACAGAAAAACACTCGATACACCCTTCGAGAAAAGCTTTTCATCCTCTGGCAAATGGAAACATTCCAGATACCAAGGCGTAGGGTAACTGAGTATTTTGGCATCGCCAGATCTACTCTCTACCGGTGGCTGCATAAGATCGAAGATCTGCAGCAAACCAGTATTCCAGCCAATAAAACACCCATAGAAATTGCAGTTCTGATATGGCAAATAACAAAATCAAACATCAACTGGGGGCGGATTCGGATAGCAAACCAGCTGGCCCTCTTGAATATCTTTATCTCAGCCTCTACCGTTCGAAATATCCTTCAAAGACCAAAGCCCCGAAACACTCCTACATCTTTTGAAATTCCGAGAGAAGCTCAAGAGAAAACAGAATCCCGCTCCATTCCTACTTGGTATCCAAATCATGTTTGGTCTGTCAACACCACAATGGTTTTGTGTTGGGGATTCTGGTCTATTAATATCTTTGTTGTGATTGATCATTTTTCCCGTAAAGTCATGTCCGTGACTCCGCTTGAAGGACCCAACGCAGGATGGATCAATAATGCTTTGGAAAGTGCTATCGAAAAACATGGAGCACCTAAACACATTATTTCAGATCAGGCCGGTGTTTTCACCAGAAATGTTTTTGCAGAACTACTGGATAGTTGGAATGTAAAACCTCGCTTTGGAGCCGTAGGAAAACATGGGTCAATTTCTGTCACGGAAAGAGTCATTAAAACTCTGAAATACGAATGGCTCAAGCGAGTCCCGATCATTAAAAGGTTTGATCACCTGACCATGCTGTGTGAAGAATTTGAATGTTGGTATAACAGCTGGCGTCCTCATATGACATTGGAAGGTTTCCGGCCTGATGATGTTTACTACAACAAAAAGCCAAAGAAACCTAAACGTGATTCAAAGACAGTGCCGTGTCATATCTATCAACATTTTTTCCGGGAAACAAGAATCATAGGCTATCGGCTCAAAAACGTTGCATAGGTTTTGATCCTTATTGCCCGCCTACCCTTGTCAATACAGAGAATGTCCAGTGTTGAATCAAAAAAACAACGAAACCACACTCGATTTTGATCATTTGATTGCTTTCGAGGACATTGGCTTACAACAGCTGTCCCCTCTATGAACTTTTCAAAGAGCATTTATGGTATATTCAGCGATCCTACAACGGTCCTATCCTCCCTTGACAAGCGCATGCGGTCTCCATACCTGCCGGCGTGGACGATGTTACGGTACGAAAACAGCTACTCAACGAGTTCAACATCGAAATCGGCGGCGGACTGGGCAAGTTCAAAGGAAAGGCATGGCGTATCGGCTTGATGGGCTCGGCCTGCACACTGAGTAATGTTATGCTATGTCTGTCGGCTCTGGAGAAGTGTTTGGCGGACCAGGATATCACCTTCGAGCGGGGCGCAAGCATCGCTGCGGCTACCGAGCAGGCGGGCCTGTCGCGACGCCCGTTGCGAAGCAACGCGGCGAATGGCCGCGACACGGCGGGTAAGCCCCGTTAGAGGCCCGAAAGGAAAAGGCTCTAACGGGGGAAAGTATGAATAGCAGTCTGTGCTCCACCGCCAAAGCTTCCAGCCTTCGTAACACTATGGCGGAGCAGGCTATGGAGCGTCGGCGAACCATAACTACCGTCGGGAATTGCAATTAATTACATCGTTGATATTGCAGATGTTTGCCCAAAACCCACTTCTTAGGGCCTATTGTTGGCTCTTGCAAAAACATCTTCCCATTTTTGAGATTTTTGAGATTTTTCTCGTTGACAATCGAAAGTCGATAAGGTACAAAGCGAGCAGCCAAATAACTAATCTCTTTTTTGGAGGAACACATTATGAAACACCAAACAATTTTCAAGGCAGTCCTGTATTGTTCGCTGATGGTTCTGACCATACTCTCAGCAGAGGTCAGGGCTCAGCCGTCTCAATCTCGCGGAAGGGGATTATACGGCGACTGGCAGGTCAAGGTCGATTACGATGGGAGACAGTTCGAATCGATTCTGTCGTTTTCCAGGGACAGTGAGGGTAACCAAATCGGTAGTTGGATTAGTTTCATGGGACTTAGCGAGCTGAAAGACGTCAAGTATGAAGAAGGTCAGCTCAGCTTCGCGTGGAGCCGTCAAAATCGTGAAGGCGAATCCACGACGTCGAGCTTCAAAGGAACTATCGAGGATGGAAAAATCTCCGGGATTCTGTCGAGCGACAGAGGGGAGAATAAGCTCGAGGGCAAGCGCAGCCCAAGAGTACCTCGTGCGGTCGGGAGCTGGGAGATGAAGTATAAGATCGGTGAGCGGGAAGTAACATCAAAGCTTATCGTCAATGCTGACAAGGAAGGCAAGCTCACGGCTCAATGGCAGAGCCAACGGGGCGAAAGTGAGATTACGGACGTGCAATACGAACGGGGTAATCTGACCTTCAAGCGAAAAAGCACATATCAGGACAGTCAGAGGGAATCGGCCTTTGAGGGAACCGTCCGGGGAGATACGCTTTCCGGCGTGATGAAGTCTGAGAGGGGAGAGATTACGGTTGAGGGAAAACTGATTGGCGGCTCCCTTATCGGCACCTGGAATCTTGAAGTCACATCCGAGCGGGGCAATCGCAAGCAGAGACTAATGGTAAACCCGGACATGAGCGGATTGTATGGGGCTATTCCCATTAAGAAGGTCAATTTTGAAGGTGACAAGGTGAGTTTTAATATCGTTCTGGAATTCGGTGAGCAGAAATTTGAAATGAGCTTCGAAGGAAAACTGGAGGACTCGAAGCTTACAGGAGAGCTGACGAGTTCCAGGGGCAGCCAGAAGGTGAATGGTACGAAGGTTGTCCGTACATTCAGAAGACGCAGCACAACGTAAAAAAAGCATAGTCTATTGATCCTGCCGGACATATCTTCGGCAGGCTCTTTTCCATCTTCATCCTATCGCCGCTTGTCAATCAGGAATCCGTCCACCCCGTCGTTAGAGGCCCGGAAGAAAAAGGCTCTAACGGGGTCCACTGTGACACAGGGTGGCAAGCGGAATCAGCCGCAATCATATCGTAAGGAGAATGCTGTACCAATTATAGTCCCGTCAGGGATGGCCAAGTCCATTAAAAATTGCCGAAAAAATTGTACACTATACTTACCGGGAGGGCCTGGATTCCTGCTTTCGCAGGAATGACGAGGTCAGGTAACTCGCCGCGATGCGTCGCAGCGGGTCGGCAATCAATAAATAGAATCGGTATTATCCCGTTTTACCGGTGAAAGCCGATTGTGAAGTCTGTGGCCGCTTGTTCTGTAAAAAAGAATGCCTTGCCCAATGGGAGCGAATCGTATATCCTTCGAGCAAAGACTCTCGGGAGTTAGCTATGAAGAAGACAGGCTACTTGCAGTGGGCAATCGAAAATACCAAGACAGTATGGTGGCATGATTCGGCAGAACCGAGCGAGCTCGAGCGCGGTATCCAGAGGGGCGCCATCGGTGCTACCACCAATCCTTTTCTCTCACATCTTGCACTGTTTAGGAAAAAAGACGCATGGGCCAAGGAGATAGACAATGTGCTGTCAGAGCACTTAGAGCCGGAAAGAAAAGCCGAAAAGCTCATGAGCATAGCAATATCGCACGCTGCCCATCATCTCGAGCCGCAATATGAAAAAAGCTCTGGCCGGATGGGCTACGTCTGCGCCCAGGTTAATCCCGCCCGCGCGGCAGAAAGGGAATGTATGCTTCCAATGGCAAGGCGTTTTCACGCTTGGGCACCTAATATTGCGGTCAAGCTGCCCGCCACGGCGGCAGGGCTGGATGTGCTCGAGGACTGTACCGCAGAAGGCATCACGGCCACACTAACGATAAGCTATACGGTGCCGCAGGTAATTGCCATTGCCGAGAGACACCGCCGGGGTATGCAACGAGCCAGACAGAACAGGGTCGAGCCGGGCAAGTGCTTCGCCGTCATTATGATTGGGCGCCTCGATGACTATCTTAGAGACGTGGCGCACGACAGCAAAGCCGATATCAGCGAATCCGATATTCGTCAGGCGGGTTTGGCTGTTTCCAAACGGGCTTATTCCATCTACAAACAGCACAACTATGAAGCCACGTTGATTGTCGCCGCCCTAAGGGGGACTTATCACATGACAGAACTGGCGGGAGCGAAGCTCATTATGTCTATTGCTCCGCCGTACCAGGAGATGCTGCTGTCCGCTGAATTGCCCTGCGAGGAGCGCATTGACCACCAGATACCCCAGGATGTAATTGAGAGACTCTCTGCATTGCCTGAGTTTGTTCGGGCTTATGAACCGGAAGGGATGAAGCCGAAGGATTTCATTGCATACGGGGTAACACAAAAGACTCTTGCACAGTTTTACGAAGGCGGCTGGAAATTATTGGAGAATTTCCAGCTCGTTTAGTGGTAAGTAGTGAGTGGTGAGTAGTGAGTAGTGAGTAGTCAACTCACTAATTAACCAATTAACCAATTAACTAATTAACCAGACACGAAAGGTTTAACAATGAAAAATATTGGCTTTATTGGATTAGGAATTATGGGCAACCCTATGGCCAAGAATCTGCTCAAAAAGGGCTACCCACTCACAGTTTACGACATTGCACCTGAGAAAATCGATGACCTGGTTGAGGCCGGAGCGAAGGCAGGCTCATCGAGCAAAGAGGTCGCCGAAAAGAGCGAAATTGTAATAACCATGCTGCCCAACTCCCCAGAGGTCAAGGAAGCAGTGCTGGGTAAGAATGGCGTTCTGGAGGGAGCTAAGCCGGGCACTATCCTTATTGATATGAGCTCCATTGCGCCTCTGGCGAGCAAGGAGGTTGCAAAAAGAGCAAAGGAAAAAGGGGTTTTTATGCTCGATGCTCCGGTGAGCGGAGGTGAGCCCAAAGCCAAAGACGGCACGCTTGCAATCATGGTTGGGGGACCGCAAAAGACATTCGATGAGGTCGAAGGCATTTTGGGCGTGATGGGGGCTTCCATAACGCGGGTAGGCGAGATTGGCAGCGGCAACATGACGAAATTAGCCAATCAGATCATCGTCGCGCTGAACATCGCCGCAATGTCGGAGGCAATGGTGCTGTCAGCCAAAGCAGGCGTCAACACGGAGAAGGTCTTCAAGGCGATTCGTGGAGGACTGGCGGGCAGCGCTGTTCTGGATGCAAAGATGCCGCTGGTACTCGAAGGCAATTTCAAGCCGGGATTTCGCATCGAGCTGCACATCAAGGACCTGGCCAACGCACTCGATACCGCACATGAGGTAGGGGTTCCTGTTCCCTTATCGAGTGCAGTAATGGAGGTGATGCAGGCATTGAAAGTGGACGGCAAGGGCGCAGACGACCATGGCGGAATCATTCAGTTCTACGAGAAGCTGGCCAAGGTCGAAGTGCGAGCTGAGAGATAAGATTCAGATTATCAGCATATCAGGATACCAGGTAGTGGGCATCAGGTTATCAGGACATCAGGCTCGCGCTACGTAGCTTTTGCAAAGTAGCATTGTTTTTCCTAATATCCTGTTCTGATGATAACGTGCATCCTGATTTTCTGTTCTCCTGATATCCATAACTTCAGGCCCTTTAAGTGTAAAGTGATACCAATTATAGTTAAAAATTGCCGAAGAAATTGTACACTATACTTACTGGGAGGGCCTGGATTCCTGCTTTCGCAGGAATGACGAGGTCAGGTAACTCGCCGCGATGCGTCGCAGCGGGTCGGCAATCAATAAATAAAATTGGTATAATACAGAACCACTGCTCTTAGGCCAACGGAAGCACAGATGCAAAGAGCATAGTAAAAGCCAGGGCGATTAGTCCGAGCGCGGCGGTGAGGATGGTCCAGGATTTGAGCGTCTCGATTTCGGTCAGACCGCCCATTCGCGCGAAGATCCAGAATCCACTATTGTTCATCCAGTCTCCGACGAGTGAGCCGCTGCCGATAGCCATAGCCAAGTAAACGAGATTGCAACCCAGCATTTCTTTCGATATGCCCATAGCCGCAAACATGGAAGCAGTCGTAATCATAGCTACGGTGCCTGAGCCTTGCGAAAACTTTATGACTGATGAGACAGCAAAGGCCAAAAGCAGGATTGTAAGTCCCAATCCCTGGCCTCCCGTATCGACAAATCCCTTGACCGCATCCTGGACGCCGGCGGCTCGGAGCATTGCGCCGAAAGCACCGCCACCAGCCGTTATGAGAATAATAATGCCACCGCTCATAAGAGCAGTATCCATCTTCCGGGAAAGCTCTTTGAGAGATAAACCTCGACTGCGAACAAGCACAAACATCGCCATCGCCGCTGAGAGGAGCAGAGCCAGGTTAGGATTACCCAAAACAGCCGTGATTTGGGCCAGCGGTCCGCCCACGTCCAGCGCTTTGGTCATTGTGTTCATTGAAATCAGGATGACCGGCAAAATAATGGGTGCGATTGAAGTCCAGAACCCGGGGAGCTGGTCGTCCTCGAGCTGTTCCGGTTCCGCCTCGCCGGCATAAGGACGCACCGGAATATCCACAAACCGATTGAGCAGCTTACAAACGATTAATCCGAGGGCTGCTGTGGGCAGGCCCACGAGGATGCCCATTCCCATCATTACTCCAAGGTCAACGCCAAAACGGTTGGCCATAAACAGAGGACCTGGCGTTGGCGGGACAAGTGTATGAGAGATTCCGGCCCCTGCGACAATAGCTGTGAGGTACAAGACGTAGTTCTTTTGTGTTCGCCTCCAGAGCGAGCGAGCCAGCGGGACAAGAAGGTAGAAAACAGTGTCGAAAAACACGGGAATCGACAGTATAAAGCCGCTTCCCATAAGAGCCGTTGATGCTCTTTTTTCGCCCAGGGCTTTGAGAAAGGACCGTACGATGCGGTCGGCGGCGCCGCTGTCCATAAGAGATCTGCCGATGACAGCGGCCAGCGCAATCACGATACCGATAGCCCCGACAACCGAGCCAAACGCTTCAGCCACGCGAGAGACCTTATCCGCAAAATCGCCTGGAGCCAGCAAGCTAATGATTATCGAAGCGGTTATCAATGCAACAAACGCATTGACACGCAGTACTATAATCATCGCAATAAGCAGGGCAACGCCAATAACCAAAATAACTACCGGATTCATAAGAAAAGACCTCCAAACATTGTCCCGATACCATCATTCACAGGTCCAGGTGCTTCTTTGCGAAGGAAAGGCATTTTTTGATGTTATCTTCTTCAAGCCTGACCAGCTCATCCAGCGGCAGATGATTTACCTTTGGCAGACTCTCCGGCGAGGCATTTGCGCGGACATATCTAAGAGTACGGGCCAGGTCGGAGCCGGGCACATCTTCAAACGTCGCCCAATACTTCTCCGTCAGACAAGGGACTTTCAGCGGATCTCTGGTTGCCATCTCCAAACAGAATTGTATTTTGGGCTTTGCGTTACGAAGTATCTGAACCATTCGAGGCAGGTCAAGCAGGCCTTGCCCCAGCGTGACATCGGCAAGCAGGAAGCCATCTTCGTATTCGGCCACGGCCATATCTTTTAGATGGGATGCAAAGCCATAAGGTGCATACGCCTCGACAACCGCCATCGGGTCTTCGAGAAGAGCAAAGCTGTTGCCCGTGTCAACGCATACGCCGATGTATTCGCTGTCAATGCGCCTGAGCATATCCAGCATTTGACCGATGCGCCAGTCCTTGTGATTTTCAATCGCCAGTCGCATACGGTGTTTGGCCGCTACCGGCTCAGCTAATTGCAGTGACTTGTAGGTACGCTCTGCAAACGCTCTGAATTGTTCGGCTTTGCTGAACTGCTCATAGCGCCGACCGCCTATGGCTATGCGGACTACCTCTGCTCCCGACTGCTTAGCTGTCCGCACCGTTGCATCGAATTTCTCGA
>JBAQFY010000417.1:0-56746 GCA_049287505.1 Sedimentisphaerales bacterium | reverse complement strand
AGCGAATGCTGAGTTGAACCACTGCCCGAGACTGGATTCGAACCAGCACGGGAAAATTCCCACCAGCCCCTCAAGCTGGCGCGTCTGCCAATTCCGCCACCCGGGCCCAGTAATCGACTATTGACTATTAGTCACATATTCCGCCAAAAGACGGCGGATTTCCATTACGCTACAATATTAATTACGGATTGTCAATTCTCAATTCGCAGATTTGAAAAATTTGCCAGCCAAAATGCTCCATAGAAAACAACGTAGTTGTCATTCTTAGTCCGCCAGAGGCAAACGAAGAATCTCTAAATTTCCAGACCAGAGAGATTCCCGCCTTAGCGGATCTTCGACTTCACTTCGCTACGCTTCGTTCAGAATGACAAGTGTTGCATGTATTCTACGAGAAGCAACTCCAAAAACAATAATCCCTGCTCTGCCAAAAGTTTTTGACGGCAATATTTACTTTGATATAATTGCGTGCCGATAGAATATGCAAAGCAAAATAAACACTGGACAGTTATTACAGCCAGTAAATGCGATACGCTGAACGCCAATTATGACAGAGACCATGGCAGAAAAAAGTAGTACGCGGGCGAGTTCGGAGGGGGGGACTTTAAAGCGCCGCTCGCTCGCGCTTCCGGATTCAAAAGCACATCTGATTTTCTGGTCATTGATGCTGGGTGGGCTGGTGCTGGACTTATTGAGTAAAAAAGCGGTGTTCAATTGGTTACAAAACCGTGAGACCGCAACGGTTATTAATGGTTTCCTGCGATTGATAAGGGCCTTGAACAACGGGGCCGCCTTTGGCGTCCTGGCCGGCAAGCCCTATTTCCTAACGGTCGTCTCGATTGTCGCTCTGGTGGTAGTCTTTGGGGTTTTTCTTTTTAGCGGAAACGGCCACAGACTGGTTCAGGTCGCCCTGGGCCTGTTTACAGCCGGTATCTGCGGCAATCTTTATGACAGGATTTTTAATGACGGTTTAGTACGTGACTTTATCGACGTCTATTACCACGATTACCATTGGCCGGCTTTCAACGTCGCAGACAGCTTGCTTTGTATTGGCGTTGGGCTGTTGATTATTTCAACTTTCCTCACTGAGAAGTCTGCTCAAAAACATGCTCAGCAACATAAATAGGGGCGTTCGACGCCGCCCCTAAGGCAATCGCATCGGAAGGACGGGAATCAATTTCGACGGTTCGCCCGTTAAGGCTCAAATGTATCTTGGCAAAAAATGTATGGTGACGTAAGTCATTTATAACTATCTTTTCTATTCTTGCGCCGAGATTTTCAATTACATCAGCCAACAAATCATGCGTCATCGGACGCGGCGGTTTGATGCCCTTTAATCGGCGGTCGATTGCAAAAATCTCAACTATGCCAATAACAATGGGAAAACTCCGATGGCCATAACGCTCTTTCAAGACAATTATCTGCTGGTCGGACATTTCGTTAATGATTATACGCGACAATTCGGCTTCCGTTTCCATTTTGGCACCACCTTTATCTCATATATGCGTATATGAGTGTATAGGCCTATGACTTGTTCCTTTACGCATCCACTCATCTACGCATTTTACTCATCTACTATTTTATAATTCCGAAAGGTGTTTTTCAACTGTCTCTAATTGTTCCGAGAGCTCTGCCAGTCTTTCTCTGGCCTGAGCGACCACTTCCGGCTTGGCTTTGATAACAAAATTTTCATTGGCTAATTTGGCCTCCACCGCCTTTTTAGCCTTTTCGACCTGCTCCTTTTGTTTTTCCAACTTTGCCCGTTCGGCCTGCAGGTCAACAGCATCATGTACATAAACTTCCGTTGTATCTTCCATAATTGATATAGCAGCGTTAGCCGGTTTTACAAGTGCTATTCCCGCTTTAAATTCTTTTACGCCGGCTAACTGCCGGATAAGCTCCGCGTTGTCGTTGAGAATCTCGACGGTTTGCTGTTGTGACTTTGCGGAAACAACCAATGATTCATTTGACGGTATGTTTCTATTGCTCCTGATATCTCGTATAGTCCGAATTGCAGCCTGGACAAGCACAATTTGCCTTTCAGCATCTTCATCCATTAAGGATTCAAGACCCTCCGGCCATTGGGCTATAACCAGTGCTTTTGCCTCTTTAGATTCCGCTATGGTCTTGAGCCGCCTCGACGGGGCAATTTCGTTCAGCTTCTGGAATATTCCTTCAGTGATAAACGGCACAAACGGATGTAACAGGCGCAGAGTCTGGTCCAGCACAAAAGCTAAAACGTTTTGAGCAATCGGCTTTTTCCGCTCATCCTGTATTCTCGGTTTTACCCACTCAAGATACCAGTCACAAAATTCGTTCCAGAAAAACCTGTACAAGCTTGATAACGGCTCACTGTACTTAAACTGCTCCAGAGCCTCGGTAACCTCAGAAATAGTTCTGGCCAGGCGGGAAAGAATCCATCTGTCGGTAATATCCATTTTGTCCGCGTCGAATTCAGCCGGGTCAATCCCCTCAAGATTCATCATAGCAAAACGCGAGGCGTTCCAGAGCTTGTTGCAGAAGTTTCGGCCGATATCAAATTTTGGCGAGGTATTGGCCCGGCGGCCATCGGGCAACGTCATTGACTCCACCGGCATCCGAATGTCCTGAGTATCGGTGGTCATACTGGCTAATGTAAAGCGCATCGCGTCAGCCCCGTGGCTGTCGATAGCTACCAATGGATCGATGCCGTTGCCCAGACTCTTGGACATCTTGCGCCCCTGACCATCCTGTATCATTGCGTGAATGTACACTTCACTGAAAGGAATATCGCCGGCACAGTACTGACCCATCATCAACATACGCGAGACCCACAAGGTTATAATTTCGCGTGCGGTACAAAGGACGTTGCCCGGATAGAATGTTTTTAATTCAGGCGTTTCATCCGGCCAACCCATCGTACTGAATGGCCACAACGCTGAAGAAAACCACGTATCCAAAACATCTGGATCCTGTTGAATATTACTGATTATTCTTCTTAGATTCCCAATTTGATTAAAAGCGCCTGAGGAAAATTCGTTTTTGAACTCATCATTCTCCTTTGCCACTACATCGACATCTTCGCTACCTTTTCGGCTTAGGATTTTTTCTAATAAGTCAAAAGCTTTGTCAACTTTTAGATCATTGCTACAAACATAGAATCTATATCTAACTTCGTCATAGTTGTGTTTTTCATAACACACAACATTTGTTAAACTGCATTTTTCCAAGAATTTTATGAAGTTCTCCTCAAACTCTTCCGCACGAAGGTGCATTTTATCCGAATATGAATCGTAAGGACCTGCATGAACTGCAATCGAAAGTTCAATAGACCAGATTGGTATTCTGTGTCCCCACCAGAGCTGTCGGCTGATAGGCCAGTCTCGGAGGTTCTCCAGCCAAGCCTGGTAGGTTTTGGCGTAGCGTTCGGGGATAAATCGGAGCCGGTCGTCAAACAGTGGTTTTAAGGCAAGGCCAGCTAAAGAATTGACCGGCACATCGGTGCCCTCAATCAAACCCTCACCGAATTTTTCTCTCAAATGCTCGATAGGCTTTTTGACCGCGATATACCACTGGTCGGACAGATACGGCTCGATAGGCACATGGCTTCGATAGCTGTGTCCAACTTCGTGGGCGTATTCGCGAACGTCTTCGAGAAGATTTTCCTTTCGGAACCATTCAACAATCGCTTCACGCGCTTCGAAACGGTCCATACCGAGCAGAGATTGCGCTTCCGGCTCATCGGCATCTTCCCAGCCATACTTGTCGCTTATCGAGCCATCCGGCGCCAACACATTGATGACTTCCAGTCCGTGTCTGAGGCCGATTTCCCAGTCGTCCGGGTCGTGGGCCGGTGTAACTTTCAAAAAGCCGGTAGAAAATCGCGCCTTTTCATCATCACTGTCGGGGTCGGGGAGCACAACGTGCTCATCGGCGATGATGGGGATTTCCCGGCCTACAATCGGAAGGCGAACTTTTTTACCGAGCAGATATTCGGCACGCTTATCCGCCGGGTTCATCGCAACAGCGGTGTCGCCAAGCATTGTCTCCGGCCGGGTCGTGGCGACGGTAACATACTCAATACTTTCACCCTCTATATCAACCGGCTCGACAAGTGGATACCTTAGATACCAGAAATGTCCCTGCACCAGCTCGTGCTCGACCTCATCGTCGGCCAATACCGTCTGGGTGGCCGGGTCCCAGTTGACCAGTCTTTTGCCTCGATAAATCAGGCCATCCTTAAATAGTTTGAAAAACGCAGCCCGAACAGCTTTAGCACAAACCTGGTCCATCGTAAAGCGAGTTCTCTCCCAGTCACAGGAGCAGCCCATCGCTTTCAATTGACTGATAATGCGGGCTTCATATTCATCCTTCCAGGCCTGTACACGGCTGACAAATTCTTCCCGTTCGAAGTCGGTACGCCGTTTTCCTTCTTCCGAGAGGATACCTTTTTCAACGACGGTCTGGGTAGCGATACCGGCGTGGTCGGTACCCGGCATCCACAGTGTGTTATAATTTTGCATCCGGCGAAAGCGAATCAGGACGTCCTGCAAAGTATTATTCAATGCGTGGCCAAGATGCAGCGGTGCCGTAACATTAGGCGGCGGAATTACAATGGTATAGGTCTTTTTATCTTTGCCGTCACCCAGTGGCTCAGCGTGAAAATACGAATGCGCAGACCATATTTCATTTGCCTGCCGCTCTATCGTTTTAGATTCATAAACTGTTGAGAGCTGTTCGCTCATAACTGTTCCGGTTTCGATAATCGCCTATAAAAAATTCCGGCGCAACACATTGGCCGGAATATTATCCTAATAAAAGCAAACAACAATGTAAAGCGAACAATTAAGCACAAATCAGGTATTTCTGCCTGCTCTTACGAAAGGTGATTTTGTGCTTTTATTGAAGCCTAATCGAGGTTCATTGTCATCAGGAACTCTGCGTTGGTTCGTGTCTTTGCAAGTCTGCCTTTGAGCAGCTCGATTGCTTCGACAGGATTCAATTCACTCAGGACCCTTCGCAGCCGATACACGAGCTGTAGCTCTTTCGGGTCGAGCAGCAGCTCCTCCCGTCTGGTTCCGCTTCTGCTGATGTCTATAGCCGGCCAGGTCCTTCTGTCAACCAGACGCCTGTCAAGGTGCAATTCCATATTTCCGGTCGCTTTAAACTCTTCGAAGATTACCTCGTCCATTTTTGAGCCGGTGTCGATTAACGCAGTTGCGAAAATAGTGAGCGAACCACCTTCTTCGATATTTCTTGCTGCGCCGAAAAATTTCTTGGGCATCTGCATTGCGCCGGCATCGACACCGCCGGTCAAAATTCTGCCCGAGTGCGGCATCTCGGTATTATAAGCACGGGCAAGACGGGTTATCGAGTCCAGCAGGATTACTACATCTACGCCGTACTCGACGAGTCGCTTTGCCTTTTCTATCACGACCTCGGCTACCTGACAATGGCGTGCGGCCGGCTCGTCGAAAGTCGAACTTATAACCTCAACGTCCTCAGCGGTTTTCCGCTCCATTTCCGTAACTTCTTCGGGCCGTTCGTCAATCAGAAGCACTATCAGTTTCACATCAGGATGATTTGTGCTCATGGAATTTGCAATTTTTTGCAGCAGAATTGTCTTGCCGGTTCGCGGTGCAGCAACTATCAGGCCACGCTGACCCCTACCGACCGGTGTTACCAAATCAATTATCCGCATATTTAGCTCTTCCGGCGAAGTCTCAAGTATAAAACGCTCCTCCGGATGCAGTGGCGTCAAATCGCTGAATACCACCTTTTCCGCAAGGTTGTCGGGGTTCTCAAAGTTAATCGCTTCAACGCGTAAAAGAGCAAAGTACTTCTCCGAATCCTTTGGCGGCCTGATTTGACCCGATACAATATTTCCTGTCCGCAGGCCAAAACGCCTGATTTGAGACGGTGAAACATAGATGTCGTCCGACGATGACAAGTAGTTGTAATCGGTATTCCGCAAAAATCCGTAACCATCCGGCAGAACTTCCAGCACACCTTCACCATACATCAGCCCGTTCTGGCGAATACGCTCCTTGAGAATCCTGAAAATCAAATCCTGCTTTTTAAGAGCGCTGTATTCTGTGATATTTTCATTTTTTGCAATATTGTGCAGCTCCGCAACGTTCAGTCTCTGCAAATCCGTCAAATACAAGTTGCCTTTCTTAATCCTCTCGTATTTGGCATGGGTGGATTCCTCCTCAGCTTGTTTAGCTCTCAGGGCTTCATCCTCGGTCTCGGCAGCAATAGTCTCTTGGGCCGTATCCATAGCTGAGTTATCCTCTACTTGACCTGCTACGTCTTCGGCCTTCACCGAGTCGAGTGCTTGCTCTTCCTGTTCGGAGGCAGCTTGTTCTGTTGCAACGGCCTTTTTCTTTATGCTTTTGCGTTTTTTGCCTGTGCTCTTTACAGCTTTAGCCATCATTACTCCTTTTCTTTTTTCAAAAACTTTAATCGTCCCTGCAAAGCTCATTCCCGCAAAAGCGGACAGCAGGGATACGATTCCATAGAATTATTCATCCTTCGTAGTAGTTTTACTACGGAGAACGGAATTTCCCCTCTGCACTCGCGTAACCGCAGGTGCGAGCATTGGAATTCAATAAGATTTGAGCTTTGAACAGTTGAAATAAAACCTATATATCAAAAACGGGTAATTCGTCCTTCGTAACAGTTTTACTACGAAGAACAGACACAAACATGCGTGTTCTATAATAAACTTTACTTACCCATTGTCCACAATGTAAGTGAAAATATCAGCGACCTGCTTGGCTAAAGCCGAGAAGTCAGAATTGTTTTCTATCATATTATCGGCGAGGTTAGCCTTATTGTCCAGAGAAATCTGAAAATTTTCTCGAATTTTCACCTGATTTTTTTCAAAACCCAATTTTTTTGCTCTTTCCAGCCTTATTTTTTGCTCGCAATCGACAAAAATTAGCTTATCACACCGCTTATCCCAGCCAACTTCCACCAATAACGGCATATCCAGCATGATTGCCTTGACTTGATTTTGGCGATTACATTGCTTTATAAGCTCCTCAGCCCGTTGAAGGACAAGATGATGGATTATCTCGTTAAGCAACGAGAGTTTCTGGGCATCGGCAAACACAACCTCCGCTAATTTCTCACGGTCAATTTTATCTTCGGAATCCAAAATAGCCCGGCCAAAAGAGGCGATTATTTTTTCTTTAACAGTCGGCTCACCGAGCAGCTCGTGTGCAATTTTGTCGGCGTCAATGACCTTACAACCTAATTTGGCAAACTCAGCAGCAACGGTGCTTTTGCCCGAGCCGATACCACCTAAAATGCCTATTACCGGTTTGTCTCTGATATTGCCCACAGTCGAGCAGTTTAACCACCCTCCCGGCATCGGTCAAGTCGAAAAACGCCAATAGTGGTAAGTGAAGTAGAATACGAAACAGGAATCACGAAATGTGAAGTTCATCCGATACTTTTACTTTTTCGTTATCCGTCGCCACACAGATGGATTGTAAGCTGCTCAGCAGATAGTTTTTCACTACTACGTCCCAGCTCATTTTTTTTGCAAGCTCGTAGCCGGTTTGAACCATACTTTCAATCTCGGCCTCGTTTTTAGGCAAGCGTGAGCATATCTGCATCGCAACTTTTTCGCTTTCGCCCGCCTCTATCATGTCGCGCACCGTCCGTTCAATCTGTAATACATCCTCGATCTCGGCACAGCCTTGGGCCGGCAGGTTGGTATAGTCTGCGATAATAACATTTTTGACATCTTCTGCACCTGTTACATCCCGAACGAAACCCGAACATCCGCACACACTGCTGAAGACACATATTCCGCCGAAAGTCAGCGGTTCAAGCTGAGCTATACCAAACGGCTCATAAATACTCTGACCAAATTCGACATCGGTGCCTTTGCGAATGTCCATAAATTCCATATCATCCGGCATTCTCCTGCCGCATCTTTTTGGCGCAAAGCCGAACTGATTGACGAAAATGATTTTTATATTCCTGCTTCTGGCGTTGAATTCCTGTACAGCCGTATAGTAATCTGCCTCACCTCCTGATAAATCCGGCCAACCCTCACGGTGTGCCACAGGCCAATTATAGGCCGATTCCATATTGTATATATCACTGGTGCGACGACGTGTAACTTCTGTCGAAAGGACAAGCAGCATCGCAGTCTTACCCTGCGTCCTGAACTCTTTTTCCAGATGTTCGAGCACACGCAAATCACGCCACATTCCCTTGCTTTTCACCAATCTTGTAACATGCGTAAAGACAAAATCCGGCTTATAGCCCAACAGGTTCTGGCAATACTGCTGCAGTTTTTCTTTTGATGCAAGCTTGTCTCTAACACCGATTTGATATGCCGGGATGCCGTTATATACTATATCTATCCTTGCGCTTTCGAATTCCGGGGAGAGGAACCGCAATTCGTCCACGACATAATCGCCCACTGCGTATATACGGTCACAGTATTTCGAGGCCTCCACAAGGGCGTGCTTGAAATAGGAATTCTGGTCGCCGAACACTTCGTTGACAAAAAGTCTGTCCTTGTGAGCATACTTGATAACATTATAGAACATTGTATCGTGCCCGTGATGTTCCTCTACAATGTGTCGCATCGTGGCTACTTCGTGGGCATAAAAAACCGTCCTGAAATGACAGCAAGATTCGAGAACAGCCGCCAGCGCCGTTGGCATTCCCATAAACTCATGAGAAATTATAACTGTCGAATCCTTAGCTGCACCAATCGCTTTCAGCACGGCAATTGCCACCGGTGCCAATCTGACATATTGTTCGTATTCCCACAGGTGTTCGTGTAAATGGCTTTGGATACCAAATTCCTCGAACAGACGCCTTTTGAATTCGTTAATCACATCCTTATCTACAAGTTTGACATCGACCAAGACCACCTCAGGTGAGCTTTTTATTCCAGTCTGTTCGTCAACAAATGTTCGTCTGCCATAGACAATGCCTGCATTGTAGAATTTTTCGATCTTACGAAAGGCCGGAGCGTATCCCGTATTTACAAATCCATCAATAGATGAATAAAACACTTCACCATCTTCGCCGAGCCGCTCTGATACAGAGCCTTCGGTGGTGAACAAAGGGCCGACAAGGATTGACCTGTCAATTGCATCAAGGTAAGATTTGCAGGTGAAAAAGCCCTGCAGGACGGCTCCTATACCTCCAACCTTCCCCACTGTCTCGTGGGTAACGTGCACTGCTGTTGTCTCATTGGCCATAATAAGTTTCCCTCCAAGTTGTTATGGGATTCACTCTGGTTGTTATTACTTTTTCCACATAAAATATAGGAAACAATTTCATCACAACCAAACTGGAAGGATTCTATGGTGTGGTATTTTTTTTGCAGACCGAAAAAATCGCGTCAGATTTGTAAAATGAAGGTGTTTTTTGGGACCACTTCGGCCGGTCTCGGAAATTTTCTCCACAGGTCAGCTTATTTCGTCGCGCAGCGCCCTTATCGAACCGGAAAGTACATGCTGGGGAATATCAGCCAATTCCGGCTCCAGTATTTCGCTAAGTGCTATTTTATCGAGAATCTCCACCGCCTGGGCACTATGAGGGGTTATCAGACCCGCAATTCTATGGGCTTCGTATAATTCACTATCCGCCATTAGTCTCAGATACATAATTACGTATTTCGTCAGCTCTCTTTCGCTCATCTCAAGTACCGGCCCAGCCGTCTCAATTGGTCCAATCGTCTCAGGCGTCGCTTCCGGAACCTCTCTTTCCTGCAATATGTCTTGAGTAAGCTTGTGCGTCTCGGCCATTAGCCGTTTTTCTCTTTCCAAATCGGTTTCATCTATCGGTGCAAGTTTTAGCTCTTCGCCGGAGTGTGAACTGGGAACGTATAATCTGTTATGGCACGCCGGGCATTTACCCCATTTGCCCCCGGCACTATCAGCGGCCTCTATCTTTTTGCCACAAAACTCACAGTGAAATTTTATCGCCATTTTAACACCTCTTAACTTATTGTTCTGATTCCTGTTACCTTAGTCTTTGTACTAAATCAGTTTCGAGGAAATCCGCCAGTCCAAACCATTTATTTCTCCGCTTTATATTCTGCAACCACCTCGGTAATTATTCCGCCGCGCGGTGTAAATCGTGATGTCACCTTCATCCAGCGAGGTCTGCATATATCTTTCAAATCATCCAATATATCATTTGTCAGAGCCTCGTAAAAAATCCCCTTATTGCGATAGCTTTGCATATAGAATTTAAGGCTCTTTAGCTCGATACATGATTTTTCAGGACAGTATTCGATGACAATCTCACCAAAGTCGGGCTGGCCTGTTCGAGGGCAGAGGCTCGTAAACTCAGGGCATCTGATTGTTATACAATAGTCTCGCTCAGGACGGGGATTATCGAATAATTCTATTTCTACCCGTTCGCTCATTATTATCCCTCATACAAATCCTGACTAAATTACTAATATAACTTCAATACCGATTTAAAACAAGTAATAATAAACGAAGAAAACAAACAAGTTTCTCCGAAAGGCATCGGCAAAGTATAGGGTTTATTGACAAGATTTCGAGTTTATGAATGTAAATAAGAGAAGTAAAAACAAGACAGGAAATTTTTAGATTGTTTGCTTTTGTCTCAATTTAATCGGCCATAAAGCACTGGTTTTGCTTCAATTTCTCTAAAAAACGTTGTATTAGACAACGACTTTCGATATATTTGCTGCTGAAATCGCAGGCTATGGATCTTGGTAGAATGGAACAGCACAAAGAACTGTAATAATGTATCAGTCATTTTTTGAAAGGGATGAGCACAATGGCTAAAGGATTATTTACCACAAGCTGTATTTTCGCAGTGGTGGTTTTGGCATTTTCAGGCTGTGCCACCACAGGTGAAACCAAGGTTGAGGCTGAGGATAAAACTGAGGTTGAGACCATGGTCGAGACCACAGTTGAGACCACGGTCGAGACCACGGTCGAGACCGAGGCCCCAAAATTCACTCTACGCGTCAATTGTGCAGCAATCGAGCCATATACTGACAAGGGCGGCAACCTATGGCTGCCCGACCAATATATGGAAGAAGGCAATACATGGGGTGTTGCTAACGGGATGACTATTGACCGAGGCGATTTGGGTATTACCGGCACCGACGCACCGAAAATTTATGAGACCGAATGCTACTCCATGTCCGCATACAAATTCAAAGTGCCCAACGGTCAATATACAGTCCGACTGCACTTTGCTGAGACGTATGACGGGATAACAGGCGAAGGCCAAAGGGTCTTTTCCGTGACCATTAATGATAAGGTTGTTCTTAAGGACTTCGACCCTTATAAAGAAGGTGGCGGATTCGAAAAGCCCGTAGTTAAGGAATTCAAAGACGTAACTATAACTAATGAAGAGCTGGTCATAGGCTTCATAAGTGATATACAAAATCCCGAGATTAACGGCATCGAAATACTTTCTGAGTAACCCAGCAAAACATATCTACTTGGTCGCGCGGCAAAGTAGGCGGAGTGGTCGTTTGTTGGTCATGTGCGCTTTCTGTCAGGTTCGCTGCTGAGGGGAATTTGATTGTATTGCAATCCCGCACCAAATCTTGGGGTGGTATGAACTTTTAACAGGGAATGAGTGGTGGCAGAAAAAAGGGCAGTTGTTCTACTTAGCGGCGGCCTTGACTCGGCTACAACTTTAGCTATAGCCCGCAGTGAAGGTTTTGAGTGCTACGCCTTGACCTTCAGGTATGGCCAGCGACATAAGCGGGAAATCGAGGCCGCAAAGAAAATAGCCGACTCTCTGGAAACTGCTGAGCATCGGATAATCGATATCGACTTAGCTCAGTTCGGCGGCTCAGCACTGACTGACTCAACTATTG
Source organism: Sedimentisphaerales bacterium (assembly GCA_049287505.1). Lineage (GTDB taxonomy): Bacteria > Planctomycetota > Phycisphaerae > Sedimentisphaerales > Anaerobacaceae > NIOZ-UU13. Next base: position 44,916 of record JBAQFY010000417.1, on the reverse strand, counting down.
AAGTACCTAAGGACAGAGCCGATTTGGGTAAACACGACCAAATACCGCCGACCTATGTGCCTGCCCGCAATACGATATTTTTAAGTTACGCACTTGCCTGGGCTGAAGTATTAGGTGCATTTGATATCTTTATCGGGGTCAACGCAACCGACTACAGCGGCTATCCTGACTGCCGGGGCGAATTTATAGCCGCCTTCGAGAAGACTGCCAACCTCGCCACCGCAGCCGCAGTTGAACATAAAGGCCGATACAAAATACACACCCCGATTATAGAAATGACAAAGGCCGAAATCATCCTCGCCGGCAAAAAGCTCGGGGTAGATTTTTCCCTGACGCATAGCTGCTACGATCCGGATGAGCAAAGTCGAAGCTGCGGCCGATGTGACTCGTGCAGATTAAGGTTAAAGGGCTTCGCCGAAGCAGGTCTCAAAGACCCCATAGAATATCGAATAACGAATATTGAATAAAGAATATCAAATAAAGAATATCCAAGTGCAATATACGACATATTGGAACAATGAAGATAAACGAAATATTTTATTCTTTGCAGGGTGAGGGATTTTTAGCCGGAGTTCCCAGTGTTTTCGTGCGTTTCGCAGGCTGTCCTTTGCGATGTAAGTGGTGCGATACGAAATATGCCTGGGACCAAAAGGCAGGGCAAGATTACAGTATCGCCGGAATTATGCGGGACATCCAGCAATGGCCGTGTAAATTCGTCGTAATAACCGGCGGCGAACCGATGATAAATCCGGAGCTGCCAAAATTATCACACCAGCTAAATGCCGCCGACAAACACATAACAATCGAAACCGCAGGCATCGCATTTATACCAGATTTAGCCTGTAATTTAATGAGTATCAGTCCGAAATTGAGCAACTCGACGCCGACCGACCCTGAATCTGCCTCCACTCATGAAAAATCGAGGCTGGATATTGCCGTCCTGGGCAAGCTGATTGATAGCTACAAATTTCAACTCAAATTTGTCGTAGATTCGGAAGCTGACTTGTCTGAAATCCAGCAGACCCTGGAGAAACTTGGAAACATCGATTCGGAAAAGGTGATGCTGATGCCGCAGGCAGCCACAAAAGACGAACTTTTAGCTAAATCCCCAATGGTAGCTCAAATGTGCAAACGCACAGGCTTTGCATTTTCCCAGCGCCTTCAGATTCTGCTCTGGGATAATCAAAAGGGCAGATAATTGAGTCCGGCCTAACCTGTTTTTGAAGCGTTTTCTCTAAATGTTTGACATATTAAACGCAGCCTCATATCATATTAACCTAATTCGTATGAACTCTATGGTGAGGACAAGGTAATGCCTCGTCTTTGTTGCTATTGATTGAAAGGTTCTTTTTTTATGGCGAAACAAAAAGTGATTTTGAAAAATAAGCCGTTCGCACTAATCATCCGCGATGGATGGGGGTATAACCCAAATCCGGATGAAGATAAATATAATGCCATCAAGTGTGGAAATACACCGGTAGATGATATGCTGATGTCCGAGCACCCAAACTGCCTCATCCACACGAGCGGCGAAGACGTGGGGCTGCCGAACGGAACGATGGGCAACAGCGAAGTGGGACATCAAAATATCGGCGCCGGCAGAATCGTCCCACAGGAATCCGTAAGAATCAGCAGAACTATTCTCGACGGCTCTTTCTTTGAGAATGAAGAATTCCGCAATCTAATCAAATTCGTAAAAGACAACAACGGCAAAATGCATGTTATGGGCCTGTGCAGCGACATCGGAGTACACTCGCTGTTAGAACAGCTCTACGGCCTGCTCGAGCTGGCAAAAAGAAACGACGTAAAGGACGTTTTTATCCACGCATTCACGGACGGCCGGGATTCACCCCCGGACAGCGGAGCAGGATACATAGCTGAAATCGAAAAAAAGGCAAAGGAAATAGGCGTGGGCAAAATTGCAAGTGTTATGGGCAGATTCTATGCGATGGACCGCGACAGCCGGTGGGACCGTGTGCAAAAGGCTTACGAATGTATGAGGATAGGCAAAGGTATCAAAGCAGCTAATCCGGCAGAGGCGGTTGCCAAAAGTTATGAAAAAGAAGTAACTGATGAATTTATCGAGCCGACGTGCATTGTCAATGAAGACAATGAGCCGCTGGCCACTATCAACAACGGCGACGGGGTAATATTCTTCAACTTCCGCGGCGACAGGCCCCGAGAAATTACCCGAGCATTTGTCGAGACTAACTTTAAAGAATTTCCCAGAACGAGCAAACCGGACATATATTTCGTCTGTATGACCGAATATGACGCAACGATACCTGCACCGGTGGCATTTCCAAAGCTGCTGAAAATGAAAAATATATTAGGGGCGTACTGGGGCTCTCTGGGTTTGAGGCAATTTCGCTGCGCCGAGACGGAAAAATACGCGCATGTTACTTTCTTTTTCAATGATTATACCGAAAAGCCCTTTCCAGGCGAAGACAGGCAGATTGTGCCTTCGCCGCGGGTGCGAACATACGACTTAAAGCCTGAGATGAGCGCTTATGAGGTTGACGAGGTTGTATTAGAAAGACTTGATTCGAACAAATATGACGTGGTTGTGGTCAATTTTGCCAATCCGGATATGGTCGGCCATACCGGTGTATTGTCCGCAGCAATAAAAGCGGCTGAGGCGGTTGATGAATGCGTGGGCAGGATATTGGACAAGGTCAAGAGACTGGGCGGGGCAGCAATAATCACCGCCGACCACGGTAATTTTGAGAAAATGTGGGATACGGAAAAGAATCAGCCCCACACCGCTCATACCGTCGGCGATGTGCCGCTGATAGTATTCGACGAACGCTACAAAAACAGCAAGCTACGCGAAGGCGGCAGATTAGCCGACATAGGGCCGACACTACTGCAAATTATGGACCTGCCGCAGCCCGAGGAAATGACCGGCCAAAGCCTGTTAAAAAGCTAAACCAAAACACAAAAGAAGACTCATAAAAGCCAGTGGCATTATGCAGCCGATTCAGGACTGCACAGCATAAAAAGCACTATTCATATTTGAACAAAAGGATATTAGACAATGTTCTCTAATAAGCTAATAAAGTTAAACACCGTTATAGTTACGATCAGCTTCACCGCTTTTGTTGGAGGCTGCGCCAAAAAACAGGAAATGGCCGTCAAGATGCGGGATGGAGTCATTCTGCGGGCGGATGTTTATCGGCCAGACAGGGGCGGACCTTATCCTGTGCTGGTGCACCGCACACCATACGGTAAAGGTGGTAATTTCGACCGGTACGTCAAGGCCGGTTATATCGTGGTTAGCCAGGATGTTCGTGGCAGGTATGACTCCGAAGGAAAATTTGAGTCGATGTGGCGGTTCAAAACGCACGATGCCGAGGATGGCTACGACACCGTCGAATGGGCCGCCAAGCTGCCTGGCTCCAATGGCAAAGTGGGAACTTTGGGGACTTCCTATCCTGCGTTTCTGCAATGGCGCCTTGCGCCATTGCGTCCCCCATCGCTTATGGCTATGTCCGCTTGCAGTATTCCAGCCCAAATATGGTATGGAGAAAATCCATGCACAATTCGTCCTGGATTTCGTTTACAGTGGTGGGCGTCGATGGCAGTCGATATGCGCCGACGGGAAAACCTACCCGGTGTGCATACCGCGTGGGAACACAAAAAACTGTGGAAGGAAGAAGAGCAGAAGTGGCTCAATTGGCTCCCCTGGCTGGAACTGCCTGAAGATTTTTTCGGTTATGAGACCGATGCTGTCAAGTCCTGGCTAAAAAATCCACACCTCGACCCATGGAAACTTGATGAAGGGTGCAAAGATGTCTCAGTTCCGAACCTTGACATCGTCGGCTGGTATGACCACGCTAATGGTGATATGCTACTCTTCCGAACGATGGTCAAAGAAGCTAAGACCCAGACCGCCCGAACAGGCTCGCGGATTATCATTGGCCCCTGGAGCCACGGGTCCACTGGTCGGCGTTTCGGCACCATCGACTTCGGCCCAAACGCTGCTGTTGACAAAATCGCCCTGCAAATCGCCTGGTTCGATTACTGGCTCAAAGGCAAGCAAAACGGCGTCGATAAAGAGCCACCGGTGAGGATTTTCATGATGGGCGATAACAAGTGGCGGGATGAACCTCACTGGCCACTACAGCGAACCAAAGACAGAATCCTGTATCTGACTAGTGAAGGGCACGCTAACACCCCGAGCGGTGATGGAAAGCTTGTCATTGAAAGACCGGAATATTCCAATACCGACACGTATGTTTACGACCCAAAGGACCCCGTTCCTACGCCATACGGGGCACAACGCCCCAGACCTGCAGATCAACGACCGCTGGCCAATCGGCAGGACATACTTGTCTATCAAACCGAACCACTAACCGAACGAATTGAAGTAACGGGCAATCCGATGGTTGAGCTTTATGCAGCATCATCGGCTCCTGATACGGACTGGTTCGTGCGGCTGATAGATGTCGCCCCCGAGGGCCTGGCACGGGATGTTTCCTCGGGCATTGTGCGGGCAAGGTATAGGAATGGATTCGACAAACCAAATCTGATCAAACCCGGCGAAGTAATAAAGTACAAAATCCGGATGAATCCCACATCAAATGCTTTCTTGCCTGGTCATCAAATCCGCTTTGACATCACCAGTTCAGACTTTCCAAATTACGACCGTAACCACAACACACCATTTGACCAGAATGCTGATGCGAGGCTGGCCATTGCCAAACAGACTATATACCATGGGGTCAATCATGCAACACGAATTATTTTGCCTTTGGTGCCGAATTCAGAAAAGAATGACTAAAGCTTAATTCTGCCTTGACATATAAAATTTAAATTTGTTTAGTCCTGCCATCAGCATGGGAGGGTTATAATTTCCGCTGCCGCATGGCGGGGTCATCTTTTCCGATTAGGTTTTTCAAACCCTGCGACGTGGTCGCAGGGCTAACCATTATTATGACTTCGCACATATCTGACTTTGTTTTCAAGTTCTTTATCCGTGAAACAGAATCTCTTATCAAATCCCTTTGACCAGATTTTGCCATGACTGCCGAATTTACGCAGTGCCAAAGTTGCTGAATATTTATATCGATGAACAGCCTGTTCGATTGATCCTTCGGAAACTCCAGCGACTATATACAGATGGTTTGAGCAAACCGCTATCGCAAATATTTTGTGATTTATTCTCTGGGCTTCTTCGATAATTGTATTTTCAACAATTTGTTTTTGTTCTGAATTAAGTTTGACCTTCGGATATTTTTGCTGCCTTTGATTTGCCGATTTTAATTTATCGTTTTGCGCAAGGATTTTACCATTTTTTACATATCCCCTTTCGTCGCCCTGCAGCCAGCTTCCGTAGGTAGTCCAGGTAATCATATAACCAATTATTTTTCCCATCATTTTTTGATATTATCCGCAACTTATTTTGTTCACAACCTTTTTTCCGGTTATTTCGATTAGCCCTGCCATCACTATGGCAGGGTTATAATCTCTAAAAATTGCCAAATCCAAAGGAGAAAGTCCCATTTTGTTCTCCGTGCGCTGGTGTTATGGCGATTGAGGGTATCGCTTCGCGATGTTATTTTTTATGCGGATATGCAACACTTAAGTCGCGGGGCGAAAGGGGGTGATCCTTCATTCCCCGGATTTAGGCACATTAGAAAAATCATTGGATATTGGATTCGGTACGCATGGACGCGAAAAGAAGTGCCATCGCTGATGTTAATTTTTCATTCCCTGTAGATAAAAAAGTAGATAAATACGTTCTTGTGAACTCACTTATTGATTTATTATATTGAGCAATGTCTTTTGTCCTCTGGAATTCCCCCAATATCTTTTCGTATTAATAAATATGTGTTTATCTGTTTAAATCCGTCTCTCCAACAACGAAATACTGGAATTCCACAAAGAAACGAATACAATAAGACAACTATGGGACAGATAAAAGAACTTGACCAGAATATGGTTAATATGATTGCAGCCGGTGAGGTGATTGAACGGCCTGCAAGCGTGGTAAAGGAGCTGATGGAAAACAGCATCGATGCGGGGGCAACAAAAGTAACGGTATCTATCGAAGACGGAGGCCGAAAACTAATATCGGTTGCCGATAACGGCTGCGGAATGGACGGCGAGGACCTGGGGCGTGCATTCGAGCCGCACACCACCAGCAAAATCAAAACAAGCAAAGATTTGCTTGGCATATCGACGCTTGGCTTCCGAGGCGAAGCGTTGGCAAGTATCACCTCGGTTGCGCAAGTCAGGGCTACAAGCAGAACAAAAGGTCAAGCCGGGGCTAATTGCGTTGAGATTGATTGCGGCAAAAAGAGCAGCGTCAGCCCCTGCAGCGGCGATTACGGCACTACAACCCAAGTCAGGGACATTTTCTATAAATTACCAGCCCGGCGGAAATTTCTCAGAACCGCCAACACTGAAATGGGCCACATCACCGAGCAGTTCACGCGCATTGCATTAGCAAATGCCCCTGCCGGCAACAAGCAGGGGCTGGATTTGACGCTGATACACAATGGCAGAGAGCTTTGTCGGCTATCTAATAAAGATAGTCTTCGCCAGCGCATAGCTGAGCTGTTTCCGATGCCACCAGGCGGGATTTCCGAAAATCTGATTGAGGCCGAAAGCAATGAAAAGGGATTATATACCCTGGCCTTGATGGGCAAACCGAGCATTTCAAGAACAAGTAATAAATTTCAATATATATTTCTAAACGGCCGATTCATCCGCGACAAATTTATCTCGCACGCAATAAAAGAGGCATATCGCGGCCTTCTGGAGCCTAACAGATTCCCCGTCGTCTTTTTGTTTATTCGAATGCCATACGAAGACTATGACGTGAACGTGCATCCAACAAAAATTGAGGTGCGTTTTTATAATGCCAATTTGGTTCATTCACAAATCTTAGGCTGCCTTCGGGAAAAGCTGTTGGGCACAGACCTCCAGACGCAGGCAATACTGCCGAGGCCGGCAAACTTGCCTGGAAGCCAGGGCAGCCCACCAACAGGCTATAGAAGTCAGGCAATTTCTGATGCAATGGCTGAATTTTTCAAAAAGCACAGACCGGTCCAAACGCAAGAACAATTCAGCTATAAATCAAAACAGCACCTCGCCGCGCTGCGCCCTTCTACCGGACAGATACCCGAAAGCCACACCAGCGCCCCTACGGCCTTCGCCGAGACGAGCCAACCTGCGCCGGCGATTCGCCCGGAAGAAAGAAAATTTCTGCAAATACACGACAGTTTCATTGTGGTACAAACTGATGATGGATTTAATATCATCGACCAGCATGCGCTTCATGAGAGGATAATATACGAAGATTTGTGCAGGCGAATACAAAAAAGCAAGCTCGAATCGCAGAAACTGCTGGTACCTGAAAGCTTTGAGGTTACCCCCTCTGTCGCTGATGCACTTAAAACCAATGCCGAATTGCTCGAAAAATTAGGAATCGAGCTTGTCCCATTTGGGCCCAAGACTATGGCTATCCAGGCCTTTCCCACCTTACTTTCAAAGGCCGACCCGCTTGATTTTGTCCAGGATTTAATCGACTTGCTCGACCGTAAGGACACAAACCTTGACAGCGAAAGATTACTCGACGAGGTTTTGAATATGGCTGCTTGTAAGGCGGCAATCAAGGCCGGCCAAAGACTAACAGACAGCGAAATAGAACAACTGCTTTTGGATAAAGTAAACGCCGAGTCCTCAAGCCGCTGTCCGCATGGCAGGCCTACCACAATAAAATTTTCAATAAGCGATTTGGAAAAGCAGTTCAAGAGAACCTAATGAATAAGTGGTGGTGGCTATTGTTGATAATCCTGTGCCTGGCCGGCGTAGGATTTGTAATATTCGGTACTCAACAGGCTCAAAACCGAGGCACTTCTCCGCTGCCGAATAATCCCAATAGAATTGTTTCGCTTGCACCGAGCCTTACAGAAATTCTATTTGCGCTCGGGCTTGACGATAAAATCGTTGGTGTAACACTCGACAGTGATTATCCACCGGCAGCGCAAAAAAAAACAAAGGTAGGAACCTTTTGGCAGCCGGATACTGAAGCGGTGATAGCTGCCAAGCCGGACCTGGTGGTTACGTTGCAGATTGAACAGCAAAAAAGGATTGCTGATAGCTTGAAAAGGCTGGGCTACCGGGTTTTAGCTCTGAAGATAGAGAAGATTGAAGAACTCTTCACGGCAGCTCAAAAAATCGGCATCGCCACAGGCTGCAAACAGCGGGCTGACGAACTCATCGAACAAATCAAGGGTCAATTGAACTATTTGAAATCGAAATATAGCTCAACCAGCAAGCCGAAGGTATTGTGGGTAGTACAGACAGAGCCTTTACGAGTGGCAGGCAGAAATACCTTTATCAACGAACTTATCGAGCTTCTCGGCGGAGAAAACGCTATTGGCCCTACTATTCAACAATATCCACCTATAGGCACTGAAGAGCTTCTTGCCTGCAATGCTGAAGTTATAATCCAAACTTCGATGGGAAAAACCGACATCGGCCGGCAGCAACAGCAAGCAGAAATTTTTTGGAGCAAACGGGCGAGTTTACCGGCCGTCAAAGACAATAAAATTCACGTTGTCGATTCGGACACTGTGTTAAGATTAGGACCAAGATTGCCACAAGGCGTAGAAATGGTCGGCCATTGCTTACACCCGGATAAATCTATAAAAAGCAACGAAACCACACAACGAATCAGGTAGATTATATGAAGGAAAAAGCGATAGTTTCATGGAGTGGAGGTAAAGACAGCGCATTAGCCCTTTATGAACTTCAGAAAACCAAAAGCTATGAAATCGTGTCCCTGCTGACAACAATAACACAGGACTTTGACAGAATCAGTATGCATGGTGTAAGGACTATTCTGCTCGAAATGCAGGCAGAATCTCTGGGATTACCCCTTGAGAAAGTGTTTATTACAAAGGACATTACCAACGAACAATATGAGCTTAAAATGCGGGAGGTCATGGCAAAATACCCGTCCACCGGTATATCCTCCATCGTTTTCGGAGACATATTCCTGGAAGACCTAAGAAAATATCGGGAAGATAATCTATCGAAGATAGGAATGAAAGGAATATTCCCCATTTGGAAAAGAAATACTGCTGAACTTGCTCACGAATTCATAGATTCGAGCTTCAAAGCGGTTATTACCTGCATTGACTCGAATTTTCTCGATAAAAAGTTTATTGGCAGGACATTTGACGAACATTTTTTATCTGAACTTTCTTCTACCGTTGACCCTTGCGGTGAAAACGGAGAATTCCATTCATTTGTATATGATGGGCCGATATTCCGACAGAGGATATTACATCAAACAGGGGAAGTAGTTTTAAGAGAAAACCATTTTTACTATTGCGATTTGCTACCTCTCCAGAACAGCAAAACCGCTCTCTATGCTGACTTAGCAGCTCAGGTAGTTTAATGGCTGAATTTTTAACAGCAAAAGAATTGGCGATTAAAATCTCCATCTGCCTGGTGGTGCTGGTGGTTGTAATGAGCTTATGCGCTTTGATTGGAACACAAAATATATCTATGGGAAGGGTATTCGACGGCCCGGGGCAGAAACCTGGTGAAAATATCGATTACGAAATTTTTATTGGCTTTAGATTGCCCCGTGTGATTCTGGCTGCTCTGGTAGGAGCAGCGCTGGCTTGTTCGGGCGTTGTTCTACAGGCTATCCTGCGTAATCCACTGGCCGACCCGTATATCCTTGGAATATCCAGTGGTGCGGGACTGGGTGTAATGGCAGCGGTCCTGTCAGGAGTAACATGGAACTTCTTAGGTGGTTCGCCGATAGGGATTTTTGCATTTGCAGGAGCGCTTATAACGGTCTGGCTGGTCTGGTACATCGGGCATTTTACAGGCAAATCACAGGTAACAAGTTTGCTGCTCGCCGGCGTAGTAGTCAATGCTTTCTTCTCAGCAATAATAATGTTCTTAACATCCATAGCCAAAAGCGAACAGGTACATTCGACAATATTCTGGCTGATGGGCAATATAACAGAAAGAGATTTATCCGTTTTGTGGGTCAGCGCAGGCTGTATCCTGGCAGGGATAATCGTTTTATTTACTGTCAGCCATAGGTTAAACGTTCTGGCCCTGGGCCAGGAGGAGGCAAAAGGGCTTGGTGTTGATGTGGCAAGAACCAGGATAGTTGCTTTTGCTTATGCAGCCTTTGTAACAGCTATTGCCGTGAGCCTTAGCGGGCTAATAGGATTCGTAGGTCTTATCATACCTCACGGAGTGCGTCTTGCATTCGGACCCGACCACCGTCAATTGCTGCCTCTTAGTGCGATAATTGGAGCCATATTTTTAGTCATCGCCGACACAATCGCCCGGATAATCGTTGCGCCCGCCCAATTACCGGTAGGCGTTATCACAGCCATTGCGGGCGGGCCTTTTTTTCTGATTTTGTTGGCCAAATACAGTAGAAAAGTTAGCTGGTTAAAATGAACGCTATTATAGGAGTTGAAAATTTGAGCTTCGGCTATACACCGCAAAAGATAATTTTAAAACATATTAGTTTCGAAGTAATTCAAGGGAAGTTTCTCGCCATAGCAGGGCCAAACGGGGCAGGCAAAACAACGCTGTTAAATCTGCTATGTGGACTGCTTAGACCCAAAGCCGGTTCCATAAGGATTGATGCGGCACCTGTGGAGTCATATTCAGCTAAAAGACTCGCAAAAAAAGTCGCTGTAGTTCGTCAGGAATTTGTACCGGTATTTGATTTTACCGTCGCCCAGATGGTATCGATGGCAAGAACACCATATTTGGGTACATTCGGATTTGAGAGCAAAACAGACAAACAGATGGTTAATGAAGCGCTCGAGGCGACCGACACAGCTCAGTTTGCTTTGCGAGCCCTTGGAAGTCTCAGCGGGGGCGAACGGCAACGGATTTTTATCGCACGGGCGCTCGCGGCAAACACCCCCATTTTACTTCTGGATGAACCTACAAGCTTTCTGGATTTGAAACATCAGGTTGGCATATATGATTTGCTCAAAGCCACCCAGCTTAAAAAAGGCAAAACGATTGTGGCCGTAACACACGATATCAATCTTGCAGCCCAATACTGCGATGAAATTTTACTTCTTGGCGCCGATGGCAACTATCATATCGGCGAAACGAAAGATGTTTTGTCCCCGGAGCAAATCCAGAAAGTTTTTGGCGTCAGGACATTTGTGGGCAGCCTCGGCCAGGAAAAATTCTTTATTCCCCTGGGAAAATTTGCAAAAGACAGTGGAAAAACCGCCGACATATCAAACAATACCCAACAGGAATAAAAATGGCAGAATGTTGTCATAACTACTTATTTAGAAAGAACATATAGCCAAAATGATGATTTATCTTGAATAATCTTATTATACGGACTATACTTTTGCCGTATGAACAAACAGCCTTTGGATAAAACAAATAATATACACAACCTACTTTAAGGCGTTATAATCAGCATTTATACAAAAAGTAAAGTTAGTAGTAAGAAAGGTACACCAGCAAGTGGCACAAAAACGTAAAAAAGCATCCAGAGAGAAAGTAAGCTCGACCCGGACAAAGAAACGCTCTTTAACTTCCATCGATGCTGAGCATTTCAAACAAATGCTGTTGGAAAAACGCAGAGAAATCCTGAGAAATGTAAACGAATTTGAAGACGAAGCCTTGAAGAAATCCCGGCTGGATGCAACTGGTGATTTGTCAAGTATGCCAATCCATATGGCCGACATCGGAACCGATAACTACGAGCAGGAATTCGCTTTGGGACTAATGGACGGCGAAAGGAAATTACTAAGAGCAATTGACGATGCACTGGGGCGTATCGAGCAGGGAACTTATGGTATCTGCGAAGGCACCGGCAAGCCGATACCGAAAGCCCGGCTTGAAGCTCAGCCCTGGGCCAGATACTGTATCGAATATGCACGAAAGCTGGAACAAGGCTTTGCGCCGGAAGAATAAACGAAAGATTGATATCTTAGCATGAAACACAGATGTCCGGTCTGTCACAAGACCGTTAAAGCATCAATCCAAGAACCACCTAAACAAGCAACATTTTTTCCTTTCTGCTCGAAACGATGCAAGCTTATAGATTTGGGCGCCTGGCTGGATGCCAAATACAAAATAGTCTCCGAACCAGACTCGCAAGAATCCAGCGAGCCATCCGATACTTCCCCTGAGACTAATTCCGACAAGCAGTAAACAACCGTATTTAGAAACAAAATATTAAGAATTTGTTGAAACCAACCGATAATACGTTATATATATTCGCGGTAATTCTTTATGAGGCCAATAGTTTTGTTACTTGTTGAAAGGAAGTAAAATGGTCAGCGAAAAAGAACCTTCCAAAATTTTTGATGATTTTCTCTTTCCTAAAATATTCCAAACTTTCCGGATGTCTATTCAGCCAACCAAATTGATAATTGCCTTTTTGGCACTGGCTATTATATGTCTGGCCGGCTGGATTATGGACTTCAGCGAAACCGTCGTTGCCACAGAAGGTGCCCAGGGCAAGATGACAGAGTTGGATATATATATGACTAATCCCTCGCAAGTATCCTCATACATCGAAGGTTTTCAGGGAAAAAGCCGGGGCACAGGTGTATTCTCTACGCTTTGGCGCTTCGCTGCTACAAAATTCCAGGGCGCAGTAGATTCGGTATTCGCATATAACATCCCTGGTGTAGTGAAAAATATTACTGATTATTTTAAGGCCGTTGGATGGGCATTAAGGCATCACTCTGTTTATTGCATCATCTTTTTTGCCATAAAACTCGCTTTGATTTCCATCGCCGGCGGCGCTATCTGCCGAATCGCAGCGCTGCAGTTCGCCCGGGGCGAAAAACCCGGCCTGACCGAAGCACTGCGATTCAGCATAAAAAGATTCACAAGTTTCTTCACAGCGCCTTTGGTACCGGTCGGTATAATTATCTTCATAGGACTGTTCATATTTATTTTGGGGCTGATAGGCAACATTCCCCGGGCCGGTGAGCTGATAATGGGTATCTGTATGCCGTTAGCTTTGATAGCAGGCGCGCTGATAGCGGTCGTCTTGATAGGAGCGTTTGCCGGATTCAACCTGATGTTCCCCGCTGTAGCATACGACGGCTCAGACTGTTTTGATTCGATAAGCCGTTCCTTTAGTTACATATATGCAAAGCCGTGGCGAATGGGTTTCTACACGACAATAGCTGCGGTTTACGGTGCAATTTGTTATACATTTGTCCGATTTCTTACCTTCCTGCTGCTCTACGTTACCCACCAGTCCTTGCAGTTAGGTGTCTGGGTCAAAAACAGCAAAGAGGTTGATAAGCTTACGGCAATCTGGCCAAAGCCGGAATTTATGAATCTGCTTGGCTCTTCAGTTTTGACAACCACTAACTGGGCCGAATCATTAGCGGCCTTTTTGGTACACTTATTCTTACTGGCTATTGTCGGGTTAGCAGTTTCTTTCATAATAAGTTTTTATTTCTCTGCCAATACCATAATCTATTCGCTTATGCGCAACAAAGTTGACAATACTGCTCTGGAAGATATTTATACATATTCCAACGAAGCAGAAATCGAGCCGGCCACAACCGAAGCCCAGCCTGACGAAGCTCAGCCGGACTCATCATCCTCACAAGAGTAATAGAAGAACCTTTTAAGCGAATACTGACAATATGCCGGATAAATGGTTTTGGATTGCAGGATTTTTCGTATCCTGCTTTATGACACGCACTTAAGTCGTCGTGATTCTCAAGTTCGTTTATCAACAATGATGGATAGAAACCGTAGTATCGAGAAAATATGCCTGAGACAGACACAAATACACAGCTAAACAACAAGAATCAAAACCTGCCAAAATCCTCAACTCGCCGCCCTTCTGCATTGCTCCGTTTCCGCAGACCATTGATCATACTTGCTCATATAGTTTCTTTCGCTGCCTCCTTGATGCTTTCCTTCCTGGTGGTACACAAAATGCGGTTCGAACAACCTGGTTGGGTAGAAATATATCCTCCATTGTTACTTTTTTTTCTCGTCGTCAAGCTGCCGGTATTTGGACTTTTCAAGCAATACCGTGGCTGGTGGCACTACGTAGGGATTTCCGACCTCCGCGAAATATTCAGGGCCTCGCTGATAAGCACTTTAATTATCGTAGCTTTATGGTTTACAATGAGCCGCATCGATGCTGTTCGTGCAAACCTACCACCGGACTTGAAAATGCCTGCCGAAGGCGTATGTATAGCCGATATGTTTGCCACAGTTTTGATGCTCGGCGGATTGCGGATAGTAATACGACTATATTATGAGGAGTTTCGAACTGCCGAAGCAGGCCGACTGAAGCGATTTCTTATAGTGGGCGCAGGCAATGCAGGCGAAGCACTGCTGCGAGAAATTCACCGTATGCCCATAGCCCAATACGAGGTGGTCGGCTTTATTGATGATGACCCCGTCAAAAAAGGCATTAATATTCATGGAATACCGGTCCTTGGCACTGTTGAGCAGCTGTCCGAGATATGTGAGAAACGCAACATCGAAGAAATTGCCATCGCAATGCCCTCGGCGAACCATCAGCAGCTAAGACGCGTTATCCAGGTATGCGAAGGTACTAAGATTCGCTTCCGTACCGTGCCATCAATTACGGATATTGCTTCCGGTAAGTTCCGTGTCTCTCAAATCCGAGATGTTGACATCAACGATTTGTTAGGCAGAGAAACTGTACAGCTTGACCTGGACCTAATAGAAGCCTTTGCCAAGGACAAAACAATTCTGGTCACCGGCGCAGGCGGCTCCATCGGCTCAGAAATGTGCAAACAGCTATGCAATTTCACCCCGAAGCTGCTTTTGCTTATTGAGCAGGCTGAAAATCCACTGTTCTACATAGAGCGCGAACTTCACAAGCAATTTCCTGAAGTCCCCATAAAAGCGATTATTTGCAACATCACCGATAAAATCCGCGTGGACGAAATTTTCGAAAACCACAAACCACAGGTTGTCATTCATGCTGCCGCCCATAAGCACGTACCTTTGATGGAGCTTAATGCCGGAGAAGCCATTAAAAACAATATTGTCGGCACGCAAGTCGTCGCCGATGCCGCAGATAACTTCGGCACTGCCAACTTTGTACTGATAAGCACCGACAAAGCCGTTAATCCAACCAGCATAATGGGCTCATCAAAGCGAATCGCAGAAATGTATATTCAGGACCTGAACAGAACCAGCACAACGCACTTCGTAACTGTCCGCTTCGGAAATGTGCTCGGCTCTGATGGCTCGGTCGTTCCTATATTCAAAAAGCAAATAGCCGAAGGTGGTCCCGTAACCGTTACACATCCTGAAATGAAGCGCTATTTTATGACCATACCCGAGGCAAGCCAGCTCGTTCTGCAGGCGGCAACAATGGGAGAAGGCGGAGAAATCTTTGTGCTTGATATGAGCGAGCCGGTAAAAATCGTGGACCTGGCCAGAGAGCTTATCACCCTCAGCGGTTTCAGACCCGGAGAAGACATTGAAATGGTTTTCACCGGACCCAGAGTCGGCGAAAAACTCTTCGAGGAACTTTCAATAGAAGGCGAAGATATGCAGCGCACAAGGCATCCCAAAATCAGAATATGGAAGAATATTCCGATGGACCGTGACACGCTTCGAACGGGCATAAACGAGCTGGTAAACATCGCCAAAGCGCAAAACCACAGCCAAATAATTCAGAAAATCAAGGAGCTTGTACCGGAATATATCGGCGGCAACAAGGAAAGTGCCTCAAGTGAGCTAAAGTGTCTAAAGTGAACTAAAGTGAGTTCCACACTTTAGGCACTTCAAACTTTACTTCTACTATGGTATCCTCTTGTCGGTCAGTTTGCTGGGCTTATCAAGAAGCATAAGTGCGTCTAAGTCTGCCATCATCTCCTGCCGGTTAATACGAAGAGCGCGCTCATGCCTTCTGTGCCCTTCAGCTGATGTCTCACCCATCTGGTCATAAGACTTGCACCCTAAAGGCACGAAAAACAAAGCGCACAAAACAATAACCAAAATCACCTTACACACAGAAACGCTTTTCATCATCATTCCCTCTTTGAAGTCCACATTTCAGCTACAGTTATCGGGCGGGCCTAATTTATCGGTCGGCCTGTGTTTTTATTATTCAGGCACTAAAAAAACACACCCCTGACTATTTCTATATTATAGCAGCCGCCAATGCCATTGTCAAGCCCGTTGCCAATTTCCTGCCCTTATTGACGGAATATTTCCCATTTGCAGGACTTCCAACGGTCCTTATGCCGCAATTTCCAAGCCTGCCAATGGAACAATACTCCCTCGCTTGGGAAAGAACCTGACCCCGGAAATACCTGAAAAAGTCTTGCTCCTGCCCCCGAAACGCCATTTCTTCTGAAATCGCACCTCTTATATGCCGATAATGCTCTTAATTAAGTGTAATACGAACTAAGACTGGACTATGCCGGAAATGAATGGCTCACGAAGCACCCACAGTGATGGAACCGACACGGGTGCCGTGTTTACCCTTGAAATACCCTTCCAAACTTAGGAGGCCGTAAAATGAATAACGGCGAAAAAAAAACAATTCACCGTATTCTCGTCATAGACGACAATCCCAATATTCACGAGGATTTCAAAACCATTCTCCTCGATGTTAAAGACAGAACAGAGCTGGACTCACTCAGGGCTGAGCTTTTCGGCTGCGGCGTCCGTAAATCCACTCCCAAGAACAAGTATGAGCTCGATTTTGCATCTCAGGGAAAAGAAGGCGACGAAAAGGTTAAACAGGCCCTTTCCCAAAATCGCCCATATGAGCTGGCTTTTGTCGATATGCGTATGCCTCCGGGCTGGGACGGTCTCGAAACGATAGAGCACATCTGGAAGACCGACCCTAACGTTCAGGTTGTTATCTGTACAGCCTATTCCGACTATTCCTGGGAAGAAATAAGCCGGCGTCTCGGAAGGTCGGAAAACCTTCTGATTCTCAAAAAGCCCTTCGACAGCGCCGAAGTCGCCCAACTCGCCGCCACACTGACCGAAAAATGGACCTTAGCTAAGTGGGCATCTATGAAGATGGACGAATTAGAGCAAATGGTTAAAGAACGAACGCATGAACTGGCAACAACCAATAAGAAGCTCCAACAAGAAATCTCTGATCGCAAGAAAGCTGAGGATGCGTTGAGAGAAAGTGAGGAAAAATTCAGGAGCCTTGCAGAACAATCTCCAAACATGATTTTTATCCATAGTAAAGACAAAGTGGTTTATGCCAACAAAAAGTGTGAGGAGATAATGGGACACAAAAGAGAGGAGTTTTATTCTACTGATTTCAACTTCTTAACCTTGATTGCACCTGAGTCAACGGATTTGATAAAGGAGAATTTCAACAGGCATTCAGAAGGTGAAGAGATTCAGCCATACGAATATACCCTTATAAATAAGGCCGGCGAAAGAATCGAGGCAATCAACACGAGCAAACTGATCCAATATGGAGGTCAAAAGGCTATTCTTGGGATTGTAACTGATATCACCGAGCGCAAGAAGGCCGAGGAGGCGTTGCGGCAGAGTGAAGAGCGTCTGAAGATATTATTTGAATACGCCCCTGATGCCATTTTCTTGAACGACGACCAGGGTAATTTCGTCGATGGTAATAGATCTGCGGAGGAAATGGTCGGATATGCGAAAGATGAATTAATTGGAAAGAATGCGTATGAGACAGGATTGCTGTCAGAAGAGCAAGTACCGAAGGCAGCCAAAAACTTAGAAGAGCTTGCTATGGGCAAACCAACAGGGCCAGACGAGTTCATCTTAAAAAGGAAAGACGGCAGTTATGTGACAGTTGAGATAAGAACTTTCCTGGTAAGAATAGGAAACCAAACATTAGGTTTAGGCATCGCACGCGACATCACTGAGCGCAAGAAGACCGAACTCAATCAGGATGAACTCATTAAAAAAGTGGATAACATTAACAAAGAACTAAATGATTTTGCATCCATAGTCTCACATGATTTGAAGGCGCCGCTGCGAGGGATTAAGACTTTGGCCAACTGGATATTAGCCGACTGTGCGGATAAGCTTGGGGAACAGGCGAACAAGCAAATAAATCTGCTTTTGGACCGCGTAGAGCGGATGTATAACCTCATTGAGGGTGCGCTTCAATATTCGAGACTCGGCCAGACACAAGGAATACAAACTCAGGTCAATCTCAACGACTTTGTCCCGGAAATTATAAATATGGTCGTTCCGCCGGAAAACATTACAGTTACAATCGAAAACGAGCTGCCTGTAATTGAGTGTGAAGAAACTCAGATTATGCAGGTATTCCAGAATCTGCTGAGCAACGCTATAAAATATATGGACAAGCCACAAGGCTGGATAAAAGTCGGCTGCGTCGAACAGGACGGCTTCTGGAAATTCAGTGTCGCCGATAATGGGCCTGGTATCGAAGAAAAGCACTTCGAAAAAATCTTCAAAATATTCCAGGCATTGCCGACCTCTCCAAGGTTTGAAGGCACCGGAGTCGGCCTTACAATCGCAAAGAAAATTGTTGAGCTATACAATGGGAAGATTTGGGTGGAATCAAAAGTTGGCGAAGGAAGCACTTTTTTCTTTACTTTACCAAAGCAGAAAATAGGGGCTAAAAAATGAGAAATTCGAAGCCAATATTGCTCATTGAAGATGATAACGTGGACGTGATGACCGTGGAACGAGTGTTCAGAGACCTGAAGATAGCAAACAAACTCGTCAGCACGAGCAACGGCGAGCAAGCTCTGGAGTATCTAATAACCAACGGCAATAAAAAGCCATGCGTTATCTTGCTGGATTTGAATATGCCGAAGATGAACGGCACCGAATTTCTAAAAATCGTAAAAACAGACGAGGCATTGAAAAAGATTCCCGTTGTAGTGCTGACTACATCCAGCCAACAGCAGGATGTAGTCGAAAGCTTCAAGCTCGGCGCTGCCGGTTATATGGTCAAATCTGTTGATTATGGAAAGTTTGTGGAAACAATCAGGACAATTAACCTTTATTGGACATTAAGTGAACTGCCGTCAAATGGAGATTAAAACAATGGAAAATACAAGATATAAGATTTTGCTCATTGAAGACAACCAGCTCGACCAGATGGCTTTCAAGCGCTGTGTGGACGATAACGCCATTCCGTACGATTGCACAATCGCCGGCTCTGTCTCAGAGGCCCGATGCGCATTGGATTCCGACCGGTTCGATATTATAATTGCCGACCATTCGCTCGGCGACGGCACAGCTTTTGACATCCTGGATTCTGCCAAGGATACTCCCGTTATAGTCGTTACCGGAGCAGGTGATGAGGAGACAGCCGTCAAATTCTGGAAAGCCGGCGCTTATGACTATCTGATAAAGGACCTTGACCAAAACTATCTCAAAGCTATTCCAATAACCGTCGAAAATACCGTCAGCCACAAGAAGGCTGAAAAGAAACTCCAATTGCTCTCCGGCGCTATTATGAGCACCGATGACAGCGTCTATATTACCGATATGCAGGGTAGTATTATCTTCGTAAATAAGGCATTTTGCAACACTTACGGGTACAAGGAACAGGAGATTATCGGAAAAAACAGCGCCGTCCTATGGATAGGAAAACATCAGAACAGAAATACCAGAAGTGTCTTCCAGACACGGACTGTTGGAAGCTCCTGGGAAGTTGGGTTCTACCATAAACGAAAGGACGACAGCATATTTCCGGTCTCTCTTTCGAGGTCAACCATCAAAGATTCAAAGGGAAACGAAGTTGCGATTGTCGGAGTCGCTCGCGACATTTCCGAGCGAATCCTTATAGAGGATGAACTCAGAACCGAAAATCAGAATTTGAAGAAACGAATTACGAAGCTGGAAGAAAAACTTGGAATAGAGTATAGCTATTCAGCCCCGAATGCTTAATCCCGTTAGAGTCTTTTGCTTTCGGGCCTCTAATGGGTCTTAACGCTCACAGCCCTTCCAGTAATGTATGAAATATGATGTTTACAGAACAGAATAAAACAAAGAAAAAACCTGCCTTTCAAAGGGAACGTAATGGCAGAAAATAGCAGCAAACCACAACACAGTGAACTGATCGAGAGCCAGATAAGACATAGCTGCTCCGCTCCTTTGCCGGCCACCTCCAGGAGTTGGCTTGAAGTGGGCGATATAATGACAGAAGATGTCACTACTGTCTGTCCGGGAGGCTCTGTGGTCTCGGCTGCCCAGATCATGTCGGATAAAAACATATCCTGCATCATTGTTTCAGACAACGGAGATTTATTGGGAATTATTACAGAGACAGACCTGCTGAAAAGGGCCGTAGCTGACAGTAATGATTTCCGCAAGATGAAAGTAGAGCACATAATGTCCTCTCCCGTCCGGAGCGTGCCCTGCAATCTTTCGGTCCTGGAAGCCAGCAAAATCATGGATGCTGAAAACATCAGGCGACTTGTCGTTTTGATTGAGGAACGACTGGCTGGTATAATAACACAAACCGACATTGTCCGAGTCCTGACATCTTATGGCATGTGGAAGAATGTCTCAGAACTTATGACCTCCGATGTGGCCGTTGTAGCCGGTTCGGCAACTGTCAAAGAAGCTGCAGAAGTCATGGCTTCACGAGACATATCCTGTCTGGTCGCTACGGATAACGACGATGTTGTGGGCATCTTTACGGAACGAGACCTTCTCAAAAGAGTCATCGCCCTGAAGCGAAATCCGGCCCAGACTATTCTACACAACGTAATGTCTTCTCCGGTGATGAGCGTACCTTCCAACTACTCTATTCCAAGTGCCAGCAAAATGATGGAAAAGATGAAAATTCGCCGCCTGCTCGTTATGGACGACAAAACTTTGCTCGGAGTAGTAACTCAGACCGACATTCTCAAGGCCATCAAAAACAGACTCCAGGAAGAGGAAGAAAATTACTTCAGGCTTCTGAACGAGTCCCGCAACTGCATTTATATAGTCGATTTGAATAATAATACAACCTACATTAATCCTGCCTTAATGAAATTGCTGGAGGTAACCGACCCGGATGAGCTTATCAACAAGCAGTTTTTGCCGGAACGGTTCTGGGACAATCCTCATCAGCGAGACCGGATTTTGAAGCAGTTGAAGAAAGCAAGTGTCGAAGTCGAAGAGCTAACACTGAGAACCGCCAAAGGCAAGAGGCTGTTTGTTACGCTGTTCTCAACCCGCACTAAGAACATCAAAGGCCAAACTAACGGAAGTCAGGGCGTTCTTTACGACATAACCGCGAAAAAGGAGCTGGCAACCCTCAGAGAAATGGAGTACCAGCTCCGCAGCAGTGAGGACCTCTTGAGAGGAACTCTTGAATCTACCGCCGATGGAATTCTGGTGATTGATGAAAATGGCCGCATCAGCCATACGAACAAGCGATTTTTGAAGATTTGGGATATTCCTGAAGAGCTGGTTCAGCAGCGAGATGCCCAGAGATTGCTTGAACATCTTGACTGCCAGTTAGATGTCCCATCCACCTTTCTTAAAAAGCTGCAAGCTTCCTGTCCCGCTAACCAGGACAGTTCCGACATCTTGTACTTAAAGGAAGGTAAGGTTCTGGAAGTATATTCCCTGCCATTGATTCGAGAAGGAAGATTTGCAGGACAGGTTTGGAGCTTTCACGACATCACCAAGCGAAAGCAAGCCGAGAAGGCGCTGCGGAAAGCTCACGATGAGCTGGAAGTACGAGTTGAGGAACGGACGGCTGAACTAGCGCAAGCCAACAAAGTCCTGGAGTCCGAAGTCGCCGAACGCAACAAGGAAGAGGAGACGCTGGACAAAGTTAATAAATGTTTTTTGAGTTTTGGTCCGAGTCCAGATAAAAATATTAATAAAATCGTTGAAACTGCAGGACTTATTTTCAAAGGTACATGCGCGCTTTATAACAAGGAAAAAGGTGCTCTTTTGTGCACAATAGGAGGGTGGAATATTCCGGATGACCTCAAACGAGAGGACAATAAAGAAGGCCATATTTGTTACGATGTTATAAGCAACAATAAAAACGAGCCATTCACAATCAATAATCTTGATGAAACACCTTATGCCAAAACTGACCCTAATGTTACTAAATATAAACTCAAGACTTATGTCGGCTGTGCTGTTAAAGCCCACGGCAAAGGCATCGGCTCTCTGTGCGTTGTCTTTCAAGAAAATAGAACGTTCAATGCAAACGAGCTGAAAATTTTCTATATCCTCGCCGAAGCCCTTGGCGTTGAGGAAGAGCGCAAGAAGGCAGAGGAGGTTCTTGAAAAGCTCAACAAGGACCTTGAATCAACTGTCCGCGAGCTGACGCGAACAAACAAAGAGCTGCAGGAGTTTGCATACATAGCAGCCCACGACTTAAAGACACCCTTGCGGGGAATCGCAACCTTAGCCGAGTGGTTATCAACAGACTACACCGATAAGTTTGATGAACAAGGTCAAAAACATGTTAAGCTGCTCGTGGAAAGAGCAAAGAGAGCGGATAAACTGGTCGATAGCATCCTCCAATATTCCAGCGCCGGACACGCCAGAGAAGAACAGAAACAGATAGACTTGAATACAATGCTATCTGAGATAATTTGTGAGATTAACTCTCCGGAAAATATCGAAATAACCGTCGAGAACAACCTGCCTGTCCTTATGTGCAAAAAAACACACATCAGTCAGGTCTTCAAGAACCTGCTAAGCAATGCCATAAAACACATGGACAAAGAGAAAGGCCGGATCAAAGTAGGTTGTATCGAGGAGGAAGGTTTTTGGAAATTCAATGTAACAGATAACGGTCCTGGAATCGATAAGAAGTACTTTAAAAAGATTTTCAAGATATTCCAGACGCTTTCGCCGCCAGACAAAACTGAATCCACCGGCATAGGCCTTTCTGTAGCGAAAAAAATCGTTAAGCTGAACGGCGGCAAAATCTGGGTTGAGTCAAACCCCGGCGAAGGAAGCACATTTTTCTTCACACTCCCAAAGTCAGGCGTACCATGGGAAGTTTCTATAGAGGACACTTCGAGAAATATAAAATAGCTCATTTCACAACCTCTTGTTGACCTTTGTGTTACGCCTGTTAGTCCTAAGGACTCCTTACGGAGAAGCGTATGTATCCATATTGAAGAAACCAGGGGTAGCACCCTCAAGCTTGTTTGGAGTGGCCTCAACAAAAGCCTTACGAAAAAATTTATATTGACATCACACCCATCAGACGTTTTAATCCTTTTTCTGTCGATATGTCGAGTTGTGCATAACCGTACAAAGCTTTATGGAGAAGCACAGATGAATAAAAACCAAAAATTACTTAATGCTGTTCTCAAATCCGCCAATGACAGACCAGGTTCGGATGACACAAAGAGGTTGACGTGTGCCGAGGCCTTTGAGCTGGCGAAAAACTTCGAGGCGGAAATTATTGAGATTGGGCGTATTTGCAATCAGCACAATATAAGAATCTGTAAATGTCAGCTCGGCTGTTTTGCATGACAGTCAGGAGAACAGGAACGTGAAAAAGTTGAGAGCAAGGTTCAAGCTCTGGCTGAGCACAAGAGACATCGAAGGCGTTTTCGGCGACGGTAAATGGCGGCTACTAAAGGCCATCGAAAGCACAGGCTCTTTAACTGCAGCCAGTAAGCTGCTCA
The DNA here is from genome assembly GCA_049287505.1 of Sedimentisphaerales bacterium. Lineage (GTDB taxonomy): Bacteria > Planctomycetota > Phycisphaerae > Sedimentisphaerales > Anaerobacaceae > NIOZ-UU13. Next base: position 21,328 of record JBAQFY010000417.1, on the reverse strand, counting down.
GGATAAGCTATAGAAAGGCCTGGGGTGACCTGCGAAAAGCGCAGGAGGCTTTGAATATCGCTTTAGTAGAAAAACAGCGAGGCGGCATCCTGGGCGGCCAAACCGCACTAACCGAGCAAGGCAAAAAATGGGTCAAAGCATATACGAGATTTCGTGACGACATCGAAAAAACAGTTGAAAAGGCTTATGAAAAACATATCAAGGTGCTTCTGAAATGAGTAAAACGCCCAAGTTTACAACTGGCCCTGCTTTTCGTTCCTCTTTTAGCCTTGTCGAACTGCTGGTCGTTATCTCCGTGATAGCTTTGTTAATGGGCCTTATTTTGCCGGCGCTGAACCGCGCCAGGTCCATTACCAAACAAACGGTTTGCCAAAGCCGATTACGACAGTGGGGATTGGCCTTTGAAATCTACGCCTCGGAAAACGACGAATTCTATCCTCACATTGACGGCCGAGACCGCACATCAAGCAATCCACAGACAGATGCCGAACGTGCAGACTATTATTTCGGCTGGGTCGATGTGCTCCCGCCGTTGATGGGAGAAAAAGCCTGGCGAGACCACGACTATTGGCAGCGGCCCGGCATAAATACAGTATTCCAATGCCCATCCGCCAGGCTTGCGCCGGACAAAAGTTACAAATACAGACCCAGAAGAAGCGGTTACTTTTCCTATGCGATGAACTCCTGCCTCGAACTTGACGAAAACTGCTGGCCACCTTACGGATACAAAGGTACAGACTGGCTTATGCCCAGCTTTTTGAAAACAACATCCATAAGCAATCCCCCTCGTCTAATCCTTTTGTTCGACCAGCTGCTCGACCCGGAAAAAGGTTACGGCGGCAGGAAACACAATCCCACAGCGGGACAGTACTGCGGCAGCTATCCCAAGGCTTTCAGCGCCCGTCACGCTAAACCAGGCGGATTATTAGGCGGCTCCATTCTCTACTGTGACTATCACGTCGAATGGAAAGCCTCAGTGTGGAAACCAGATTGGCCCGAAGATTTGGAGGTACCGCCCCTCGGTGACCCTGACTGGTACCCTTGAGCATTAAAGAAACCGGCATGAGGAAAAATCCTTTTTGTTACGTTAAAAATTCTGAGTTCTGCAAATTTAGAAAGGAGCAAAGTAATGAAAAGAATGTTAATGATTATGAATATTCTAACTATACTCACACTGGTTGGCACAGTGCAGGCTGATGCGCTCTCAATCTACGAAATCCAGCACACCACCGATGCCAACGGCATCAGCCCCCAAAATGGCAACATTATCGATTGCCTCGGCGGAATAGTTACTCACAAACCTCCCACAGGAAGACCAAGACTTATTATTCAAGACCCGAACTATCCTGATGGCTGGGGTGCTATTCAGGTGAAAGACTTATACAGCACTGGAGTTTTTGTTGATGTAAATGTCGGGGACCGGCTTTCTTTCACCAATGTTATGGTTGAGGATAATAAAGGTACTACGTTTTTACAGTACATAGAAGACAACAACGCCGGCTTTTCGATAGTCAGTACAAACAATCCTCTACCGGCACCAAAGGTTGTAACAATTGATGAGATTGCCGGGCCTCTTGAGGGCCTCAATGCATGGGTTGTGCCGGACTATAATGCCGAAAAATATGAGGCAATGCTGATTAAAATCATAGATGTTTATGTTCAGGATACCGGTTATGGAAAGGCTTATGATAATTATCTGCTTACCAGCAACGTTGACCCCAACCTTACCTGCTGGGCCTCTGATTATATGAACAACGACAAAGACAAAGGCTTGATTTATCACCCTCTTGTAGTAACAGGCCAAAACTTCTGCGGCGTAGCCGGTGTCCTTGAACAATACACAGGAGATTCAGAAGGTATCCGTTACGATTATTATCAGTTGCTCACAACCAGCACAGAGGCTTTCACAATCGACCAGGCCGCTGATTTTGACGGCGATTGTGTTGTTGACTTTGCCGACTTTAGCATTTTCGCCGCACATTGGCTGCAAACCGGATGCAACGAACCGGATTGGTGTGGCGGAGCAGACCTCACCCAAGACCAGCCGGATGGACTTGTGGACACCTCAGATTTATTAAAATTCGCTCAGCTCTGGCTTGAAGGCAGATAAGAACTGTGATATAAATTAACAGAACAAACAAAGGTTTAATTTAAGGAAAGACACAAATGAAGAAAGAGCACATTTTAGGAGTCCTGTTTTTTGGCGGCTTGTGGGGTGTTTCCGAAGCTGTTCTGGGTGGTGCCTTGTATCGTGCAGATTTGCCCTACGCATCGGTCCCTTTAACTATTATAGGCTTTATCGTGATGAGCACCGCTAAGGGATATTTCCCGCAGAAAGGCACAGCGGCGCTTATTGCCGCCTGCGCGATGTTATACAAGTTTCTGAATGTCCCATTTTTTGCCTGTCATCTTTTGGGCATCCTTCTGATGGGTCTCTGTTACGATTTGTTTTTTAGCGTATTTAAGATAAAGAGCCGGTCGCTCTGTGCAGCGGCAGCCGTTTACTTGAACTACACATTGTTTGCCTTGATGATTACCTATGTTTTTCAGTATGAGCACTGGATTCAGGCGGGATTTGCCGGTGTGCTGCGACACATTGTAATCAGCGGCAGCATAGCTGCCCTTGGATGCGCGGTTTTGGTACCGTCAAGTTTTCGTCTTGGCGAATGGCTCAAGGCAAATTTTGTAAGCCCTTTCAACTTACGACTGCAGTTGGTCCCGGGCGGAGTATTGGCGGCTACTATCGGATTGTGGGTCTTCAGCATAACAGCATATATCTTCTGAATTAACCACCGCACCTGTAGGTTTTTTAACAGCTATCATAACCGAGAAAGTTGCCAATGGCAGCAACGCAAAACAGGCTCATTTTGTGGACAGGCCCAAAACACTGCGGCAAAACCACCAGCGCTACGAAGCTCGCACAAATCGCCAGCGCTGAAGGATTTAACGTCGCAGGACTGTTAGCGCCTCCCCTTTACCGTAACAACAAATTGCTCGGATTTGACGTCCTTAACTTGCAAAACCAAACACGAGCACCTCTGGCAAGACGTAAAATACGCCAGAGCAAAGCCGGGCCGTTCACTTTTATCGCCGACGGAATAAAACTCGGCAACGCTGTTCTGAGCGCAGAAGCCACGAAATCCGCCGACCTTATCATCGTCGATGAATTTGGGCCTTTGGAACTAAACAACGAGGGCTGGCGCAGAAACGTAGATTCATTATTGATTTCGAGTAATGCCGTTGTATTACTTGTCGTCCGCCGTGAATTATCCGACACAGTTCGACAGTTATATGCAGATGTCCCCTGCCAGGAGCTTGCCGCAACTGAGGAAAACTCCATCGATGAAGTTATCACTATGCTCAAAAATCGCCGCTCCGACATTGAGGAATAATATGTTTAAGCTTGATGGAATGTTAATGATTGGTTCTGCCGGTAGCAATGTGGGTAAGACAGAGCTGGCCTGCACACTTCTTAGGAAATTCAGTAAGACCAGTGATATAATAGGAATAAAGGTTACTACTATAAAGGACAAAGACGGCCAATGTCCTCGCGGCGGCAAAGGCTGCGGGGTCTGCTCTTCGCTGGAAGGCGTCTATTGCATTACGGAAGAGACCGATAGCAGCTCAGACAAAGATACAGCAAGACTTCTGTCTGCCGGTGCAAGCCGGGTTTTCTGGCTGCGCGTTCTCAAAGAACACCTTCGGGAGAGCACAACCGCCCTGCTGGACATCATCGGCCCTGATGCGGTTTCAATTTGCGAATCAAACTCGCTGCGCCACATGGTCGAGCCGGGGCTTTTTCTGATGGCCAGGAACCGTAACTTGAAAGTCTGGAAAAACTCAGCCCGACAGGTAAAAAAATATGCGGACAGAATTGTGATTTCAGATAGCAACAGATTTGATTTTGACCTCGACATGATAAAGCTTATAGACGGCAAATGGCTAATACATACTCAGGCGACAGCAATAATTATGGCCGGCGGTGGCAGCAGCCGAATGGGCACTGATAAAAGCATGCTGCCGATTAAAGGGCAATCTATAATAGAGGCAATCTGCGAGCAGCTTCGCGGCTCTTTCGAGCAGATACTTATAAGTGCCAATGAAGCGGACAAGCTCTCGTTTCTTGGCTTCGAGGTCGTCCCAGACAAAGTGCCGGAACAGGGGCCTTTGATGGGTATAGCTTCGGCTCTGGAGGCCTCGGCCAACGAACTCAATTTCGTAGTCGCCTGCGATATTCCAAAAATAAACCTGGCCTGTGTAAACAGGATGCTCACCGAAGCCGTTGAAAGCCAGGCGGATATAGTTGTTCCAACAACCGGCGATGAAAAATACGAACCGCTCTTTGCCATCTACCGCAAAAGCGCACTCCAAGCTATCAACAAAGCACTCTCATCAGGGAAACGTAAAATAACCGATGTATTTACCCTGTGCACGGTCAAGCATATAGAGCTGGACAACACAGATTGGCTCGTAAACCTCAATACAATGGCTGATTACGAAGAATTCCAAAAAAAACTGATTTGATGCGCAAAGTTATGCAGAAACGAAATCAGAATAGAGGTACAAAGCACAATGGCTCACGAAGGTCTCTGGGAACAACTTGACAAACTCGACGGTACTAAAACAGCACAGCGGGCAAACTGCCAATATCTAAGCAGCCCGGAGCGTTACATTGTTACCCTTCTGAATGTCGAGTATGTGGTTAATCTTTCGGACAGGAATATCTTTTCTGTGCAGTCCGGCTCGCAACAGGAACCTGCGGAGTTTCTCGAACAGCTTTGCATACTCACATATTTGATAAATGCACAAGATGTACCGTTAGCCGACAAACTTGTTGGACCCGAAAGCTTACAGAGTGGGCAGTTCTTTTTTAGAGGCCTGCACAGCCTTCCTACTAAAAAGTTAGAACAAGCCTTTGGCAACCGTCCCGAAGTTTTACATCATATCTCGGCGCAGTTCGACGCTAAACGATGTGAATTTGGCGACGCCTCAATTCAGTTGTACGCACTTCCTCGCGTGCCGCTAACCATAGTGATTTGGCACCAATGTGAGGAATTCGACGCCAGAGCTTCGATACTATTCGACCAAACCGCAGCCTCTCAGCTACCGTTGGACGCCCTGTTAGCGGCCGTGAATCTGACCGTGGAAGCATTAGCCAAGGTGAGCAACTGAGGATAGTTAAATAGTGAGTGGTGAGTAGTTAATTAAGCAATTAACCATTTGTAAATATTACCGCCTAAGCGCTTGACAGATTTTAACAAAGCTGTTAGGTTCTTGGTCTATATCGTACATTGAATCTATTTTCTCGAATATGGGAGACCAAACGGCCGATAAAAAGGCCTTTAATATATCTGTAATGCAGGGCGCAAAAATAGCAATTGGTGGAAAAGGGGGCGTAGGAAAAACCACAGTTTGTGCAATCTGGGCCCAACTGTTCGTCGAAAGTGGACTTGACGTGCTGGCAATCGACGCCGACCCAAATACAAACCTTGCTTTGGCTTTTGGTATAGACTCGCAGCAATGCCCGGAGCCTCTTATCGGAATGAAACAGCTTATCGCCGAGCGCACAGGCACCGGCAAAGACGCAGTGGGCGCATACTTTAAGCTGAACCCTAAAGTCAGCGACCTGCCGGAAAAATTCTCACTTAAAGTTAATGGCCTGAAACTGCTGGTCTTAGGTGCAATTACCCAAGGCGGTGCAGGCTGTGCCTGCCCTGAGGGAGCATTCTTGAAGGCACTGCTGACACATACCATATTACAACGCCAGGAGCTGGTCCTGGTTGATTTGGCTGCCGGCGTTGAATTTATGGGCAGAGCAAGTGTGCAAGGTATTGATGCCCTTGTACTAATCGTCGAGCCGGGAGGCAGAAGTATTGAAACTGCCAACAATATGGTGAGAATGGCTAAAGAATTAGGTATTCGACGTGTTGGAGCAATTGCCAACAAGATTACAGAACCGGCCCAGGTAGATGTGATAAAATCTCAATTAAAAGACATCACTCTGCTTGGAAGCCTTCAATACAGTCGGTTTTTACAGGAAGCGGACCTTACACGTGCACCTGTATTTGGAGCCGATGCTGAAATTACGGAACATCTCAAACAGGCAAAGAACAATTTGGTAGAGCTTATTTCCGGGTCTTCCTCAAAGGTCAAAAAACAATAATTGACAACGCAAGGATTTTCCATTATGTAAGCAACTTCTCATTTTGGGGTGTACTACAAAATGGAATAACGGCGTTAAACTTTAGAACAAGGAACATTCATGGAACCAAAAGAACGCAGTGCTGACAAAGCGGCACAGGAAATGATAAGTCTTATGGCCGAAGCAGGCCAGCAGAACGCCTGGGACAGGCTCGAAGCTCAATTACCCCAGTGCGGCTTTGGAAAACAAGGAATCTGCTGCCGGATATGCACTATGGGACCCTGTCGAATCACAAAAAAGGCGCAAGCAGGTATATGCGGTGCTACCGCCGATACAATCGCGGCAAGAAACCTGCTTCGTATGATTGCCAGCGGGGCTGCGGCACATTCCGACCACGGTCGTGATATCGCTCATACCTTCAAGATGGCTATTAAGAGCGATAGCTGTGATTATACAATCAAGGATGAGTTGAAATTGAGGGAAGTTGCAGCAAGATACGGAATCAAGGTAGAAGGCAGAGGCACAAAGGAAATCGGTAGCGATCTGGCCGACGCGATGTTAGCTGAATTTGGAAAGCAAGATGGAACACTTATAAGCGCGGCGGCCTATCCACCGCCTGCCAGACAAAAAGTTTGGAAAGAGTTCGGTGTAACTCCTCGTGCCGTTGACCGCGAAATTGTCGAGATTATGCACAGGACACATATTGGTGTAGGCTCAGACTACAAAAATCTCATAAAACAAGGTATCCGGGCTTCTTTGGCAGACGGCTGGGGCGGGTCACTTATTGCCACGGAACTTTCAGACATTCTGTTTGGAAGCCCCTGGCCGATTCGATTTGGGGCTAACCTCGGAGTCCTTGACGCGAAGAAGGTCAATATAATCGTGCACGGCCACGAGCCTACGCTATCAGATATAATCGTGGCGGTTTCGCAGAAACCAGAACTGATAAAAATGGCCGAGGATAAAGGCGCCACAGGCATTAACCTTGCAGGGATATGCTGCACAGCTAATGAGATTCTAATGCGCCACGGGATACCGGTCGCCGGCAACTTCCTGCAGCAAGAATTAGCTCTGATGACCGGCGTGGTGGAAGTGATGCTGGTTGATGTGCAATGCATTATGCCTGCGCTCGGGTCTCTATCTAACTGTTTCCATACCAAGCTGATTACTACATCTCCCAAATGTAAAATTGCCGGAGCAGAGCACATTGAATTTCACGAGGATAGAGCCGCCGAAACCGCAAGAGAAATCATCAAGATTGCTATTGAGAACTTCGCAAACAGAAAGGGTAAAGGCACGATTCCGAAGGCGATGGAGCGTGGAATTGCAGGTTTTACAACGGAAAATATCTTTTATCACCTTGGCGGTCGATTTCGCGCAAGCTATCGCCCATTAAATGACAATATTATCAACGGCAGAATTCGCGGTGCCGCTGGAGTTGTTGGCTGCAATAATCCGAAGCAGGTGCACGACTACGGCCACCTTACGATGATAAAGGAACTTATCAAAAATGATGTTATAGTCGTGAGTACGGGTTGCAGTGCGATAGCGGCCGGTAAAGCCGGCTTAATGAGACCGGATGCAGCAGCAAAATATTGTGGCAAAGGGCTGGCTGAGGTCTGTGAGGCAGTTGGTATTCCACCAGTGCTTCACGTTGGCTCCTGCGTGGATAACAGCAGGATTTTGACAATTCTGTCGAATGTAGTTGCCGAAGGCGGCCTGGGCGAGGATATATCAGAGCTGCCTGCCGCAGGGGCTGCACCTGAATGGATGTCAGAAAAGGCAATTTCAATCGGAATGTATTTTGTATCCTCAGGAGTATATACCGTTATTGGTGAGCCGCTGCCTATCCTCGGAGCACCAAATTTAACACGGTATCTAACGGAAGAAATTGAAAAGGATGTAGGCGGCAAATGGGCCTTTGAACGTGACCCCATTAAAGCCGCTCATATGATGATTGAGCATATCGAAAGCAAACGTGATGCACTTGGCATCAACAAAGAGAAAGAACGCAAGCTTTACGATATGGCCGATCGCAGAGCATTGGCTATAGAGTAGAACGGCATAAAAGAGCAAAAATAATCCAGTATATGCAGGATACTAAATTCAAAGGTAGGTTATTCTATGTCAAAAATCATTGCATCAGCAGCCATACGTGGCGCTCATAAGATAGCCAAACAGGCCGAAGACATCTTAACAAAAGCCGTCAAGGAAAAAGGCAAAGATTGCAAAGTCGAGTTTCCAAACACCGGTTACTACATACCCATCATTTACTCTATGACCGGAAGAGCGGTGGAAAAATTAGCCGATTTCGAAGAAGTAATGCAGGAGGTAAAAGACTTATTGCCGCCGCTTGTGGATGATGATTTGTGGGTGCCTTATCTGGGCCATGCCCTGGACGCCGGTATGGCGACACTTTTTGCAGAAGAGATAATCGAGGCCTGCAAGTATCTAATGGGCCCCAATCCCGTGGACGATATTTGGCTCGGAGCGGCGGACGATGTAATTCTGCGCGAGCGCGGTATCCAGTTTGTGGACGGTACCGCACCCGGCTTTGCAGCCGTCGTCGGCGCCGCACCAGATGTTAAAACAGCCGTCGATATTGCCCGCAAGCTCCAGGAACGCTGTCTATATGTCTTTATGTCAGCGCACAATAACGGCACTACCTTCGCTCAGCAGCTCGTCGAAGGCGGCGTGCAGTTAGGCTGGGAAACACGGCTGGTGCCTTTCGGTAGGGAAATCTCCGCAACAATATATTCGCTCGGCTTCGCCAGCCGGGCAGCACTCAGTTTCGGAGGTGTTCAACCCGGCGATTTCCGACGCAATCTATTATACAACAAAAACAGAATCTTCGCTTTTGTTATGCCTCTTGGCAAGGTTACAGATGAATGGTATGCTAATGCCGCCGGTGCGATTAATTACGGCTTTCCAACTATCGCCGATTCGGACATCCCGGAAATTTTGCCTACCGGTGTGTGTACATACGAGCACGTCGTTTCGAATATTCCTCACGACCAAATCGTAGAAAAAGCCATCGAAGTTCGCGGCCTTAAAATAAAAATCACGGAAATAGCAATTCCGGTGGCACACAGCCCTGCATTTGAAGGCGAGCGTATCCGCAAAGACGATATGCAATGCGAATTTGGGGGCCAAAGAACTCCCGCCTTTGAATGGCTCACAATGCGGGATATGGCTGATGTTGAAGACGGCAAAGTGGAAGTGGAAGGACCAAATGTCGATTCTGTCAAAGAAGGGGGAAAACTGCCTCTGGGAATCGTGATAGAAGTAGCAGGGAGAAAAATGCAGCCTGATTTTGAGCCGGTGCTGGAACGCCAGGTACACACATTTATGAATGAGGCACAAGGTTTGTGGCATATGGGCCAGCGGGACATAAGCTGGGTAAGAATCTCCAAAGATGCTTTTAAAGCAGGCTTCAGACTTGAACACATTGGAAAATTGCTACACGGAATGTATCACGAGCAATATTCAAATATTCTGGACAAAGTGCAGGTTAAGATTTTAACTGATGAGCGGAAGGTTGAAGAACTTCGTGAGACAGCCCGCAAGGTATTCGCCGAGCGTGATAAACGTATTGCGGGTATGACCGATGAAGATATCGATACTTTTTACTCTTGCACGCTCTGCCAGAGCTTTGCTCCAAACCACGTCTGTGTAGTTTCGCCGGAACGCCCGGGTTTGTGCGGTGCTTATAGTTGGCTGGACTGCCGGGCGGCATTTGAGATAATTCCTTCGGGACCTAATCAGCCCATCTCCAAAGGCAATTGTATCGAGCCGACCATCGGGCAATGGGACAGAGTAAACGCATTTGTCCTCAAGGCCAGCGGTGGTAACATCGAGCGAATGAGCCAGTACAGTATGATTACAGACCCGATGACCTCCTGCGGCTGCTTCGAATGTATCGCTGCTGTGCTGCCATCAACAGGAGGAATAATGATTGTCAACAGGGAGTTTCCTGATATGACGCCTTGCGGAATGAAGTTTTCGACTCTCGCCGGGACCGTCGGCGGCGGACAGCAAACGCCGGGGTTCATCGGCCATTCAAAGCATTATATCTGCTCAAGAAAATTCATTGCTGCCGAAGGCGGAATTAAGCGAATAGTATGGATGCCGACCATGCTGAAAGAAGACATTAAGAATGCTTTCAGCGAAAGAGTCAAGGAAATGGGACTGGTCCCGGAAGAATTCTTATCAAAGATTGCCGATGAGACCACAGCCACAACCGAAGAGGAGGTCTTGGAATTTATCACAAAAAACGAGCATCCTGCAATCACCATGGAGCCTATGTTCTAAAAAAGCACGAAATTCGAAGTACGAAACAAATTCAAATGACCAAAAAACAAAATTCAAAACGAAGTGTTTTTAACATTTGAAACTCGAATTTTGATATTGTTTCGAATTTCGATATTCGAGTTTCGGATTTATGATAAACAGGAGAAATGAAATAGAAGATACGAAGAAAGGACGAACACTATGGCGCTAACAGGATTAGACATATTCAAACTCCTGCCGAAAACCAACTGCAAAAAGTGCGGTATGCCTACTTGCCTGGCTTTTGCAATGGCACTTGCTCAGAAACGCGCCAAACTCGAGGACTGCCCCGACGTTTCTGAAGAAGCCAAGGAGAAACTCGCGGCTGCAGCAGCCCCACCAATGCGAAAAGTTGTATTCGGCACCCCGGACAATCAGGTCCAGCTCGGACAGGAAACGGTAATGTTCCGACACGAAGAGAAATTTTATAATCCGACCGCTCTGGCTGTAACCGTCTCAGATAAGCTTACCGGTGAGGATTTAACCAAACGCATCGAGGCCGTAAATGCACTTCAGTTTGAGCGGGTCGGGACCAAAATTGGAGTTAAGGCCATAGCTCTCGTCAACGACAGCGGTTCATCCGATGCTTTTGCGCAGGCCGCAGCAGCAGTAAAAGGCACCAGCGACCTTGCTTTAATCTTAGTAACCCAATCACCCGATGCAATGGCCGCAGCGGCAGCTAAAACTAAAGAATGCGTACCTTTACTTGCCTCGGCCACGCCCGATACCGCTGAAAAGATGGCGAAAATCACCAAGGAAAATGGCTGCCCAATCGTTGCAAAAGCCGACTCAATTGACGTCCTGGCCGAGCTTACTGAAAAGATTAAGGCCGAAGGAGTCGAGGATATTGTATTAAACCTTGAGAGTCCGAGCATGCGGGACCAATTGTTCAATCTATCAAAGATGCGAGCCTTGGCGCTGAAAAAGGTTTTCAGGCCTTTAGGTTATCCAACCATCTCCTTTGTAGTTGATGGTGACGCCGATACACAGGCAGCTTTGGCCATAAGTCTAATTTGCAAGTATTCCGGCATCGTGGTGCTCGACACCGTCGAACCCCATGCGCTCTTGCCGATGCTGACCACGGTGATGAATATCTTCACCGACCCGCAGAAGCCTGTTCAGGTAGAGCCGAAAGTCTATCGTATTGGTGAGCCCAATGAAAATTCACCGATGATGTTTACGACGAACTTTTCACTGACATACTACACAGTGGAATCGGATGTTGAGGCCAGCAGGGTACCAAGCTATATCCTTGTGGTCGATACAGAAGGCACAAGTGTATTGACGGCTTATTCCGGAGACAAGCTCAACGAAAAAACGGTAGCCGATGCTATGGCCAAGAACAACGTGGAAGGCCTGGTTAAACACCGAAAACTAATCATCCCCGGCTATGTCGCTGTGATGAGCGGCAAACTCGAAGAGGCCACAAACTGGGAGGTTATGGTTGGCCCAAGAGAGTGTTCGATGCTGCCTAAATATCTCCAGGAAGTCTGGAATTAGAAGTGTCTAAAGTGAGCTAAAGTGAGCTAAAATGAGCTAAAGTAAAAAATAATCCATAACTTTAGGCACATCGATGGTGAGTATAGGAAATGGAAGATAGTAAGAAAAAGAAGAACAACAAAAAAATATGCACAGTCCGTTTTGAACCAAGCGGCCTTAAGATAAAGGTGCCGGTCGGGACGGTTCTGCTCGATGCCGCCCACAAAGCCGGTATTTATTTAAGCAGCATCTGCGGCGGCGACGGATATTGCGGAAAATGCAAAGTAATAATTGATGAAGGACAATTTCAAAGCAAGCCCACCGCTTTACTTACACCGGACGAAATACGGGAAAATGTCGTTCTTGCCTGCCAGAGCAAAGCGCTATCCGATATGACCATAACCGTTCCAAAGTCTCATACTCTGGAAACAAGTCAAATTCTTATGGACACAGACGCCCGCAGATTCAGCGAGCTTGCCGGCGAGGTGCGGGAAGGAATATTTAAGTTCGACCCTCTGGTTTGCAAAATCTTCGTTGAGATGCCGCCGCCGACCGTACATGACCACACCGCAGACCACGAGCGCCTCTATCTGGCTATACGCGAGCATATTGATGCTCCTATAATGCAAACCGGCTTCCGTATCCTTCAAAAACTATCCAGATTGCTGCAAAGCTGCGATTACAAGGTTACGGTAACAATAGGCCGACGCGGCGAAACCACCGAGGTTATCGAAGTTGAAGCCGGCAATCGCTGCCGGAGAAACTTCGCTGTTGCCGTTGACCTCGGGACAACAACTGTGGTAGCTCATCTCATCGACCTGACAAACGCCACTACAATAGATACCGAAGCCACTTATAACAGCCAGATAAATTTCGGTGAAGACTATATTCGTCGAATCATTTATGCGGAGGAAAACGATGCTTTCGACGAGATGCAGAACCGCCTCGTAAACGATGTGAATAATCTGATTGTAACGCTGGCGTCAAGGCGGAGAATCGACCTACAGGATATTACAACGGTAATATGTGCCGGTAATACTGCTATGATTCATTTTTTGCTCAATCTGGACCCGACACGGATACGCAGAGAGCCGTATATCGCCTCAGCCGGCTTTGTGCCGCCAATCCGGGCGGCAGAAGCAGGCATCCAGATTAACAAGCGAGGTCTATTATATTGCCTGCCCAGTGTAGCTGCTTATGTTGGCAGTGACATAGTAGCCGGCGTTCTAACCACGCGAATCTTTACTAAAAAAGGCATCTACCTTTTTGCTGATATTGGAACAAACGGCGAGGTTGTGCTCGGTAATCGAGATTGGCTGGTCTGCGCATCAAGCTCGGCAGGCCCAGCGTTTGAAGGAAGCGGGGTCAAGCACGGCATGAGGGCCGGTGCCGGCGCTATCGAAAAACTGACCATTCTCGACGATGGTTCTATCGAACTTAAAACAATCGGAGATACCCATCCAGTCGGCATTTGCGGCTCAGGTCTTCTGGATACGCTCGCCGAATTATTTTTAAACGGCATCATAGACCGAACGGGGCGATTCAAAGCTAACGGCCAGCCAAGATTAACCGAAGGCGACGAGGGCCTGCAATTCCAAATAGCCCCGGCAGGTAATGAGCACCAGGAAATAGTAATCACCCAGGCCGACATCGACAATTTGGTTCGTTCCAAAGCAGGTGTCTTCGCCGCCATCAGGGTCCTTATGGAATCAACCCAGACAAAGCTCGAAGACCTGGATGCGATATATCTGGCGGGGGGATTCGGAAACTTTCTGAATGTCCGCCAGGCTGTTACTATCGGAATGTTACCTGATATACCTTTGGAGAAGATTCAATTTGTGGGAAACACCTCAATCGCAGGCGCTAAGACCGTCCTGCTGAGCCGAAAAGCTCTCAAAGCAGCCGAGAAAATCGCCAAAAGTATGACATATTTTGATTTGATGAGCCATCCGGGCTATATGGATGAATTTACGAAAGCTAATTTCTTACCGCACACGGATTTATCGCTGTTCCCATCGGTTACAAGTGTGAAGTGTGAAATGTGAAGTGCCTAAAGTGAATTTGATTTAAAGTATGAATAATAAAGAATTCGCAAAAGAGCTTGAGAAGCGAACAAGAGAATTCGCAGTGCGAATAATCCGTTTATCGAGAACTTTACCGAACACACCAGAGGGCAGAGTCATAAGGACTCAAATCACAAAATCTGGAACATCTATTGGTGCAAACTATCGAGAAGCCAATCGGGCCAGAAGCAAAGCAGATTTTAAAAACAAGATTAAGATTTGTGAAAGTGAAGCTAGTGAAACGCAATACTGGTTAGAAGTAATTACAAAGCTAAAATGGCTATCCTTGAAAAAAGTAAAAAGCGATTATGAAGAATGCACAGAATTCCTTGCTATTTTTACATCTATCGGAAAAAAATAAACTAAAGTTTGGAGTGCTCATGAGTGAACTAAAGTTAAGGAAAACCGTCACTTTAGACACTTTAGCTCACTTTAGACACTTTAGGCACTTCCTATGACGACAACGATTGCAATAAGTGGAAAAGGCGGTTCGGGCAAGACAACTTTAGCCGCCATGATTATAAGGTTCCTGCTGTCCCAGGCCGACAGAAAGGCTGTGCTTGCAGTTGATGCCGACCCCAACTCCTGTCTGGGCATAATGTTAGGCGTTCGGCCGGCTGCCACCGTCGCGGACATCCGCGAAGATGCCCGCACCAAACCTCCCAGCAATGCAGGTATCGACAAGGTACGGTCTATAGAATACAACATCCAGCAGGCGATTACCGAGGCCGAGGGTTTTGATTTGCTCACTATGGGTCGGCCGGAAGGCCCGTCCTGTTATTGTGCGGTTAATAATATGCTCCGAAAGTTCCTGGACGAATTAAGCTCGCAATACCAGTTTGTGATTATTGACAATGAGGCGGGAATGGAGCATCTGTCCCGCCGAACCACCAATAATGTTGACCTGCTGTGCATCGCAGCAGAACCAACTTCCATCGGCGCCCTTACCGCCCGGAGGATTTTCGACCTCGCCAAACAATTGCCAATTGTTGTAAAGCAAATCGGCGTTATATGGAACGAAAGCCGTACCCCGTTTCCCGTGCCTCGTGTTCAGAATCACGAGCGACGAGCGACAAGCGACGAACTGGATGGGATAGACATCTTTGGACATATACCTTATGATAAGGCCGTCTGCGACGCATCAATGCAGGCCAAGACGGTTTTTGAGATTGCAAATGACAGCCCCGCCTTTTCGGCGGTGCGTAAAATTTTCGAAGATATTTTAGTTTTGAGCTCGCAGACCACGAATCCCAAACTATAACCGATGAACTATTTTTGGAGGTCTTGAAATGCCAGTTCCTGAAGTTGCAGAAAGATTTACCGGCTCAGTAAACCGCCTTACGCTTGGGGCAACTAAAGACGATGGGGGCACTCGAACCTCAACGATAACCGTTGGCGGAGCCCGTAACGTCGTCTATGGCGGCTCCGCAGCCGATACCGGCGAAAAACCGGTCATCGCTATGGACGTCCTGGACAGCAAGCCCGAAGATTGGCCTGATGTCCTGCTCGAACCTTATAAAGATGTGCTCGACAGCCCCGGCGACTGGGCCAAAAAGTGCGTAGAAGAGTTCGGGGCCGATTTAATTTGTATAAAATTCGACGGCATTCACCCCGACAAGAATGATAGAGACGCCGCTCACGCCGTCAAGGTTACCGAGGAAGTCTTAAAAGCAGTTGGTGTACCTCTTGTGCTCTGGGGCTGTGGAAATGACGAAAAAGACAACCAGGTTATGCCCAAGGTAAGCGGTGCCGCAAAAGGCGAAAAATGTCTCATCGGAACCGTTACAGAAGACAATTACAAATCCCTCACTGCCATCTCTTTGGCAGACGGCCATTATCTCATCACCGAGGCCCCTCTGGACATCAATATCGCCAAGCAGGTCAATATCTTGGCTTCTGATATGGGCTTTCCGTTAGAGCGAATAGTTACGTTTCAGGCCACCGGAGCGCTTGGATATGGAATAGAGTATGCCTATTCGATTCAGGAACGGCAGCGCATCGCCGCCCTTACCGGTGATAAAATGATGGCTATGCCGGCCATCTGCGACGTAGGTTATGAATCCTGGCGAGCCAAGGAGGCCAAGCTCGCAGACGCACCGGGCTGGGGGGATGCTGCCAACCGAGGACCTATGTGGGAAACGGCTACCGCCATCTGCTTGCTGCAGGCCGGCGTTGATATAATTCGGATGCGCCACCCCAGAGCCGTCGCTACCGTAAAGAACTTTATCAATCATGTATGGAAAAGTGAATGAGTAAATCAGTAGATGGGCAAATGCGCGAACTCATCTATGCATCAACACATTCACACATAAACAAAAAAGGAAGGTATTTACTATGATATTAATTGCAGAACGAATCAACGGGATGTTTACCAACGTCAAGCAGGCTATCGCAGATAAAGACAAAAAAGTCATTCAGGAATTAGCCAAAAAGCAGACCGACGCAGGTGCTGCATATCTGGATGTAAACATAGGTACCGCCGCTGCGGACCAGGAAGGCGCTATGCAGTGGCTGGTTGAAAGCATCCAGGAGACCTGCTCTACACCTTTGTGCCTGGATTCCCAGAAACTGGCTGTTATCGCCGCGGGATTAAAGGTTATCAACGCCGAGAATGGCGTCATTCTGAACTCAACACCATTGAATAAGAAAAGCGATGAAGAAATACTTGACAAATACATAGAAATGGCCAACCAGGCAGGCCGGAAAGCCAGCATTATCGCCCTTACTATGGACAAAAACGGTGTCCCCCAGGATATCGATACCCGTGTAGCCATTGCGGCGGAAATCGTATCAAAGGCAATGGAAAAGGGTTTTGACACCCAGCGGCTGTTCATCGACCCAATCATTCTGCCGGTAAAAGTGCCGAGCGCCCAGGTCCAGCCCGGCAATATTTTATCTGCGATGGACCAGATAAAATATTTGTCAGACCCGGCCCCACATATGACAATAGGCCTGTCAAATCTTTCTCAGGGAGCATCGGAAAGAAGCCTGATAAACCGAGTATTCCTTGCTATGGCTATTTCTCGCGGCCTGGACTCAGCTATTGTCGATGTCCTCGACCAGGACCTGATGAACATAGTAGCCACCGCTGAAATGCTGATGAACAAGCAAATATACTCAGATTCTTTCCTGAAGGCCTACACCTCGGCACAGAAAGGTTAATGTGGTAACCCAGACTGATAATATCGGATTAGTCTGTAACATCCAAATAGCAAAATAGTGCCAAAAAAAAGCCCTACGGTTGTACCCGCATCGGTAGTTTTCGATGATAATGTGGAATTTCTATTAGAACACCTGTACCCACAGGCAGGAGTATAAAAACGCCGTGCGAAATATTTTACCAATACGATATACCTCGTCGCGATGCGTCGCAGCGGGAAGGAAAGATCTACGAACCCCGTTAGAAATTCAAAAGAAATAATCGTGGTTATAAACACAATGAAAAAGGGGATAATGATATGATGCAAAAGGGGAAAATTTCTAAGGGGGTGAAGCTTGACCCAACCAAAATGAAAGATTGGCAGGTTGCGGAAGCCGCCGAGGAAGGAATGAAACCTGTTAGCCAGCTTGCCAATGAGATGGGCTTGCAGGACAGCGAACTGATTCCAATGGGCCGTAAGCTGGCTAAAGTCGATTATCAACAAGCCCTTGCTCGCCTCCAGGATGCTCCCACAGCAAAGTACATCAACGTTACCGCCATTACGCCAACGCCTTTGGGCGAGGGCAAAACTACCACTGCCATGGGTTTGATTGAAGGTCTGGGCAAGCTGGGAAAACGCGTGGTCGGGGCCATACGCCAGCCCAGCGGCGGACCAACCTTCAATATAAAGGGTTCCGCTGCCGGCGGAGGCCTTGCCCAATGTATTCCCTTGACGCCTTTTTCTATCCGCCTTACAGGTGATATCGACTGTATAACAAACGCCCACAACCTCGCTATGGTTGCCCTTACTTCGCGTTTGCAGCACGAAAGAAATTACGACGATGCCCGCCTGGCAAAAAGCAAGCTAACCCGAATAGATATCGACCCGGAACGCGTGCAAATGAAATGGGCAATGGACTTCTGCGCCCAGGCCCTGCGAAATATCAGGATAGGCCGAGGCGGAAAAATGGACGGCTTCGAGATGGATTCAGGCTTTCAAATTACCGTATCAAGTGAGATTATGGCAATACTCGCAGTGGCCAAAGACCTAAAAGACCTGCGAGAGCGTATGGCTAAAATCGTTGTGGCTTACGATAAAAAAGGTAACGAAGTTACCACCGCCGACCTCGAGGTTGACGGCGCTATGACCGCCTGGATGGTTGATGCGATAAACCCGAATTTGCTGCAGACCATTGAAGGTCAGCCTGTATTCGTGCATGCAGGCCCCTTCGCGAATATTGCTGTAGGCCAAAGTTCTATTATAGCCGATATGATAGGAACAAAATTAGGTGATTACCACGTAACTGAGAGCGGCTTCGGGGCCGACATTGGTTTCGAGAAATTCTGGAATATAAAATGCCGTATGTCCGGCCTGGTACCAAACGCCGTTGTTATTGTAGCAACCGTTCGTGCCCTGAAGATGCACGGTGGAGGACCTGCCGTCAAACCCGGCATACCGCTGAGCGAGGAATACACCAGTGAAAACCTCGAGCTGGTTGAAAAAGGCTGTGAGAACCTAATCGCCCATATCGAAACAGTAAAGAAAAGCGGTGTTCGCCCTGTTGTTTGCTTAAACAGCTTCTACACCGACACCAAGGCTGAAATAAAGCTTGTGCGTAAAATCGCCGAGCAGAATGGAGCTTTGGCTGCCGTCTCCGAACACTGGCTCAAGGGCGGTGACGGCGCAATTGAGCTGGCAGAGGCAGTAATTGAGGCCTGCAGTGAAACGAATCATTTCAAATTCCTTTACGAGCTGGAGACTCCGCTCAGAAAACGTATTGAACTAATCGCCAAGGAAGTTTATGGAGCCAACGGCGTAACTTATACTGATGAAGCACTGGAAAAAGCCAAGGCAATGGAGGCCGACCCAGTCAGCAAGACTTTAGGAACCTGTATGGTTAAAACCCACCTTAGTTTGTCACACGACCCGGACATAAAAGGCAGACCCACCGATTGGGAGCTTCCAATCCGCGATGTTCTTGTCTATAAAGGTGCCGGCTTCATTGTGCCCGTAGCTGGAGCCATTAAGCTGATGCCCGGTACCGCCTCCAATCCGGCTTTCCGCCGTATTGATGTGGACGTCAAAACAGGAAAAGTACAGGGCCTGTTCTAAGTTATTAACGATTACCGATTATTAACTATCACAGAATGCAAAAGACGAAAACTGTTTTGGTTATAGGGGCGGGCATTGCCGGAGCAACCACAGCACATCGCCTCAACCAAGCAGGCTTGCAGGTCCATCTTATCGAGAAGGCAGCCACAATAGGCGGTCGTGTCAGAGAAATGGGCTGTAAAGCCACAGATGTGTGCCTGCGCTGCAATGTCTGTGTGGCAAATGAGCTTTTCAGAACCGTAGCCGCTTCGCCCGATATTCACATCCAGACTCGCACCCAGCTTTGCAAATTGAAAACCGGCACAAACGGGTCCCGATATACTGCGATATTAACACATCAGCCCAACTTTATTGACCACAGCAAATGCACAGGTTGCCAGGCCTGTATTGCCGTATGTCCCGAAAAGTGTATAGTTTCGCCAAAACCGGCTCTGTCCCCTGCGGTGCCGGTCATTGATTACTCGCTGTGCCGGCGGGCTTCCGGTAAGGAATGTTTGCTATGCGAACAAGCCTGTCCTCTCGAAGCAATTAATATGCAGGATAAAAGCTCCGAGAGCAAATTAGACGTTGACAGCGTGGTTATAGCAACCGGCTACGAACCCTATAATCCAGCAGAGAATACTTCATACGGATATGGTATCTCGGAAAACATTATCACCGGCACCGAAGCCGAACACCAGCTCGCCACCACAGGGGAGATTACCCGACCTTCGGACGGCCAGACACCGAAACGCATTGCATTTATACAATGCGTTGGTTCAAGGACCGAAGAAGTTTACCGCCGTCCCGAAGATACTGATTATTGCTCAACTGTATGCTGTGCGTATGCTCTGAGGATGGCAAAACAGATAAAATACCAGAACGAAGATGCAGAAGTTACCGTCTTCTATATGGACATTCAAAACTTCGGCAAAGGATTCGATGACTTTTACAACAAGTGTAAAGATAATATGACCTTCGTCCGCTCTCGGCCGTACGAGGTCAAACAAGGGCCGAACGACACGTTGCGTCTGCGGTTCGCCCCGCAGTCTCTTCCGCAAGGTTCGGACTCTCAGGTTTGCGAACAGGACTTCGACCTGGTGGTTTTGGCTGTAGGTATCAGACCGAGGCCGGATACGACAGAACTGGCCGAAAAACTGCTTGTGCCGCTTGATGAGCAGGGATTTTTTGGTTTTAAGAACGCTTCTCCTTTGCCAGCATTGCAGCGGGAAGGTATCTTTGTAGCAGGTGCGTGTGAGTCTCCCAAGGACATAAAATCCTGTATGGCTCAGGCCGAAGCAGTCAGCGCCGCAGTAATAGGTGAGGCTTAATAGGTGATTAAGAAAGCTAAACAAACTAAAGGCGACGTGGGGATTGTGCTGTGCGATTGCGCCGGAACATTGCGTAGCCGGCTCGATTTTGACCGGCTCGCTGAGCACTTGAGTGGACTGGCGGACGTAGCAACAGTAAAGCTTTGCTCGAAATTCTGCCAACAAAACGATTGCACTAAAACGATAAAATCCCTAAAGCAGACAGAACGCCTGGTAATAGGAGCTTGCGACCCGGAGATTTTCAACAACACTCTGCAGGAAGCAATACAGGGTGTTAATTTGAATGATGGACTTTTGTGGTCTGTAAATATTCGCGAGCACTGCGGCTGGGTCGCAGCCACACCAGAAGTGGCCACGAATAAAGCCAAAGAAATTTTGTCCGCGGCTGTTAGACGGGTAAAGATGGCCTCAGCCATCAAATCAAAGAAGACCAGCGTGAACCAAAATGTCCTGGTCCTCGGCGGTTCTGTCGCAGCAATGCAGACAGCAAATACACTCTCACAACTTGGGCATCCCGTTACGCTTCTCGAAAGCAGCGAAAGGTTGGGGGCGGCATCGGCACAAACGCCGGAGCTTTACGGCTATGTAGCTTCTGATTGTTCACAAGCCGAGGCATTTGTGCAAAGTCAAGTGGACCAGCTTATCCACCTGATAACAAATGATAAGCAAATCCGTATCCAAACCTCCTCAAACTTGAAGTCCCTGCAAGGAGAATTCGGCAACTTCACCGCACTGGTTACCTCGAACGGCACT
>JBAQFY010000416.1:0-1736 GCA_049287505.1 Sedimentisphaerales bacterium | reverse complement strand
ACATTACTACTGTAATAGACTGGAGTTATGAAAAATTGTGCGTTAAGTATACACTTCGCCTCCATTTTAATATCGCCTGCTTGTGGTTTTGCCGCTGTGCTTGTAGTTGACGAAAAAGTACCGCAATGCATCTATCGGGTGGTCGTATAAGCCGTCCTTGAGTGGAAGCTCGCCGCTCCTGCCGCCCTCAGGGTAACGATAACACTCCATCGCCTCTATCAGCCGCTGGCACCTCGGTGAAATTATCAGTCTGCTTTTGCCGTCGCCGGCCCGTAAGCTTCGGCGGATAAGCTCAATACCCTCAAGAATTCCGCTTCGCCGAAAGCGTGTAGTTATCCCCAGCGTTCGCAGTTCCCGGACCACACTTGTGCCGGTAACATCGTTTCTGTTTCCGCCCGCCGGGTCGCAAAACGTCGCCGCTACGCTTCCTTCCCCGCCAGGCGTTCGGCTTTTTATTTCCTCGGCGTGAACATCTATTGTCGCTCTGCTGCGAACATACTCGTCTATCACCCGCACAACGCCGTCTTTCTCCTGAACCCATAAGCACACAAAGGGATTCACAAAACCAAAGTCAAGTGTTCTGTACAACGGCAAATTAGGGTCATAATCAACCTGCCGGATATGTTCAGCCGGCTCGAACTCGTCAAAGACCACATTCTCTCGACTGGGCCTTTTGCAGAGCATTTCCGCCTCCCAGCCCGCTCTGCTGGCACGACGCATCGCTGTTACACAATCGTCAATCTTCAGGAAACCTTCACTCCTCTTGGCCTTACCCTCGCAGTCAACCCATAGTGGGCACTGCGAGCAACTCCTCTCGGTGCATTTCTCTATCACCTCCCACAAACACCATTTAAAGACCGGCATGCCAGCCTCACCGGCAGAAGAGACGATTCTCTGCATCAACCCGTAAGGCCGATACATCGTGCTTATCATTTCCATCGCCGCTAGTAACCCCGCCTTGCTTTGGGTGGTGAACTTCGCCGCCGCAAAGACATCCTCATCGAAAAGCTCAACCTCGTCGCAGCGAAGTTTCTGAATATGCTGCCCTCGGATACTCATCGGCGATTGCGTCAGCACTTCAACAGTCGAGCCGTTGGCAAACCGGCATTTACTCTTGCGGATAGGTCCTGCTAAAAATTCTTCAAAACCATTTCGCAGAAAACCAGTCAGATATTCATACATTCTGCCCGCCTGCTCGCCGGAGCCGCTGAGGATTCGCACCTGGCATCTCGGCTTAAAGACACAATCCAGCAAAGTAGCGATTGCAGCTAATTCCGTTTTCCCGCCGGTGCGGTTGGCCCAGACTATCGCATCGCCGTTGCCAGTTTTTCCCGCCGCAAAATCGGAAAAATAGCTGTGCCAAAGATATTCCATCGGGCTGTTATGTCCCGGACAGATTTTTTTGTCGGGTATATCGATACCCAGGAAAACCTTGACGTAATTTTTGATGTCCCCTCGTGTCGCTGGCGCTCTCCGCCGCAGACTCAAATAGACCTCCGCCGCCCTTTCTGCTGTTTTAAAATTTACTGATTTAATCAATGTAGATTTTGCCATTACCCTTGTTCCTTAAATGACTTACAACCACTGAGACGGGGGTGCAAAAAAATATTAAAATTCTTTGCAGATTTTTTTGCCCCTCTCAATATATGGAGTATATTATAAATAGAGAGCTATGAAAATGAATCTGACTTCGCGAGGTTGGTTTAGATGTTAAATATAAAAGAGCCGTTTAGTAT
>JBAQFY010000415.1:0-4346 GCA_049287505.1 Sedimentisphaerales bacterium | reverse complement strand
GGCAGTGGCTGGGCCTTAGCTGGATTGCTGGGGCAACCATATTCGTTCTTATCGCTGCGGCAAAAGCATCGCGGACCAATTCCTGGCTGTGGCGGCAACGAAGGCCACTTTCAGCCGAACTGCAAATAGGGATTGAAAAATTATTCTCCGGCCTTGACTTTAAGACTTTGCCGAAGGTCTGGCTGGTTGAAGGCATAGGCCAGCCGTTTGTATGGGGTCTGCTGCGGGGCAGTATCTACCTACCGGCTGACTTTGCCAAAGTCAATAGTGCCGAGCATCGCAGAAGTGTCTTAGGCCACGAGCTAAGCCACATCATCCGTTTTGATGCTGCGGTCAATATTTTGCAGATAATCGCCCAGGCGGTATTCTGGTTCCATCCTTTTGTCTGGTGGGCGAATAAAAAAATCCGTGCCGAGCGAGAGAAATGCTGCGATGAAATGACTATCGCCCGCATTGGCGCCAAAGTTAAAGATTACAGCACCGCAATTGTGAACATATTGATTTCCGAGCACGAATCGACCCGGTCGGTTCCATCGTTGGCAGTAGCCGGGCCAGTGAAAAATATTGAAGAAAGGATAAAAACTATGTTAAGACCAGGAAAAAAATTCTACAAACGCCCAAGCTGGCGGGCTATTATTGTTCTGCTGCTGGTAGCTGTCTTGGCTGTGCCAACAACAATCGCTCTGACCAAACGAATGGAGGGGGCAGAGAGCGCTGGGAGCAGAAAAGTGCAGGTAATTGTTACGGGCAAGGTCATATCAGAGCAGACTGGAGAAGCACTTGTTGATGCACTCGTCCGAGTGGCCGTGCCTGCAACCGATATGAGGTTTATGAGGGGGGTCCGTGACTCGGCGCGCCACGCGATTTATGAAGGACGCACTGACCAAAACGGACGATTCAGGATTGAGGTACCCTTAGGTGAGAATACTGCTGATATCTCACTGGATGCATTTTTGCCCAGATACCGTTCAGCGGCGGGGACCTTTCGCAGTGGCGGGGACTTTAGCTTGGCAAAAGTCTCCATACAGCCCGAACAGCAAGCCGATTTTCTAATTCGGCTGCCGTCGGCCCTGTACATTGCCGGAGTTGTCAAAGACCATAACGGGCGGCCTTTTGCTGGCGTACAAGTTGAAGCTACTATGTGGTTTGACAGAGGCTCCGGTGGTATTGCGCGAACTTCGACTGACCAGAACGGACGATTCGAGATATTTGACTATCCGGTCCCAGCAAAGAAGAAACGCAAGGATGAAAGAGGGCAGTTAGCCTTCAGGGTTGAGACTGCCAAGACCGTTACTATTAAGGACATCTACAAGATGACAGAAGAGCAACTGAGGTCCCTGGATGTGCAGATGCCTCGCGGTCTTGTTGCGAGCGGCGTGCTTTTGGATGTAAATGGTAAACCTATTGGTGAGACTACGGTGGAGGCAATGGATGGACCGATGGTGCTCAGAAGATGTAAGACGGACCAGAATGGGCGTTTCCGGTTGGCTGGTTTGCGTGAGAGGAAACCACTTACCCTATACGCTCATGCTATGAGTCTCAAACAAAAGGCCAAGATGACGCTCGTACTGGTTGACAGGGATAAAGAGGTAATCCTCAGGTGTGAGATGGTTAAGCTTAAAGCGCCGCTCAAAACAGTTACCATGCTCGGCATGAAAGTGGCGGACATTACACCTGAAATCAAGGAGATATACGACATGCCTCCTTTTGAAAACGGTGTAGTCATTCTGGACCCTGGAAAGAACTACGAACGGCTGGGCATCGGTGAGTTGTGCGAAGGGTATTCCTTCTGGATAGTCGGAGACAAGGAAATAAACAATGTGCGGGAGATGATAGCCGAGATACTGAGGATTAACAACAAACCTATCAAAGGAGGTATGATCTCTGAGGGACATAAAGGTTTTATTCGCATCGTCTATGTCAGAAGAGACAGCACGAGTACGCAGTATCTCAAACTTACCGACGATGATATTGCTGAATTGATGAGTTTGACTTCAGCCTCTATTCTGTCGCGTTTAGGTAAAGCCCTGATAATCTACGCAACCGACCATCAAGACAGATACCCGGATACAATTAGTCAGGTAGAGTCCTATCTAAAGGATAAGCAAGATTTTGAATGGATTGTTCAGAACGTGGTGTACCTCGGAAAAGGAAAACCGATAACTGGACTAATCGAGAGCCCCATCGCTTATGATAGAGCACTTCTGACTGTGGGTAGTGGCACAAACGTTTTGTTCGGTAACACTATGGTATCATTCAGATCAGCGGAGCAACTTGAAAAGCTCGATATCAGGAAGCCGTAACAGGCAGAAACTGGGCCTGCATAGGGCAATCACGTAGGGTTGCCCCCTACCTGGGCATAGCGGTGGCTTCTATTTCGAATAGGAGGTCGGGTCGGCAGATGTCGCAAATGGCTGTTAGCCACGGCCAGTTAAGGGTGCCTTTGGAATCGTTGAAAATCTTCTCGACCTCAGTTGTCTTGCAATAAGCGACCATCTGTACCACATCCTCATCCCTGCAGTTCATATCGCTGAGAACGGCGCGAACATTTCCAATAGTTGTACTTATCTGGCCCGAGGCATCGCCGATATGCGTAGTAGCTCCGTCTGCGTCGATAGAGGCGGTTCCGGAAACAAATACCGTTTGGCCGGCTGGTGTGATTGCCCTCGAAGCGCGTGAGAAGGCTGAGCCGTATTCCAGCGCACACTGCTGTTTTCCTACCGCCTGAAGGAATTTTATGGAGTTCTGCGGCTCCAGGACCGCTGTCAGGTCCATTGCACAGTGGCTGCCATCAGCCGGGCCCAGGCCGATGCCGGTGCTGGCGGGCATTGACTGGCGGGTTCCTTCTCCAATAAGCCGGCGCTCGGTGAAAAATTCGGTTCTGATGTGATTAAAATCGTCATACCACGAAAGAATGTCCTTCAGCCACATCCATGTTCGCGGCACGGAGAGGAAATCAGCTCCAAATTGTTTAAGGACTGATTCGGCCGTTTTCATCATAGCCTGGGCCTGTTCAGTAGCTTCTGAGTATTGGGGGTTCGTGCTACGTAGCGAGCTACTTCGCAGAGTAGCAGCGGATATATTCGAGAGTGTAAGATATGTGCAGGATTCCCGCAAGGCGGGGTCCCTGCCGGACCTGCCCCCGCGTCTTCCGACGCGAGTCGGGGCGGCGGGTGTGCGAAGAATTCGCCCACATAGTTTTCCGTTCAATTTCACCACTTCCGGCTGTATGTTAGTGCTGATGGCGTGGACCTGCGCCCCGGCAACAGGGCCGAGCAATCCTTCTTTGGCCAGCAAAAAGCTCGGGGCGACCCCATCATCGAGGTCGCCATAGGCCCGGGAGCGTTCGCGGCTGAGGATCTCCATTGCGCTCTGAGCGGCAAAAACACGTTCCTGGAGGATATAGGCCTTCTTTGAGCGGAGTATGTCGGAAATGCCGGAAAAAATCTCCTGGGCCTGTTTCCGGCCGGATGCACTTTCCCCGGGCACCGCTGAAATGTAGATTTCAGTAGCCGAAGCCGATTCGATGCTGCGTGTGTCCAGTTTTACGGTCATTTCCTATCTCATTATCCACAACTGCGTTATAGGACCCCCGCCTTGCCTGCACCTGTGCTTTCCTGCACAGGTAGTCGCAGGTACAGGTGCGGGAACCCAAATCTTTGCCTTTTATCAGGCATATTAAATATCGTTAATAGAGAAATAAAGCTTAATCCCGAATCTAAGTTTTTTCGGGTGTGGCCGGATTTTCCGGCAAGCGATTTTAAGCTCATTTTGGCCTTTCGGAATCCGCCTACGGCGGACAAGATTGGGTTTGATTGGGTTTGAATTGGGTTTGTTTTCACCAAGTGTCCGATTGGATTTATTTTCATAATCCATTGTTGAAAAGATACTTACGTTCATTTGCAATCCGCCTACGGCGGACAAGATTGGGTTTGTTTTGCATAATTCGTTGCTCGATTCTCGATACTGGATACTCGATTTTCTGGATTCTCGATACTGGATACTCGATTCTGGATTCTCGATGGTTGTGATGGTTCATTGGTTAATTTAGTTAATATGGTTAATTTGGGTAAATAGTTAAGCACTAATCTGGATCCCCGACTACGACATTCGGGGACAAGCTGGATAAAATTTGACTTGGGCGATTTGCCCGATTCGTGCGGTTCTCCGCTATTTCTTTCGCCTGCTGGCGGGTTGTGTTAGCGTGTTGGTCCCAAGTTTAGGGACAAGCTAACATTTGCGTATTATAACATATTTTCAAACAAAAATCAACAAAAAAGGCCAAAATTTGGCAATTTTCGGCCACCCTGCCGGCTGCTGATAGTCAAATGACTACGCGCTTTGGG
>JBAQFY010000414.1:0-11789 GCA_049287505.1 Sedimentisphaerales bacterium | reverse complement strand
CGCCCTGGTCTGCAAAAGCCTGCAGGTCGATAATCCATTCCGTCCACATGGCTATCTGTGCTGCATTAGGATTATCGTGAGTAACCACTGCATTGCCATTGACAGCAACGTACAGTGGGTCAGCAGCGTTGGCCGGGTCGCCATAGAACCAAATCGTCAGTGTTGTGACACCTCCCTCGGTCCAGTCACGAGGATAATCCAGCGTCAGCTCAGCCTCCGAAATGTTCAAGGCGGCGTTGTCGTAGAATAAAGGCATCGATTGTGCACCACTGTGAACGGTAGTTCGCTCGGTAAAAGGAGGAAATTCATTACCAACGACAGAACCACCGTTTGTCGGGTCTTCAAGTCCATCTATCCACGTGTAAAATATGTTGTTGCTCACTGGGTTATCGGGCTCAAGGTCATTGTAGTACTCAAAATCATCAATGACAGGGAAGTTGGCGGTCTTAAGGCTCCGGACGGCGCCGGTCCACGGACTGTCGGGATTTGCGTCATTGACCTCATCAACGCGCCAGTAATAAGTAGTATCCCACTCAAGCTGTCCGGGGTCATAGCTTTCAGAACCGAGGCCATTGGTGCCCTTGTCCTCAGGCGAGCCTGTAGCAGCGTTGAGTACAGCATTTTCGTCAGTTCCGAAATAGACCTGGTGCGAAGCAGCCTGGTCACCCGGCGACCAGGTAAGAATTGGTGTCTGACTTACATCCACGGCACCATTAGGCGGATTCGGGCTGCCGGCTCTAAGTGGTGGCTGCAGCGGACCGGCGGGAATGATCTGCTCGTCCATCGTCGGCGTCGACCAGTACAACTGCTCCACGGCGTCGCCGCCGCTGTCAAAATACTCTAACCACAGCGAATGGATGCCCTTTTCCAAGTATATCGGCAGGGAGTAGTACTTACTGGTGACCGTAGGGGTCACCCACTGGTCGATGATCAACTCGCCGTCGATCCATAGGCGGGTGCCATCCTGGCAGTTGACGGCAAACGTAAACGTATCGGCGAAGATGATTTCGAGGTCTGCCGTCCAGCGGGCCGACCACCCATCGCCGTGGATCGGCACACCGGGACTCGTCGCACCGCTCAAATTGAAGTTGACGTCCGGGTCGATGCGGGTCAGGGCCGGCGTTCCGCTCAAGTTTACGTTGTTGAAGTACTCGCCCTTGATGCCGCCTCCGCCACCGGTGGTCGTGAAGCTCCAGACATCACCTTTGTACGTGTCTCTGGCATCAAACTCATCGACCCGCCAGAAGTAAGTCTTGTTCAGCTCAAGGGTGTTAAGAGTATAGGTTGCACCGGCCTGAGTGGCGCCCC
Organism: Sedimentisphaerales bacterium; assembly: GCA_049287505.1. GTDB lineage: Bacteria > Planctomycetota > Phycisphaerae > Sedimentisphaerales > Anaerobacaceae > NIOZ-UU13. The sequence continues at coordinate 10,481 of JBAQFY010000414.1, read as the reverse complement.
CAGTGGCATTGTTCACATCGTCAAAATTGTCGCCGAAATACACGGTGTGTAATTTCGCACCCCAACCTGGGTTCCAGCTAAGGTCCGCGTTCGTGTCTACAAATTTGGCGCCATTAGGTGGAAAGGGTTTCCAGGCAATCTTTGGGGGAACCGTGAAGCTCCAGACATCGCCTCTCCAGGGACTGTCCGGATTGTCTTCATTGACCTCGTCGACTCGCCAGTAATAAGTCGAGCCTGTAACAAGGCCCTCAGGGCAGGCAAATCCAGGGAAGCCGACAATAAGGAAGTTTGCAGTCTGGTTGCCCATGAAGGTGTCGCCGGTTCCGTTCTTCACATCATCAGGATTCTCGCCGAAGTACACATCGTGCGAGACTGCCCAAGCTCCCGCCGTCCAGGCAAGGTTCGCCCAGGTGTTCTCGTGTGTAGCACGATCAGCCGGGGCTGGGTCAGAGGCCTTGAGAGTGAGTTCCAGCAATTCCACTTCCGCAATCTGCATGCTGTTGGCGCTGCCCGGAGTGCGAACGGTCGGGAACATTAGCTGGTAGTGCTTGTAGGACACCGTGTTGGCAAACTGGATCGGCGTTTCGTTCTTTGTGCGGCGTGGCCAAGCCGTACCGCCGGCGAAGTCCACAATGGGACCTTCGGCAATCAACGTCCACGGGCCATTAATGCTCTCATTGGAGCCGGACAGCTCGTACTCAACGGGGTCGCGTTCGACCGCGTCGTTGGCCGTTGTTAAAGTCAGTCCGGTAACCACGGTTGGGCCCATCGCCGGCGTTACGCGGAAGCCCGTAGGCTCTAACTCTCCTTTGAAGTGCAGATACTTTGTGTCGATCCGGTCATCGATGGCCTGATGTGGTGGCTCGTTGCCCGGCCACCCGTGGTTGTCGTTCTGACTTATGCCGTCGTTAGGGACACCCTGAATGATATCCCCTGGACGGGTGACGTCGCGCGCCGCCTGCGCCGCGCCGCTAAAGGCCAACATGGACGCGAGCACAATGAGAATTGATGTATTTCTCAACATAATATTCCTCCTTCAAAAAGTTAGAATAACAAATAGCTGTGTTTTGGCCACACACCAAAACATCCGTTTTCTTCAATAAGCATCAAGAAAACGCACCTGCAAAAATTGCAAATCAAAATTCGGAAATTTCTTACCGGCTGCCTCTACCTCCTTCCTTTAAAAACCCACTATTTAGTCGTTACTTGAGATGCAAAAAATACTCCATTGCAAAGCACGAAGTTGCTAAAACTCTATGCCTTGCGTAATATACAATAACTTCTCTTATATCGAAAAGCTACGAAAATTCCACAGTTCAGAAGCTAAAAACCATAAACTTTAACAATTATATTTATACCAGAAAAGTTACCTTCCCGTCAAGAGCAAATTTCCAAAATTATTAAAAGGGCGGCCCAGATATTATAGTTTTCTTGCTATCCGTGTCTAATTCAATATACGTGTCCTCTTGAAGACGGGGATTCGAATTTCGAGTTTATAATACTGAAGTCTTCGCCTGCCCGCTGCGACGCATCGCAGCGAGAAGGCGAGGGATTTTCTCCCATTCCCCGAATGGGACATTAAAAAGGGCTTATACCGAAATCGTCCGGTATAAGCCCCGAATCTACTATATCCTAATTGTCAGTCAAATCTCGGCTTATGGTGTCGATGATACTAATGTAGAGCAATATCATCAAATAACATTGTACCTGTACCGCCAGGCTGCGGATTTGTCTTGTTGCCTAAACCGATGGCAATCGTATTGACATTGGTCAGGTCAACGTGGTCAACGCCCTGGTCTGCGAACTTTTGCAGGTCGATAATCCATTCCGTCCACATAGCTACCTGTGCTGCATTAGGATTATCGTGAGTGACAATCGCTGTGCCATTGAGAGCAACATACAACGGCTCAGCAGCGTTGGCCGGGTCGCCATAGAACCAAATCGTCAGTGTTGTAACACCTCCCTCGGTCCAGTCAGTCGGATAATCCAATGTCATGGCCGCCTCAGAGTGCGTAACACTGTTGTCGTAGTATAACGGCATCGACTGTTTACCGCCATGAACGATAATTTGCTCGGTATAAGGAGGAAATTCATAACCAACGAGAGAACCGTTTGACGGGTCTTCGAATCCATCTAACCACGTGTAAAATATGTTGTTGCTCTCTGGGTTATCGGGCTCAAGGTCATTGTAGTACTCAAAATCGTCTATAACAGGGAAGTTGGCGGTCTTAAAGCTCCAGACGGCGCCTGCCCACGGACTGCCTGGGTTTGTGTCATTGACCTCATCAACGCGCCAGTAATAGGTAGTATCCCACGCAAGAAGTCCGGGGTCAAAGCTCTCAGAACCGAGCTTACCGGTGCCTTTGTCCTCAGGCGAGCCTGTAGCAGCATTGAGTACGGCATTTTCGTCAGTGCCGAAATAGACCTGATGCGAAGCAGCCTGGTCACCCGGCGACCAGCTAAGAATCGGTGTCTGCTTTACATCCACTGTAGCGTTAGGTGGATTCGAGCGAGCGGCCCAGACGGGCAGCATCAATACGGTCTGCGGAATTATTTCCTTCTCTACGGATGGATTGGACCAGGACAGATTTGCCTGCATGTTGGCGCCGCCTCCATATCCTCCACCTGAGACATTAGATATTTCCATCACTATCGGAACAGTTCCAACCTCAAGGTCAATCTTGCCCTGGTACTCGATAGCCATGTGATGCGCCATCCAGTTATTGATGAGCAACTGGTCATTAACCCACAGGCGTACCGCTTCAAATACATTCGCGTAGAAGGTATAGGTCTCAGTGTATGGCACGTTTAACACGCCGGTCCATCTAACCGAGTACTCCGGAGCTCTGACTCCTGGCCCCGGTGCTTCGCCGAGCCAGGTATAGTCAATGCCAGGTTCTATTCGGGTCAGAATGGGATTACCTGCCAAAGTCAGGTTATTGAAGTATTCTCCTTTTATACCTCCAACGCTGACATCTCCGGTAGTAAAGCTCCAGATGTTTCCTTTATACGTTGCTCTGGCATCAAACTCATCGACCCGCCAGTAATAGGTCTTGCCTAATTCAAGTGGGGCAAGTACATAGGTTGCAGGCATCTGGGCCACACCACCGGCGGCATTGTTTACATCGTCGAAATTGTCGCCGAAATAGACGGTGTGCATTTTGGCACCCCAGCCGGGGCTCCAGCTAAGGTCTGCATTCGAGTCCACAAGTTTGGCTTTATCAGGTGGAGTGGGCTTCCAGGCAGTCACTGGAGGAACCGTAAATCTCCAGGCATCGCCAATCCAGGGACTGTCTGGATTGGCATCATTGACCTCGTCTATTCGCCAGTAATAAGTCGTGCCTGTAACAAGTCCCTCCGGATAAAGGAATCCGGGAAAGCCGACAATAAGGAAGTTTGCGGTCTGATTGCCCATGAACGTATCGCCGGTTCCTCTCTTCACATCATCAGGATTCTCGCCGAAGTACACATCGTGTGAGGCTGCAAAAGCTCCCGCGTTCCAGGCAAGGTTGGCCCAGGTTTGCTCATGCACGGCACGGTCAGCCGGGGCCGGCGCAGAGGCTTTTGGATTGCCTCCAAGCCGTTTTATCTCGCTTTGCGTCAATGCTCGATTGTAGATGCGGACATCGTCCAGCATACCGTTGAACTCATCGCCGGCCGGCGCCGTTGAATGTTTCGTGCCAATAAAAAGAGGACCGTCAGAGGTAGACGGTGCTCCGCTGGCATCCATTTCAGCGACCACAATCCCATCGAAGTATAGCTTCATTGATTTTCCGTCGTAGGTTGCGGCCAGGTGCGTCCACTCACCTAATGGCGGCAGTGTTTCCTGGGGGTACAATGTACCCACTCCCGGCAAGTCGAACTTAGTATGGTTACCCCATTCTTTGATGAGTCGATACTGGTTATCTGAACCTTCTGTCGATTTCTGCAGTATCCTGTTATTCCCTGTCCAGCTCGGATTTATCCAGGCAGCAATGGTGATTTCTCGGGTCGGGTTCAACGATGGGGCGTTTGGAACGAGCACGTAATTATACGGGCCTGTGAATTTTATCGCTCCGCCGAGTTTCCCTTCTGTCGTCCACTCTACAGGGCCATGAAGGGTACCGTCATTACCATTACCGGATGAATCGGCGGCAGTATCGCCGATGCCCTCATCAAACGTCCACCAGCCAACGAGAGCCGGGTCAGTGTCAAGATCGATGCCTCTAACGATGCTCGTGTTTACCAGACCCAACACAAAAATAAAAGAAGCTAAATAAATTAATTTCCTGCACATAATAGTCCTCCTTCAAAAGAGTTAAAATAATTATGGATTGTGCTTTGGCCACACACCAAAACATCCGTTTTCTTCAATAAGCATCAAGAAAACGTTCCTGCAAAAATTGCAAATCAAAATTCGGAAATTTCTTACCGGCTGCCACTACCTCCTTCCTTTAAAAACCCAGTATAAATTATGAATCGAAATGGAGAAGTTACCTCTCACTCAGCACAAAGTCCTAATTTAGACTATATGCTTTACATAATAGCTCCTCCTGTATCGAAAAACTACAAAAATTCCACGCTTCAGAGGCCAAAAACCACAGACCTCAACAATTATATTTATACCAGAATAATTACCTTCCAGTCAAGAGAAAATTTCCAAAATTATTAAAAGAGCGGCCCAGATACTACAGTTTTCTTGCTATCCGCGTCGAATTCAATATACTTGTCCGTAAGAGTTTCCAGTAAAAGAAGTTAAATAAAGGACCTGTATGGGGGTAAAATGATTAAATGAAGATAATAGCGGATGCGGATATTCCGTTTGTGGCAGAGTGTTTTTCTTCCATCGGCGATGTTAAAGTTATTGGCGGCAGAGAGATAACATCTGATATTGTTAGTGATGCCGATGTTCTTTTGGTTCGCAGTATTACGCCGGTAGGTGCCGATTTGCTCACCGGCAGCAAAGTGCGTTTTGTAGCTACTGCCACTATCGGTTTTGACCATATCGATGTTGACTTTCTACGGCGGAACAATATCGGTTTTGCATCGGCGCCGGGGTCGAATGCCAACTCTGCGGCAGAATATATTATTGCCGGGCTGCTTGAAATCGGGCGAAAGTATGATATTGACCTGGAAGACAAGTCGATAGGCATTATAGGCGTAGGTAATGTCGGAAGCAGGGTGGCTAAGAAGTGTGGGGCTTTAGGGATGCGGATTTATCTGAACGACCCGCCTTTGCAAAGAGAAACCGGCGAGGGGAAATATCTGCCGTTAGATGAGCTTTTTGATTGCGATTTTATAACACTTCATACGCCGTTGACGTTTGAGGGCGTTGATAAGACGTATCATTTGGCCGACGAGAAGTTTTTCAAATCGCTAAAGGAAAGATGTGTATTTTTTAATGCTTCACGCGGCGGTGTGGTTGACAGCAGTGCTTTGAAAGCAGCGATACGGTCGGGGCGATTGAGAGCCGTTGTGCTTGATGTCTGGGAAAACGAGCCGAATATCGATACCGAACTTCTGGAGATGGTTGATATCGGCACGCCGCATATTGCCGGCTATTCACTGGACGGCAAGGTTACAGGTATGATTATGATTTATAAAGCGGCCTGTGAATATTTTGGACTTGGCGCCAGGTTTGATATCGAGGATTTTTTGCCTGAACCTGCTATCCGGCAGTTGAGAATAGACCCAAACAAGGATAGTGAACAGAATGCGTTGGCTGATGCTGTTCAGAAGATTTACAATATCAGAGAAGATGATGTCCGGCTGCGGCGGATTTGTGAGAAGCCGGTGGAAAAAAGAGGCGAATTTTTTGACAGCTTGCGGAAGAATTATCCCGTCCGCAGAGAATTTCAAAATACGCAGATAGTTTTAGAGAGTCCCTGCAAATCTATTTCTAATAAGCTGGCAGGAATCGGATTCAAAGAAGTAAAAAGTGAAAAGTAAAAAGGCAAAAGCAAAAAGTTGCGGCGAAAATGTTGTTGAATGGCCGAGAGGGAGATTGAATTTCTCTGCGGGCTGTATTGTGATGGGGGTGTTGAATATTACGCCGGACTCCTTCAGCGACGGCGGTCAGTTCTTCGATGCCGAAAGGGCAGTTGAAAGCGGTCTGCAAATGGCCGCCGATGGTGCTGCAATAATAGATGTAGGTGGTGAATCTACTCGGCCGGGTTCGGCGTCGGTTTCGACTGATGAGCAGATAAGACGTGTCGTTCCTGTGATAAAGGCACTGTGCAAAAAGATAGATGTGCCGATTAGTATAGATACATATAAGCTTGAAGTTGCCAGAGCTGCTTTGGAAGCAGGGGCTGGTATGATAAATGATATAACAGCTTTGAGTGATGAACGGATGGCCGAGCTGGCGGCTGAGCACGATGTGCCGGTTGTTTTGATGCATATGCAGGGCACGCCCGCCACAATGCAGATTGAGCCGAAATATAAGGATGTGGTTGGTGAGGTTCTGGAGTTTCTGTTAGAACGGGCCAGGCGAGCCGAAGATGCCGGCATCGACAAAAAGAAGATTTTCATAGACCCCGGCATCGGCTTTGGCAAGACATTGGAGCACAATCTTTTGCTTTTAAGAAATATCAATAAATTTGTCGCAAGCGGTTATCGAGTGCTGGTAGGGACAAGCCGCAAGAGCTTTATCGGCCAGCTCACCGGCAGAGAAAAACCGTCCGAGAGAATATTTGGCACCGCCGCAACGGTTGCCCTTTGTGCAGCGGCGGGCGTTTCAATCGTCCGCGTCCACGATGTAGCTGAAATGGTGGATGTCGTAAAGGTAGCAAATAAGCTAAAAATTCAAAGCTAAAAGCGTTGGCTATCCACTGCGCAGAATATATAATGACAGGCGAATTCCGGGAATACAAATACTATGATAACAAAAGAAGAAATCCTTAAAATCCTCACTAAAGACAAGCCGCAACTGCAAAAACAGTTTAAGGTCCGTAAATTGGCTCTATTCGGGTCGTACGCAAGAGGAGACCAGCGTCAAGACAGCGACGTGGATATACTCGTCGAGGTTGACCCGTCAATAGGCCTGGAATTCGTAACCCTTGCCGAAAGACTCGAAAAATCACTCAAGGCCTCAGTTGACCTCGTCTCAAGCCGAGCGGTTACTTCCCAAGCGTTCAAATTCATCGAGCCGGAACTGATTTATGTCTAAAAGACCCATTAACTTAATGCTGAATGACATCCGTCAGGCTATTGACAGAATCGAGCAATATATCAAAAACCTGTCGTTTGATGCCTTTTCAAATGACCAGAAATCTGTTGACGCCGTTGTCAGAAACCTTGAGATTATAGGAGAAGCCGCAAGCCGACTGCCGGATGAGTTCAAAGAAAAATATTCAGAAATAGAATGGTATAAAGTCGTAGGACTGCGGCACCGGATTGTTCATGAATATTTCGGCATTGACCTTGAGATTATATGGCAAATCCTGCAAAAAGACCTGCCGGAACTAAAGTCCAAACATATGCAAATAATGAGTGACGAAGGTGCTATTTGAGGTTTGGCCTTGCGATGGGTGTCTCAATAGTCCGCGTCCACGATGTAGCTGAAATGGTGGATGTGGTGAAAATAACAAACGCTATTAGCGGCCAAACAAACGAAAACTACGGATGAAATCGGGAGTTTAAGATAGAAGGGAATTCTTTAGCACTTCGTTGGTGTTCTTGACGAATTTGAATTGCAGGTCCTTTTTGGCTTCTTTGGGGACGTCGGGGAGGTCTTTTCTGTTTCTGGCGGGAAGGATGACGGTTTTTATACCGGCCTGTTTGGCAGCTAAGATTTTCTCTTTCAGGCCGCCAACAGGTAAGACCAGGCCGCGCAAGGTTATTTCGCCTGTCATCGCTACGTCCGGCCGAGTCGATTTGCCGAGAAGCAGGCTGACCAGCGATGTAAACATCGCTGCGCCGGCACTTGGGCCATCCTTAGGAATTGCCCCTGCGGGGACGTGGATGTGGTAATCAAATTTGCGGAATTTGTCGTCATCAATATTTAGCTTTTTGGCGTTAGCCTTTACAATGGAAAATGCAGCCTGTGCGCTTTCCTTCATAACGTCTCCGATTTGGCCTGTCAGTTGCAAGTTACCTTTTCCGGGCATAGAGGCGGATTCGATAAAGAGCAGCTCACCGCCGACGGGTGTATAAGCCAGAGCGGTTGCGACGCCGGGTATTCCGGTTCGCAGGGCGAGCTCCGATTCAAATTGGGCAGGTCCCAAGATTTTTGCGAGGTTTTTTTTGCCGATGGTTGCTCGCCTTTTTTGGTTCCTGGCGATATCGGTAGCAACGGCCCGGCAGATAGCTGCTATATTTCTTTCGAGGTTTCGGACCCCCGCCTCGCGTGTGTAGCCATGGATTATCGAAAGTATTGCATCGTCTTTTATTGTGCAGCGGTTTTTGTTTAGGCCGTGCTCTTTAATCTGGCGAGGGACCAGATATTTCCTGGCGATGCTGAGTTTTTCGGTTTCTGTGTAGCCGGGCAGCTCGATGACTTCCATTCTGTCACGAAGTGCCGGCGGGACGGGCTCGGTGTAATTTGCAGTGCCGATGAACATCACGGTCGAAAGATTAAAAGGCTGGTCGAGGTAATGGTCGGTAAAGCTGAAGTTCTGTTCAGGGTCGAGCACTTCGAGCAGTGCACTTGCGGGGTCGCCTCTGAAATCACTTCCGACTTTATCTAATTCGTCGAGCATAAATACGGGGTTTTTGCTGCCGCACTTTCGCAGTTCCTGTAGTATTCTGCCGGGCAGGGCGCCGATGTAAGTTCTACGATGTCCTCTGATGTCGGCCTCATCTCTTATTCCGCCGAGTGATATACGAACGAATTTTCTTCCCATAGCTCGTGCGATGGACCTGCCGAGCGAAGTTTTCCCTACCCCCGGAGGGCCGATGAAACAGAGTATGGGGCTTTTGCCCGTTGGTTTGAGTTTGCGGACAGCTAAGAATTCGAGGATACGTTTTTTAACCTTGCGCAAGTCGTAGTGGTCGGCGTTTAGTATTTGCTGGGCCTTGTTGATATCAAGCTGGTCTTTGGTTTGAATTGACCAGGGTAGTTCGCAGACCCAATCCAGATACGTGCGGATGACACTATACTCCGGTGAAGCGGGAGGTATTTTGCTCAATCTGTCTAATTCGCGAAGGGCCTCTTGTTCGACCTTTTTGGGCATTTTAGCTTTTGTGATATTGTTGTTGATTTGTTTTAGCTCTTCGGTCCTGAGGTCTTTTTGTCCAAGCTCGGTCTGAATGGCTTTTAGCTGTTCCTGCAGGAAATACTCCCGCTGATTTTTGTCTATCGATTCTTTAATCCGGCCCTGGATTTTGTGACTTAGCTCAAGAACTTCCAATTGATTAGCTAAGATAACCGATATTTGTTCGAGACGCTTGGTTGCGTCAAGCTCTTCGAGCAATTTCTGTTTCGTTGCGATGTCGATACTGAGATTGGCCGCTAAAAAATCAGCTAACGCGGAGGGATTTTCGATATTTTCAAGCAGCACCGATGCTTCTTCAGGCACGTGAGGACTTAGTTCGATGACGCGGTTGGCCGCCTGGCGGACGCCGACGATGAGTGCCTGAAGATTTTTTGTCATATTCACTCTAACGTTGAGCGGCTGGACTTTGGCCTTCAAGTATGGTTTTGTGGCTACCTTTTTTATTACCTTGAAGCGGGTTAGGCCGTGGACCACAACGTGAATCGAGCCCTGGGGCAGTTTTATGACCTTGAGCACCGAGGCGGCGGTTCCGACTGAGTAGAGGCTGTCGAAATTCGGTTTATCGGTATCAGGATTGCGCTGCGTAATGAGTCCTATGATAGATTCGTTCGGCTTGGTATCGGTGAGCAAGGCTTTGCTTCTTTGACGGCCAATCGCCAACGGTGTTATCGTCCCTGGATATGCAACGGCGTTTCGAATCGGCAGGATACCGATTACGTCCGGTAGTTTATATTCGTTGTTGTTCTCACTCATTTGGCCTTCTCCGTTGTACAGATACGGCTCAAGACTTACGGGGTCTTCCTCAATCACTTCGATGAGCCAATTGCTGCCGAGAGGTAACAAGTTTTTAAGGTCGCTTGCCATATTGTTTGCACGAGTTTTTCTTTATTAAAGATTAAATGATACACGATTAAAGCTCAAAACTAAAAGGGAAAAAATCAGAAAAAACCAGGCAATCACATAAGATTGCCCCTCTCAATGGCGGATTGGTAACTTCGCGGCGGCAGTACGAGATTTAGGCCGATGAAACTTACACCGGCAAATTCTGCTAAGCGTATAATCTAAGCCACCGGCAAAGATTAGTTGGCAAGCTCCTCATAAGAGGCCGGATTGTATTTTAGTATGCGGTGAGTATCAAAACCCGCAGGAACCTCCGTTAATCCGGAGCGATTGAACACCAGATCAACGCTTCCATCCAGAGTCATTGGGGTCTCGCTGTAGTTTATTACCGAACCATTGATAGTTCCGCCAGCATTTCCGAAAAATTCGATGCCGCTGGCAGCAATT
>JBAQFY010000413.1:0-9120 GCA_049287505.1 Sedimentisphaerales bacterium | reverse complement strand
GCGCTGCAAAGAGCCATCTCTGATTTACACTCTGTACACCGAATGACACCAAAACGGAAGAAGCTTCAGTTGACAGAGAAGACGTGCGGTCAGTTCAAAAATTTGTATCTTGATACGGACATCGGTCAGTTAGATTGCTTGAGCTTCATAGATGGTCTTGGAAACTACAGTCAAGTCAAAGGTAAAAGCGAGCTTATTGAAGTTGAAAAAATGAAAGTGCGTGTACTTAGCCTGGATGCTTTGATAAAAGCAAAAAAGTCGATGAACCGCCCGCGAGATAAAGAGGCTGTCTTGCAGCTTGAAGCAATAAAGAAGCTAAAAAATTCTCAACAAGACCTTTAGTAGGAAGGAGCGTCCTTTTCAGATTAAGCATTGGCTAATACAGCTAAGCCATCCCCAAGCTTCGCTTGAGGCTGCCACCTGTCGAGTATCTTCGATATGATTGCAGATTAATAAGGGAAATACCCGTCTGCAAATCCTTTTTCGTTTATCCTTAGCCCCCACTCCTGTGGTGGAGGAACAAGACCTTATGGTTGGCTAAAAAACTACCTCTTTGCTGTCGAAGACAGGGCCGTCTTTGCAACACATCTTGTAAACAGTTTCGTTTGAGTTGCTTACGTAACATTCCACTGCACAGCTTTGGCACAGACCGATGCCGCATGCCATTCTTCGTTCTAGACTAAGCTGGCAGTCAATATTTTTGTTTTTTGCAATTTCAGCTAATCTTGCTAACATCTGTTCAGGTCCACAGGCATAAATGACCATATCCTTAATGGATAAATCGGATTGGTTAAGCCATTCCGCGAGGCAGTCGGTAACAAATCCGTGATAGCCGGCCGAGCCGTCATCTGTTGCCACCAGTGATTCTATTCCGTATCTGGCAAACTCCGGCAGTGAAAACCCCAGTTGTTGTGAAATCTCATCCAATCGACTCTCGAATGGCAGCTCTTGTGCCGTTTTTGCACCAGCGAATGCAATAACATCAAGCCTTGTGGCTCTGGAGTTTGCCGTGAGGAATTTTGCGAGGTGCAGTAAAGGCGGGACCCCCATTCCCCCAACGACCAAGAGAACGTTTTTTTTGCCGTCCGGTACCGAGAAACCATTTCCGAGAGGTCCGATTACGCTGAGAGAATCGCCGGCCGACAAAGTTGTCATTCGCAAAGTGGCAGGCCCGACAACACAATAAAGAAGCTCAGCAAAGGTTTTATTCTTTTCGATGGTAACATCAGTGAAACTAAAAGGCCTTCTCAGCAGAATATTGCGCCCGGCTGTATCGAGCAAATCTTCCGGTATTTTTTCTACGGACGGCAGGGCGGTACCGGAAAGGTCTAATTGGGCAAATTGTCCCGGGTGGAAATCGGCAAAGGCCCTCGCACCGGCTCCTGAAAAGTCCAATCTTAGCTTGTAGAATCGATTTCCAATATGTTTATTGGAAGATACGATTGCCTCAAACACACCTTTTGCTGATGATGGGTATTCTTCAGACATAATCAGCGCCGTTTGCAATAAATAATTCTAACTTTTTGATTCGCCTTCGGCGAAGCTATTGAAATAGATTCCTCCACTTCGCCCCCGTGCTTTTTTGCGAAAGCAAAAACGGGGGCTCCGGTCGGAATGACAATGCGTATAGAATATTACATTCACTTTTTAGAAACAGCATTAGCTTTTGTTCCTGTTACAACAGACCTTCATAGAGACGGACACCGTCCACCACTTTGCAGACGTGAACTGTATATTTGTCGGCGAACTCAGGCCGGCTGCGCAGATAGGCCGTATCAACAGCCTGCTTGACCGCTTCGATACATTCGGCCCGGACCAAAGCGCCCGATGCCCCCTTGTCACCGCCTCCTAACATGCGCTCTCCTAAAACACCTGGGACCGTTCTGACGATATCACACATCGTTTCCAGTTCCGGCCCGGATATTTTGTAATCATCCCGCAATCCGATGCCATCAGCTCTGAATATCTGTCCAACGGTTTCGATGTTACCGGCTTTCCAGGCTTCGAGCATCTTATAGAACCGGTTTTGAGCATTGAAAATATATTTTAAGCGGTCACACAAGTCCGGATGACTTTCACCGAAGTCGTCCATAATCTTTTCATAAACTGTCCGGTCCTTGATATCCGCGAGGCACGATATATCGTAATCGGCTTTCTGTAATATTGAAACCAATTTCTCGCATTCTGCTCTACGGACGGCGTAAGTTGATTTTTCCAGGCCAGGACGGTCCGTGCCGGTATCAAGCACAACAATCCGAAAATCGCTCGCACCTGTTCCTATGGGCAGATACTCTATTGAGCGGTCATTGGGATTGTAGTATGTTCCCATCCCTTCGCGGGCAAAGAGAATCATCGTCTGGTCGAGCTTTCCGCAGGGTGAGCCGATATAATCATTCTCGACGGCCTGAGCCAGATCGACTATCTTGATTTTATCCTTCACCTCGATTGAATTGGCATCGAACAGCGACAAAATCAGATTCAAAGTCAAAGATGCCGACCGGCTCATTCCACCGCCGGGGATGTTTCCGTAAAGAACGCCGTTGATGCCCTGTGAGAGTTTGTAGCCTTCCCGCCTTAAAATATATTCAACGCCGTACGCGAACCGGCCCCAGGTTTGGGCTATTTCGGCCGACCTCGGCTCAGGGACATTTCCCAGCTCAAATTCAATGACTCCATCGTTGGGGAAATTACCGCTAAGGAGCCTGACTTTGTTAGAGCCATTAGGCTTATAGGCCAGCCAGATGAACCTGTCGGTTCCAACGCCGAAAAGTTCAGTGCCGTTGTAATCACCATGCTCGACGCCCAGACAGAAGCGCGAAGATGTCCTTCTAATCTTGCCACCCTTGATATCAATGCCCTTGTCCTTCGAAAAGCTCAGGATCTTATCTAATGCTGCCTGTCCTTCGGCTGTTAGTTGCATTCTGAAATCCTTATCAGTAAATTACCCGTGAATCCCCCATTACCAGAATATGATGTAAAGCACTACTGTCAAAATTGTTACAAATACGCCGAAGTACACAGAACCTTTAGACCAGTTCAACTCAATCTTCGTTTGCTCCGGCAGCGCAATCTTTTCCTTCATTGGGTTGAACAATGTCACTAATAGCAGGATGGCCGCAATAGCGCCTACCGTGATTGCCATACGGTTCAGAAATGCCATCTCACCCCAGCCGAAGAATAAAATCCCGTAGATAATCGGGCTAAGAATCAGCCCCATGACTCCGCAATACCGTGGCGTCCGTTTCACAAACAATCCGAACAGAAAGATGGTCAGCACGCCAGGTGATACGAATCCCTGGAACTCTTGAATGAAAGCGAAAGCTCCCCTGAACCTGGGATTTGCCAACACCGGCGCGATCAAGCACCCGACGATTACACCTATCGGGACGCAACATCGACCTACCCACACCAGCGCTTTCTGCGCCGCATTCTTATTAAACCATTCCCTGTAAATATCCATTGTGAAGATGGTGGAAGTTGCGTTCAACATCGATGCCAGCGAGCTAATCACTGCTCCCATCAACGCGGCTAATACAAAACCCCGCAGGCCGGTCGGAGTTAGATACCGAATCAACAGCGGAAATGCACCATCGTAGTCATAGCCCACCAACTCTTGCCGGACTTCGATATCGGGGTGACTCTCATCCACGCCCTCGAGTAATTCTCCGTTAATTTCGCTGAGGTCCTCGCCCACCGGAGCAACCTTGCCCAGTACTGCTGCATTAAATGACAGCACCTCTGCGGCAAGCTGCGGTTGCAGCTGGGCAAAGTCACTATTGAATGGAATAACCATTGTAGCTTTGGCCGGTGACGTTTTGGCTTGGTCAAACGCCTCCAACACGGGCTTGTTCAGCGACTCCTGGTTCATTGCGTTCTCCTGCATCTTCGCCCCGTATAATGTAAACGCAATAATCCCGGGAATGCACACAATAAAAGGAATAATCAGCTTCAAGAAAGCTGCAAACACGACGCCCCTTTGTCCCTCACGTAAAGAGTGAGCTCCAAGTGTTCTCTGCATAATATATTGGTTCAGGCCCCAGTAGTAGAAGTTCGGAATCCAGATCCCTAATAGCAATGCTGTCCAGGGCAGAAAGTCGCTTGTCCGCGGCAGTACCATGTGCATATGAGCTTCTTTGAGCGCCGAGAACTTCTCACCAAACGCTGCACCGTCACCCACTCCAAGTGATGTATTTACCGCTGATAAATCGATTCCTTCGAACTTGCTTGGATCGTCCAATGCCATAAACGCGAGCACCATTATTACTGCGCCACCAATAATCAATGCCGACCCCTGAATCAAGTCCGCCCAGGCACAGGCCTTCAGGCCTCCGGCTGCGACATAGACACCTGCAAGGATACCGACAAACCAGGAGAGCGTTGTGATGTTAATAGGTATGCCCATCAACTCTTCTGCAAACAACGGACTCAACGCCTTGGCTCCAAGAAAGATTACTGTTGGGATTGTTACTCCCAAGTAGATAATCACCATCAATAACGACATCACCAGTCGGGACGTGTGATTGAAGCGGTACTCCAGGTACTCGGGTATCGTAAAAATTCCACTTTTGAGAAACTTGGGAAGGAAGAAAAACGCTACCACAACCAGAGTTATCGCGGCGATCCATTCGTAGCTTGCCACTGCCAAACCAATCGAGCCTTTAGCTGCCTGGCCCGACATTCCAACAAACTGCTCGGCGGAGATATTCGCTGCGATTAGAGAAAATCCGATTAGCCACCATTTCAGTCCCCGACCCGCCAGAAAATAATCTTCGCTGGTTTTTTCTTTGCGGCTCTTGAGCAAGCCCACGGTAATTACACAAACGAAGAATACCGCTAATACGCCAATGTCTAAGCCACTTAATTCCATTTGTGAACTCCTTGATTTAAATCTTCCCTGCTAAAATTCCTTCCTTATTACTTCTTCTCTAACTTATTCTAAGACTTTTGCAAAACTTTACTTATTCCTTTGATTTTGATTCGTCGAATCGGTCGTCATTATAGATACTTTCAGACCAGCAACAACGAAATAAAATTGCCAGATGTCATTGCGAGGTCCGAAGGGCCGTGGCAATCTCTTGATTAGCGAACAGAAAAGCCATCGTTGTGTTTGAGATTGCTTCGCTCCGCTCGCAATGACAGCCTCTGTCATAATGTTTTCTGCAAAGCAACAAAGTTTAAGTTCTCATAAAAGCATCGGCTAATGCCTGGATTATATCGGTAGTCATCAGGCTGACCTGGCCGAAGTTTTCTGCCGCGATGTCACCGGCTAAGCCGTGGATGTAAACGCCTAAAACTGCGGCATCAAAGTCGCTCAGACCCTGGCCGGCGAGGGCGGCTATAACGCCTGTTAAGACGTCGCCTGAGCCGGGCGTGGCCATGCCGGGATTGCCGGTTTTGTTGATGTAAATTTTCTCACCATCTGTAACGACGGTTCCCGCACCTTTGAGGGCGACAATGGTTTTGGTCTGCTGTGCTAATTGGGCGGCTTGTTTTTGGCGGTCTGGGGGCAGTGGTTCTCTGAACAAAGCTGACCACAGTCTTTTCATTTCGCCGGGGTGAGGCGTAAGAATCAGGTTTGCTTTTCGTTTAATCGGCCAGTCTTTAATGCCGGCCAGATTATTTAGGCCGTCGGCATCTATAACAATCCGGAGCTGGTTCTGTTCGAGAAGCGTTTCAAGAACCGAACGAAGTTCGCCGCTGATGCCAACGCCCGGGCCGAAGGCCACGACGTCGTTTTCGCTGACGGCTTCGAGGATAGGATTGATTGCCTTTGCCGATATTCGGCCGAGGCTGTCTTCGGGCAGGGCGATAGTAGTAAAGGACGGCTCTATCGAAGCGACTATCGGCAGAACGCTTTTGGGTGTTGCTACTCGCACGAGGCCGGCACCGGCCCGCAAGGCACTTCGGCCAGCAAGGGCGGCAGCCCCGCTCATGCCGATACTGCCGGCAATAATACAGACCTTGCCGAAATCGCCCTTGTGAGCATCAACCGCCCTTGGCTTTAGCTTTGGAATTGTCTCTATTATCTGCATACAAGCTCGTTTCACGCGGTATATTACAAACAATGCAGAATATGGTCAATAAAAGATTTGACAGGCAGACAAGAAGGTTTTATCATAAGCAAATATAGCGAAGAATTTGTTTGGGAGCAGAGGTAAAAGAGTCCGCCGGTTTTAGCAGAGATTAAAACCTATGAGTGAAATTATATTTATAGTTGAAAATTCCGATGAGGGTGGTTACACCGCTAAATCTCTCGGTTACTCAATTTATACCGAAGGTGAAACATTAGACGAGTTAAAAGAAAATATCAAAGATGCGATAAAATGCCACTTTGACGTAGAGGATGGTATATAATGATGTTTGTTCCGCAAACGTCTTATATGGAATCAGATAATACGTAGTCGGGCTCCATAAATTTAATAATGAGGCTTACAATGGGAAGAATACGTCAAATGATAGAGGTCAATGGACGAGAATGCTGGACATTATTTGATACAGGTGCACGGAATACGTATGTTGTTCACTCAGTTTCCTCATTATTGATAACTTCAAAAACCAAAAAACCGTTTCGAAGTGCGATAGGTGGAGAGGTTAAAGAGACAACTGAAACAGCACTTTTAGAGGCTGAAATAGAAGGACGACAAATATCCACCCACGCGATGGTTATCGATGAAATTGGAAATGATGAAAATGGAACTCCCATTGAAATTCTTTTTGGTGCGTTGGCGATGCAACAGTGGGGCATAAGGCTGATTCCTGAACAAGAGAAATTGGATATGTCACATTATCCTGAAGAATTTGTCGAATTCTAAATGGAGTTAATAAATAAAAATGACATATAAAGATAAAGTAGCAGCAATCACAAAGCAATTCAGACAAGCCGTCGAAAATAAATATAACATAATTGAGATGAAATTGTTTGGCTCTTTTGCACGTGGTGATTATTCAAGAACATCCGATATTGATTTAATGGTAAGACTACCCAAAGTAGATAGAAACATCGAAGAAGACTTGTTTAATATCGCATACGATTTAGAGTTAGAATACGATTGTGTTATAGATGTTATAGTTCTTCCACAAAATTTTAATAATAATATCCTGATTTACCAGAACATTCAAAAAGAGGGTATCGCGATTTGAATAAGGAAGAAAAACGAGCTTTGGTAAAATATCGATTAGAACGGGCAAATGAGTCCATAAAAGCGGCTCAATTATTGTTTGAGAATAAACTATTCACACCTGCAATGAATAGGATTTATTATTCAATGTTCTATTCGGTTCAGGCATTATTCGTTCTTAATGAAAAAGCTTTTTCTAAACATGGGCAAGTGAAGGGATATTTCAATAAGGAGTTTATTAAATCCGGGGTTTTCCCCAAAGAATTTGGTAAACTTTTTAATGCTGTATTTGAATACCGGCAAAAATTTGATTATGTTGACATGCTTGTTCCTGAAAAAGAATTGATTTCAGATTACATCGTCGAAGCCCAAAAATTTATTGCTCAAATTTCATCTTATCTTAATGATGAGCTTACGACTATATCGGAAGATTTATAATCATCAAATAAGACGAACTTAGGAAGTATTGCGGCTCGTGCTTCGTAGCGAAGGCTACTTCGCAGAGTAGCATTGGAGTATTATCTGGAAGAAAGACGTGAAAGCAGATTTATCTGGAAACCATATTAACATAAGTTAGTCGACGGTGGGAAAGGCAATGTTAATAATAACTTGCGCTAAGTGCGTGAACGTAATAGATGAATCGGCCAATATCCCAGAAAAGAACAGAAAGCCGTGCCCGCAATGTGGCTCAAGGGCGCGGTTATACGACGTTAAAATCACTGACAGAATTGCGGCTCACGATGGTCTAAGGATGAAAGCCCGCCATGGGCCGGCGGGGAAAGCCTTCGTAGAGGCAAAAGTCGGAGAAGAAGTTTACCGCAAAGAGGGTAAGTGGGTTGATAGAGCAATGAGAGTAGACCGAGATAACAATAGATACACAGAAACAGTTATCGACAGAGAGACGCGTGAAATAATTCACCATTGTGACGAACCACTGAGCAAGCACAGAGGGCACGACACTGCTAAAGGCAAGAAGGACAAAGACGTCTAACAACCGCTTTGAGGCCGACCTCGGGGACGTTGCTCGCCCCTCGGCAGTTCAAGTGGCTCGTTAAGGGCTTTGTCAAAACTCGTCAGGGTGGCACGTTCCGGCGGAGGCCTACGCCGAGCCTGAGAGCCTGTCGCAGCCCGATGTGAGGATGGGATAATATCGCACCTATCCCCCGGCGGGTCGTTAGTTTTTGGTTTTGAGTCTGAAGTGTGTAGCGTGTTTGTCATTTCGACCGTAGGGCTGCGAAGCAGCCCGAAGCGGAGAAATCTATTCAAAAACAGATTTCTCGACTCGCCTATGGCTCGCTCGAAATGACATCCTCAACTATTTTCAACAAAGGAGAAATCTATTCAAAAACAGATTCCTCGGCTCCGCTGCGCTTCGCTCGGAATGACACAAAAGAACCCACTGAGCTGCGCTCAAAATGACAGGAACAATCGCATTGATTATTCACAATTAGTATTATTCGTACCAATCCTGACTGAGGTCGTCCCACTGAGGATTTATCGAATCAATAAGCGATACCTTCTTTTCACACCTCCATGCTTTAATTTGTTTCTCGCGTTTAATGGCTGAAACAGGGTCATTTATTGTTTCAACGTAAAGAAGCCGTTCAACCCTATATTTATCTGTAAAACTAGGAATCAAATGATGCTTATGCTCATAAACTCTTCTTTTGATATTGTTAGTCATTCCCACAGATAAAGTTCCAGTTTTACTTGCCATAATATAGAGGTAAAATGTCTTATCGGTTAACATTTCACTCATTTCAAATTTTTGATGGGGAAGGGAAATTTAAGCAGATTTCTCGACTCCGCTACGCTCCGCTCGAAATGACATCAGGTGGCCTTTTCTTCATTTATTCTATATTTTTTTGATTTGCGTCTATTTTTCTGTTGATTAAAGTTGCTGTCACCGCTGCAGAAAAGCCATTGTCGATGTTAACAACTGTAACGCCGGCAGAGCAGCTATTCAGCATCGTTAAAAGGGCCGAGAGCCCTTCGAAGCTGG
>JBAQFY010000412.1:0-2983 GCA_049287505.1 Sedimentisphaerales bacterium | reverse complement strand
AGGCTGTACAGCACGGTTTATGGGGTAATGGCGCTGATTCCAATGACGGTGCTCTGGATTTATATTACCTGGCTCACAGTGTTATTCGGCCTGCAGTTGACATTTACGACCCAGCATCTTACGAGTCTCGATGCTGCTGAGATTGCCGCCTCTCAAAAAACCGAGGAGTATTTCATAGCCAATGACCTTACAGCCATCAAAATTGTCAGAGAGATAGCTGCCGCTTTCGAGACAAATCAGGCCACGGTCCCGCCCGAAGTTATATGCGGTAAGTTAAATATTCCCCCCGAGTTCGGGGACAAAATTCTCGGCCATCTTGTCAACAGCAAACTGATAGCCAAGACTTCAGAGCCTAAAGTGGGCTTCCTGCCCGTTAAGGACCCGGCAAATATCAGGTTGTCGGACATCGCCGGAGCCGTAGCTGCAGCAAGCTTTGCACAATCTATGACCGACCAGCCGGCACCTCTGCAGCAGATAGTCCAGTCCCAGCGAAGCAACCTGGCTCAATGCAGCTTAAAACAGATTCTCAAGGTCGAAAAGGATAGCTAAAATCACTTAAACAAAATGTTTGCGGCACTGTAGATAAAAAACAGGCCGAAGACAAGCAGTGCCACCGAGCAAATCAGCAGAAACATTCGCCGGTTACCATACCTTTTTACTTGCAATCCTTGGTCGGCGGATGAACCTCGGTAAGGGCGTTCCGAATAATCGCTCAGAGCCTTTTCGAGCAGCGGCCGGTCTTCCTGCAGACGATTATGACAGCCTCCTTGCCCGGCTTGCCTCGCTCGTCGCCGCTGACGCCAGCCAAATGATGAACATAGGTGCTTTGTGATAGATTTTGTGGTCTTGTCTCCATCAGGTAATTGCCTGATATAGGCTTACTTTCTTTTACTGCCTTTCACTTTTGATGAAGAAATCTTCCTCGCGGGGATTTTCATCCTTCGGCGCGCGGTCAATCAGTTTTGTCGCCTTTGGTCCGGTTTTCTCGAGCTCGAACGAGTCAAACAGCTTACTGTCTGCGGTATAGGCATCATAGTTGAGGGAAACGTCGTTGACCGACACGACTTGGAACAGTTGCAGATTCGCGGCCATACGGGCCATAAGCGGTCGATTTTCACGTTTGAGAGTATACATTTTAGGGCCGCTCACCGACACAACATAAATGATGCCGGGCTCTTCGGGTTTCACGATTTGGCCGGCGCAAATCTTAGGTGTCCGGCCATAGCTGTGGTCGTGGCCCTGGAGCACCAGGTCAACTCCGTATTTGTCGAAAATCGGCATCAGAAGATTGCGCCGATTGGACGAATCGCGCTCTTTGCCCGTTGAATACAACGGCTGATGGGTCAGGACGATTGTCCAGGCGCAAGGGTTGTCGGCCAATACTTTTTCGAGCCACTCCAACTGTGCCTCATTGTCAAAGGCGTTGCCGTTGAGACACATAAGCCGCACACCTTGATAATCAACAAAATAGGAGAGTTCCTCTTGGCCCACCGGGCCGTTGAGCGGAAGAATGAACTGCGGCCGCCAAACCTTGTCGGCCCCGTCGTCGCCCACGTCATGGTTGCCGGGGGTCGGAAGGCTGGGGATGACGCGATATATCCAACCCGCTCCATCATACCACTCATACCACATCTGGTCGTCGAACGGATCGCTCACCAAGTCGCCGGCCTGGGCGATGAAACGGGCGTCGGGAGCCTTGAGCACGGCCTCGCGAATCACGCGCGACCACTGCGACTTGATGTCGTTTTGCTGGTCGCCGATGTAAATGAAACGGAACGGAGCGGCCTTGGCATCGGCAGTGCGGAAATGATTCCACTCGCTCCACGTTTTCCCATCGCCCACGCGGTAGGCATAGAGCGTGGAGGGTTGAAGACCTTTGAACTCGGCGACGGCGAAAAACATTGTTTGCCCGCCCTGATAAATGATGCGTTCGACAATTGCTTTCACCGTCGTGGGCGTTTTGTCCTTGATTGGGCCGCCCGGGGCGGGAATAACTTGCGCCTGCGCCATATTAGAGGTCGGCCTTGCACGCCAGCTGACGGCCTGGCTTGTGGCTGGCTGCGCGGTCAGCGTCAGGAAAATGCGTTCAGGCGACGTGTCATCGGCTGCCGAAAAAACCTTCCGCAGACTTGGAGCATCAATCTCTTCAAGTGCACCTTCGCTGATTAGGCCTGCCGCTTGAATCTGCCCATCTGGCCGGGCATAAAAGACCATCTCATCAATTACAATCACGTATCGAGACCCTGCAATCGTCTCTGCGGTCCAGGACTGGCTGGGCTTAACACCCGGTACGGCCTTGGCCAGGGTCTCAAGCAATGCCTCGGGCACTTTGCTGATAGCAATACTCTTTTTGGTGCCACGCAGAACAAGCTCGTCGGGCTCTTCTTCTATGTCGGTAGCATCGTTTTCGTATTCCAGCTCCAACAACTTGCCCTCGGGCGTAACATCAAACTGGTATTCTTCCTGGCCTACTTCGGCATTGAGCCGGTAGCTGCCATTCTTAACCTCCCATTTCGTCACCTTGGTGTGAGGTGCGATTATTTTTGCCCACCGCAATACAGCCTCAGACGGCGGCGGCAGCTTTGCTGTGGGCGTTTCGTAAAGCCCGTTGCCGGCCGGACCAACTTCAACACGCCGAGGGCCAATTCGCTCTGACGTACCGCTTTCGGAGCAACCAGGCATCGCAATACATAGCACAAGTAATAATACGAGTAATTTCCCTCTGTACATTTCACATCCTTTCATAAAAAAATTAGTCTTTTGTTGACATTAACCTAATCAATATACCACCGGCATTATAGATAAAGAACAGGCCGAAGACAAGCAGCGCCGCCGAGCAAATCACCAATACTATTCGCAATCCCCGCGGCCCAAGTAACACCGAGCCCTTGAAACTCACCCAGGACAGAATTTGCAGCCAGGTCAAATCTACCGACCAATGTGTTATGGCAAAAAGAGCGAAGGCCCATATACCCCATTGAGC
>JBAQFY010000411.1:0-2379 GCA_049287505.1 Sedimentisphaerales bacterium | reverse complement strand
CTGCAAAGCCCGATGCCTGCGTTGTCGGTGAAAAAATGTTCTCAACGTGGAGAAAACCACGCCTCCGAGCATTTTTGGCCTGCCGCCTTGGCCTCGAACTTTTCGCTCGGCCTCATAACGACCCGGTGATTCGGATAAGCTCTTAATCCTATAATGCCCTTTAACAGTAAAAAATAGTTTTTGCCTGAAAAATCCGAAGCACTCCACAGGACACCTTGCGGTGGAAACTAAGAAAAGCACGAAATTCGAAATTCTAAACAATATCGAATGCGGATATCCTACGGTCCGACTTCCGACAGGCGTGACCGATATTCAAATTACTAAAACAGTGAGTTTTGAAGATTCGAACATTTGAATTTTGAATTTGTTTCGTGCTTCGATACACCTGTTAGTCCTAAGGGCTCCGCCGAAAGGCGTCCTGTGGACTTACGGAGAAGCGTCCGCCTGCGGGGGATTCGAATTTCGAGTTTATAATACTGAAGTCTTCGCCTGCCCGCTGCGACGCATCGCGGCGAGAAGGCGAGGGATTTTCTCCCATTCCCCGAGTGGGACATTAACGAATACTGGAACAAGTGAACCGTGATTATTATACTATTGACACAATAAGACAACATACAAAACAAGGAAAAAAATATGATTAGCGAATATATATGCACAAGGCGTTTTTTTTTAAGGAGTGCCGGCATCGGCTTTGCTGCCTTATTGCTGCCGGGTGTCTCGGCTTTTGCAAAGAAACAAAACAAGCCCCCGCTTGTTGCCGGCGGGGGCAAGCCGAATATTCTGTTTATCTTTGCCGACGACCAGTGCTTTGAAACGCTGCGCTCAATGGGCTGTTATGAAATACAAACGCCAAACCTTGACAGGCTTGTTCGAAACGGCGTTACTTTTACGCATGCGTACAACATGGGTTCCTGGCAGGGAGCGGTGTGCATACCCAGCCGAACGATGCTCAATACAGGCCGGTTCCTGTGGATAGCACGAGAGTTTGAGCCAAAACACAAGGAAGAAACCAAAGCCGGCAGGTTCTGGTCGCAGTATATGAAGCAGGCCGGCTACGAAACTTATATGAGCGGCAAATGGCATGTCAAAGATATCAAGCCGGAAGATATATTCGACTACGTCAAAGACGTTCGGCCGGGGATGCCCAATCAAACGCCACTGGGATACAACCGACCTATAGAAGGGATTCCGGACTTGTGGAAACCTTGGGATACGAAAAACGGCGGTTACTGGAAGGGCGGCAAGCACTGGAGCGAAGTCCTCAAAGACAACGCAATTGAATTTCTCGAAAACGCTGCAAAAAGCGAAAAACCATTCTTTATGTATCTTGCTTTCAACGCTCCGCATGACCCCAGACAATCTCCGAAGGAATACGTGGATAAGTACCCGTTGGATAAGGTGAAAGTACCTGCCAATTTCCTGCCCGAATACCCGTACAAAGACTCAATCGGCTTAGGCAAGGAGCAGAGGGATGAAAGCCTCGCCCCCTTCCCCCGGAGCGAATACGCTGTAAAAGTGAACCGTCAGGAATACTACGCGATAATCACCCACATGGATGCTCAGGTCGGGCTTATTCTGGACGCTCTGGAAAAAACCGGCAAAGCCGACAACACCTATATCTTTTTTACGGCCGACCATGGACTGGCGGTCGGCCATCACGGTCTGATAGGAAAACAAAACATGTACGACCATAGCATCAGGGTTCCGCTGATGGTCAACGGACCCGGTATTCCGAAGAATAAAAAGATAACCGCACCGGTCTATCTTCAGGACATCATGCCTACAACACTGGAACTTGCAGGCGTTAAGAAACCGGAACACGTTCAGTTTAAGAGCCTGCTTCCACTTATCAAAGGCATAACCAACAGCAGTCCCGGAAGGGATGGCCAAGTCCATTACGATGCTATTTACGGCGCTTATATCGACCTGCAGAGAATGGTCAGCACCGACGGCTACAAAATGATTTACTATCCGAAAATCGGTAAGACCCTTCTCTACAATCTTAAAGCCGACCCTCTGGAGATGAACAACCTTGCAGACGACCCCGCCTATACCGGCTTGATAAGGAAACTAAGGAGAAAGCTAAAGGTGCTGCAACAAGAAACGGGCGATACGCTCAATATCGATAATCTCCCTTATCTTGGTACTTCGGCAGAGCGTTGAGGGTAGTCCTTCAACTATTGGTCAAAACGCCTGTAAGAAGTCCGCCCGTGACGGACATCCATATCCATAATGAGGGTTTGGAAAAGCAAGCAAAAACTAAAAGCTTTTAATGCTTTGTTGAAAACGTGGACTGTCACTCTAATGTGAAGCCGAAGAATCTCATTTCTTGAGCCATAAAGAGATTCTTCACTGCGCTTCGCTCCCTTCAGAATGACA
>JBAQFY010000410.1:0-11155 GCA_049287505.1 Sedimentisphaerales bacterium | reverse complement strand
TTAAAGAAAACGACCCATATGAGGGTTCTTATCTTTCATTCGAGCTTCTCAAGGAGGTCTCGAAAGTGGATGCAGTTGAGTTTGCGAATAAAATGAAGTCATGCGGTCCCCTTATAAAAGTTAATTGCTGGCATCTGAATGAGGTTGAATCTGTAGCAATGTGGAGAATATACGGAAAAGAAGTGGCTTTGCAATCAACTTACGGGTGTCTTGTCAAATCTCTCGAAAAGTGTCCGTGTTCTGTTTACATTGGTGAGGTCTTTTACATTGTGCCTGGCAAGGAATCCTTCAAAACCGAAGGGCCTGAAACTGTGTTCGTACCTTGGTTGCACAAGCATCGAAGTTTTGATTACGAACGTGAACTACGAGCCATAATATGGGAAACAGAGGATATGCCTGTATTGGGCGATGGGAGTGTTTTTGCTCCAGTTGATTTAGTTACTCTGATCGAAGCAGTCTATGTTTCCCCGAGTACTTCATCGAGTGTGAAGGAAAAGGTTGAGAAAACAAACAAGGCATATGGTGTTGGGGCACCTGTCTTTCAGTCAGAACTTGCGCGTGTGCCAGCGTACTGATAGGTATATACACCATGCCGAAGAAGAAACTGAAGAAACTAGGGACAAAGGCCATTCGAGACACCCACCATTTATCCTAAATAACAAATCCCAGATGTCTTACCCGCTTTACTTAATCTAAAGAATAATTACACTATTGATGCGAAATTATCAAGAACAACTGTTCATTCTTTTGCCGTTTTTCATTGCTTTTTTCTCTAAAATATGGTATAATACTTAATTGTTAGCTAGAAGGCTAACGCAACCCGCCAGAAGGCGAAGAAAAACAGCATATCTGTAAGTCGTAGCGCAGCGCAGACCCCGCACCAATTGAGATTAGCTCACGACTAATTGGCCAATTAACCATATTATCCATATTGCCCAGATTAACTAATGAACCATCAAAAACCTCGAGAATCCAGTATCGTGCATCGAGTATCGAGAATCGAGCATCCAGTATCGAGTATCGAGCAACGAATTATGCAAAACAAACCCAATCTTGTCCGCCGTAGGCGGATTGCAAATGAACTTAAACTTCTGTAAAAAAATGGCTTATGAAAATAAACACAATTGGACACTTGGTGAAAACAAACCCAATCAAACCCAATTCCCCTGCCCCCTGCCTGCCCCATTGCCTGGAGTGTCGCCTGCCCCCGAGTCTTCTCATCGGGGGTTTACTCTAATGGAGTCATTGCCTAATGGCCAGCCGAACCATTGTTTCATAATTTGCCATCATTCTAAGTGTTATTTTCCGGCCGGTCGGGGACGAGGAAGGCATCAGAACAAATCCTTTGCCCGGGCCGCAGGTCCCATCTCTGAGGCTTTTTTCGACGATTCTCTCGAAATCAGCCGGCTCGGAATTTTCTATATCGGCTATCTCCAGATTCCCAAAAAGCACCAGCTCATTTCCGTACTTACCTCGAACATACTCAAGCTCTACATCCCCGTATGGAGGCGGCTCAATAGGGTCAATGGCTGCCGCGCCCATTTCGATAATGTAATTGAGAATAGCCTTAATCCTGCCGTGACAATGAATTCTGGCAAAACCGCCATACTCCTGGATAGCCTTTACCATCGGCCCGGTATAACGCACCACGTATTCTTTGAAAAGATTTGGCGGCAGGTAAGGTTCGGTGGCGTATTCGGGCCCGTAGATGCGCCACAAATGCCCTGGGAATGCCTTTGCAGTTTTCTCTGTTCGGGTCTGTATATGTCTGGAGAGCTTTTCGAGCAGACGATGGAAGAGCTTCTGCTCGGTCAATGCTATTACGGTAAAGTCTTCCATACTGAACAAAGACGCCGCAGCGCAAATCGGGTCTTCGGTATCAACCATTATGATGCCGCGCTCGGCCAGCTTCTGGTCTTCTTCTATGAGGCTGGTTACATCAACATCTTCGGCGAATATTTCATCAGGCAATTCCAGATAGGCCTTAATATCTTCAGGGTTCTTGAGCAGGTGCTCTACCGTCCAGAGGGTGTCAACTTCGGGACTGCGGCGTGTCAGCGCCGTCATATTTTTACCGCCAATTTTCAAAGTCGTGGATGTGAAGCGACAGCCTTTCTCCACATATTCTTCAATCTTGAAGAATTCATCCCGCCCCTCCGAGGGGCTGGATTCATCACGGTAATTGTCGCCGTCCGGCTTGCCCGCCGCCCCGACTCGCGTCGCCAGACGCGGGGGCAGGTCAAATATCACTTCGTGGGAGCGCGACCTGACGGGGCTGCGCATACGTATAAGGTCTGTCTGTTCTTCAGCAAGTTGAAGCAATGGCTGCCAGGATGGGTCGTTATAGACGTTGAACTCATCCGGGTCCGATGGGTCAATCCTGAATCCACCTACTTCATAGAAATTAACTGCGGGTCGGTCAACCGGCTTGCCGCGCAACGTAGCCATCAATCTTTCGCGTCTGCTCATCATAATTGGGCCATATCAATCAACCTGTTGAATCCCGCCCGTCGTCCGCAGTCCACAGGATGCCTTACGTCGAAGACGGGTCGGGATGAAAAATCCTTTCGATTACTTCATTCATAGCTTCTTCCTGCTCGATAATCGACCGGACCAGTTTCATCTGGGTGCGGCTGCGGTCGAGATTGTGTCCTTCACGGTGGACTTTGTAATAGACATCACCTGCCAGATAATCGGTAAGAAATCTGATAAACTGTTCAAAGGTGATTAGCTTTGCAGAAAAGGCTAAGTGCTCTTTCTCAACAGATGTGAGAAAATATTTGCTTTGCTCGGCAAAACCTCGTGCGAGCACTTCAAACATCGGCAAGCTCATAGCTACTTTTGATAAGTCACGTTCATCCTCATCGGCGAGAGTGGCTCCTGTGCGGACCATATCGCCGAAATCGTATATCGACAGGCCCGGCATAACGGTGTCCAAATCAATTACACAGACTCCCTTGTTCGTATTTTCATCCAGCATGACGTTATTGACCTTCGCATCATTGTGCGTAACACGGACGGGGATTTTACCTTTGCCTGCCAAATTCAGCAAAACGCCGCAGATGGCCGCGTTATCAAACAAAAATTTTATTTCGGATTTTGCATTCTTAGCCCGGCTGCAAGTGTCCTCTTTGAGAATCCGCTGGAAAGTTTCAAAGCGCTTAGGAGTGTTATGGAAATCACAAATGCTCTCATGCAGAGCCGGCCCCGGCAGGTCAACCAGCATCTTCTGGAACCAGCCGAACATTCGTGCCGCTTCATACGCCAGCTCGGCGGATTCAACGGTATCGTATGAAACAGCGTCCTCTATGAAGTTATAGACCCGCCAAAAGCTGCCCCGGCCATCTTTGTGAAAGCATGTGTCATCAACACTGCTGATAACGGTCAACTGACGAGATGCCAGGTCCGGTTCGATTCTTTGCATCCGGCTGCGTATATGCTCGGTAACACGGATAATGTTTCCCATCACTGAAGGAGGGTCTTTGAAGACAGTGTGATTTATTCGTTGTAGTATGTACCGGACAATATGCTTGTTTTTCTTGGTAGTCAGAACGTACGTGTCATTAATATGACCACGGAGCAAAGGCCTTATTTCAGTTAACTCACCGTGGATACAAAAATGTTTTGCGATTGACTTGATGTTACGTTTCACGATTGCTCCCAGAGGTTCTCCGGATAAAGACCTTGCTCTATCATCTGACGAATACATCTTGCCGCTATAGGTGCATCCCGACGGTAAGTAACTCCGAAGCATTCGTCATTCGTGTGCAGGACTTTCACTGTGACTTTTTCTTCTTCTACGAGTTTATCTACCACCGTTGGTATGAATAGTTCCGAATCCCTTTCACAGCTTCGCTCTTTGAGAAATTGCTGAAAGTGTGCTTTGAGATGATGAAAGATTGATAGCTGGAATCCCCACAGATTCCTCGAAACGATTTCATCGCCGGTCAGAAGGCGTTCTGTCCCATCGTCTTCAAAGTAGCGGGCACCGGTAACAGTTTTTTCGACCTTTTTGCGCTCCACAACTTTCCTCAAGAGCATCTTCTCATCACACTCGCACACACCCCTGGAGACAGGTCCGAATTCACTTAAAGTATCTCTGAGCGTATAGCCGACCATTGCGTAATCGTTTTCGGAAAGGTCTTTCCTTCGGAGAAATCGGGCCATTATCTTAAACGAACTTGGTCCGTAGTAGTCATCGGCATTAATGACTGCAAATGGCTCGTGGATTAAATTTCCGGCGACGAGTATAGCATGCCCAGTGCCCCAGGGCTTGTCGCGTTCTTTGGGTACTTCAAAATCTTCAACTTGCCCCCTAAGGGGCGAGGTATCAACTTCCTGGTACGCATAGGCCGTTTCCACAAGATTACCAAACTTGCTGCCTATCTTTTCTTTGAAAGCACTTTCAAAATAGTGTCGAATGACAAAAACTAGCTTGCCAAATCCGGCATTTATGGCGTCATAGATAGAATAGTCGATAATGATTTCGCCGTTGGGACCAACGGGGTCAATTTGCTTAAGCCCACCGTAGCGAGTACCCAAACCTGCCGCCAAAATCAATAGAGTCGGCTTCATTCAAAACCCTCGTCTTTGATTCCGATACCGGCTATAACCCGTACCGCCATAGGGCACCATACCGCCATAGGGCATTTGGCCATAACCAAAGGGCATACCAAGTCCCGGCATAAGACGAAAATTAGCAGGTGCGCTGACTAAATCAGCTATATCATAAACCCGAGTTTTCATTTTCTTGGGTAAAGAGCCTTGCGTTGCAATAATTATAACTCCGCCCTCAACTACATATCCCAATTTCTCCGCACTACCTGCTGAAACCGACATTAACAAGAGTTTCAAGTGTGTGCGTAAAGGTACTCTTGAAACGCCGTTCATTCCAATAGGAGTATCTCTATAGATGTCCGCATTCTGCTCCAAATCTTTCCAAAGCACTGCTATATTTAATGGAGGTACGGTTGAATTACGCAAAATGTCAATTGCCTCACTGAAAGACATGTCAGGTGTAAACGTAGAAGGACCAGAAGCGGCCTTCTTTACCTGTTTGTAAGCCGCTTTGGATGTCTGCCGGCTTTGATTTTCTGAATTTTTTCGAGGGTATGAACCCTTCGAATTTGCTCCGTATGTTTCTCCGAGCAACAGAAAAGTGCAAGACAGGATAACGACTATTCCTCCAAAAGTTTTTGTCAATCGTTCTTTATTCATTTTTTCACCTACCTGTTTGACTTGGCAATTCACCCCGTCCCGTCTTTGATGGGTGGTGTTCAGCATCTTTAAGTTTCATCTGGCCCCTTTACTTTTGTTAGTCTTAGGTTTAAGGTTGTCGATGCTCGTATCGATGCTCGCCCTGGAAACTCGAGGCTCGGGCTTCCAGCCTCCAGTTTCGATACCAGCCCGCCACGCTGATTGGCGGGCCAGCTTCGACAACGACAAACCAGCTTCATCCCATATTATTGCTACCATATAATATACAAATGTTTACTTTCCGGGTAAAGGCCCTTTTTTGCTCTTGCCCCGTTAGAGCCTTTTTTTACTTTGGTACTCTAACGGGGCTGGTCTCTAACGGGGCTTGCGGAAAGAGTTGCACTCTATTGAGGCTTGATTGTCCCGCTTGCTCAAGTGAGCTCAACCCGTGCTTTCTTGCGAAAGCAAGAACGGAGGTGAGCTAATCGCTCCTCACTTTAGTCTCCGCCGCAATTGGTCGAGTAGCTGCGTGCTTAGTCTGGAGCCGGCCAATTCGCCGGCACCACGAAATCGAACTTGCTGGCTTTCCAGGCGGCCACTCGGCAGCTTGAAAGCGACATCTACGTAGCCGGCGCCGCTTTCACCCCGCCCCTCTGTCCACTTTGAGGGGCTGGGTTCATCCCGTCCCGTCTCCGACGGGCGGGATTCATCTCGCCAGGCCTCGCCGACCGCAACCGCCCATTGGCTCCCGGTCGCATCGGCTGCTGCTGTGGCCAGTTGTTCTATTCTTTGACCGCGGGAAGTTATGCCGGTCCAATGCTCGTCGCTCACATGGAGCAGGCGGCGCAATTGCTCCATGGTCGGAGCAACATAAGCACCGGCCAATACCCGGCGGGCCCCTTCGGTGTTGCTCAGTGCCGCAGCCAGACTCCCGCCGCTGCCCACTTCCGCCAGCACGAGCGTTGCGCCGCGCGCTTCGAGCAGCTTCAAAACGTGCTCCTCCAGGGAGGTTTCGCCATCCGCATAGATATATTCGCCCAGGTGCTCCGTAATTCTATGCTTTAACTCCTGGAGCCGCGCTCTGTCCCGCTGTGTGTCGTCGGGCAGTGAAAAGGTGAAATCCACCCGGCTGCCCTGAAATTGCGAGGAAACCGTAATGCCGGATGCCAACGGCACGTGGTCCCTAAGCGTCTGGTCAATCTGGGACTGGCCAAGACCCACAAAACGCAGTGTCAGTGAGCACCCGGGCAGTCGTGTGCCGAATCGCCGGCTCAGATACGGCACAAGCTCATCGCTGACCATAGCCTGCAATTCGCGCGGAGGCCCCGGCAGCGCAACGATTACGGTTTCGTTCGGTTCGAAAACGAGGCCAACGGCCGTGCCTTCAGGGTTCTTGAAATAAGTGCCCCGTGCCGGCACCTGTGTTTGCCGGCGCAGGTTAGGGCGAAGCTGAGCAGGTAACACGCCGAAACGTCGAGCCATATCCTGCAGCACCTCTGGGTTTTCTTTTAGCGCGATTCCCGTGAAGTCGGAAAGTGTCTCACGGGTGATGTCGTCGTCGGTCGGACCGAGGCCTCCGGTGACAATTACCAGAGCCGCTTTGTCCATAGCATAGCGAAGCGCCTCTTTGATATCAGCCGGCTTGTCATCGACACTCATCGAACCGACGCATTGCAGGCCTAACGGGCGTAGGGTCCGGGTGAGAAAATGGGTATGCCCGTCTGCATAGATGCCCGACAGCAGTTCCCCGCCGGTAACGACTATCATGTATCGAGTGGGCTGAGCAGCCCGGGAGTTGACGAGCCGGCCGCCCCCTTTGCTGTCTGCGACAGCAGACAAGGGGGGATTCTGCCTGGTAATAGCGGCTTCGATATGAGTTCCCTGATGCCATTCATTGAAGCCGACAATCTGTTGTGGTTCACCAGCCTGAGCCCCCCTGCTTTTGCCGAGAGGCATCCTGTGGACTGCCGAAAGGCATCTGCCGAGAGGCATCCTGTGGACTGCCGAAAGGCATCTGCCGCAAGTCATCCCGTGGACTGCGGATTGCCCGCCGCCCCGACTCGCGTCGGGAGACGCGGGGGCTGGCGAAAGCAAGAAGGAGAGTACGAGGCAAGTCAACAAGGCCACTGCAAACGGTACTGCCCGCCGTGTCGCGGACATGCCGCGACAGCCCAGCCGAGTTTTTATGTGTTGTTCCATCGGACTTTAGCTCCTGGATTTATTGTTGACGTCTTTGAATTTTGTTTTCTTTAATTCTACACTACATGGATTATAATAACAAAGTATCTGAAACGTACAGGATATTGCAAAAGAATGAGCCGGACAGATCCACAAGCCTCAAACTCAATAGACCGACGGCGTTTTCTTGTATCTGCCGGGATGGCTGCCATCGGAGTGACCAGCGGGACCATCGCGGACGGGGTGAGCTATAAACGGAAAAAAGCTGTGCATGATAAGCCCCCTGCCGGCTGGTTAGAAACGCCGGTAGAGTTCTCTCTGTGTCCGTTCTGGTTTTGGAACGATGAGCTGTCGGAGAAAGAAATTGCACGCCAAATTAAAGATTTTCGGGCGCACGGTATCTATGGATTCGTGATTCATCCACGGGCGGGATTGCCCAAGAGCATCGGCTGGATGAGCAAGAATATGATTGAATTCATGCGTTTTGCCATTGAACAGGCGGCCAAACACGACATGCGGGTTGTGCTGTATGATGAAGGTATGTATCCGAGCGGCTCGTCCAGCGGACAGGTTGTTGAAGAGAACGCAGCCTTTCGCACGCGCGGTCTTTTTGCCATTGACCTTGATGAGACAGAACCAGACTCCGAGAAACACTACATACATATCGGCGCAAACGGCGAACCTGAGCTGACCCAGGACCAAAATCTTGTGGCTATTATTAAACGCAGGCTAAACGGGCATCGGATAGCCATTATTGATAGAGCTATCAGGCCTGGACATTCTCTCATTCGCGGATTGCACTTTCTTGAGGACGACCCGCCGAGACGAGCGAACCATAGGGAAGTTCCAGAAAATATGCCACCCGCAGCCGATATTCTTAATCCAAAGGCTGTGGCGTGTTTTATCCGCCTGGTATATCAGCGCTACTATGATGAGTTTAAGGATTATTTTGGCAAAACAATCCATGCCATATTCACGGACGAGCCGTCTTTCTTTGCCAAAAACCCAGAGCAAGGTGCTGTACCCGGCACTACCGGCATACTCGAACACGTTAATCGATTTCTTGGTTATGACTTCACTGGATACCTTCCCGCTCTCTGGTATAAAGATGAACCGGACGCCGATAAATATCGCAGCGACTACTATCACGCTCTGGAAGCGAGACTTGAAGAGACGTTTTACAGGCAGATATATCGATGGTGTGAGTCTCACAATATTGCTCTGACCGGTCATCCAGCCGCCCCTGACGACATCGGACATCTGAGATATTTTCATATACCGGGACAAGATATTGTCTGGCGTTACATCGAGCCGGGCAAAGCAAACGCTTTGGAGGGGCCCCAATCAACTCTGGGCAAGTGTGCTTCTTCAGCTATGATTCATCTCGGTCGAAGACGCAATTTGAATGAATACTGTGGAGCGTACGGACACGATTTTACTTTCGATGAAATGAAATGGCTGACCAACTGGCTGCTTGTACGCGGCTGCAACCTATTGGTCCCGCACGCTTTCTACTACTCGATTCGGGGTCCCCGTATTGACGAGCGTCCACCTGATGTCGGCCCCAATAGTCCCTGGTGGGAGCAGTATAAGCCCTTTGCCGATGCGTGTCGCCGCCTGTGCTGGCTGAATACTGACAGCAAACACGTCTGCGAGCTTGCGATACTCGGCCTTAACAACTACTTACCGTGGCAAGCCGCAAAGGTTTGCTTTCAAAACCAGCTCGACTTCAATTACCTCGAAGCCAGACACCTATGGGAAGATGCTCAGGTAGGGCCGGATGGAATTCGCATTGCAGGTATGAACTATAAGACACTGATTGTCGAATTTGACCCACCTTCAAAAGCAAAAGAAGCATTGCAAGTTTTGGAGCATGCCGGCCGTCTTATCCGTTGGGCAAAAGATGATAGTGAGACGTTACTGTTCCAGAAAATTAACAGCCTGATATCTATGGACGTCAGTGTTAAGCCCGCCACACCAGATTTGCGGGTGCGTCATGTTGTAAAAGATATAGTTCACTACTACATAGTCTTCAACGAAGGTCAAGAGCACATCACATTCAGCCTGACAACCTCTGTCGAAGGACAGCGATTCTTACTTGACCCCCAAACCGGACGACAGAATGCGGTCGATTCGTACGCAGTATCCCTTGCGGGAGATGCATTATTACAGATGCAACCTCATGAACTAAAGGTACTAAAAATTGCGAACCCCGTTATACACAGTATCCCTTTCGGGAGAAATAAGCCGTCAACTTCTAACGGGGCGAATTTGTAACAAAGTTCGAGAAAATGCTTGATAATTATCATTTTGCCAGATATACATACTGGGCTGACAGAACCAGATTAACAGACTCAGTTGAATTCAAGTAACCTTCCCCGCCCTTCCAAAAGACCCAGTGACATTCCAGCAGCTCAGGAACAGTCTTCACCCGCGCCCCTGCCGCAGGGGCGGGGTTCAATAAGCCAAGGTCGGCCAAAGTAATTCTCTTGACTTGACAACAGTCCTTTGAGCGCATATATTGTTTACAATTAAGTTTCGGAAGTTACTTACTTTTTTATTAAGGACTGACCCATGAAATCACAAATTGCTCGTCGTCGTTTTCTTCAAAAAAGTGGAGTTTTCTTAGCAGGTACGGCGGTGCCGGCGCTATTGGGCCGGCCGTCGCTTGCCAATGCGCAAGAGTTCAAAGGCCGCATCAGGAAGGCGGTTGGGTTCATGATGATAGAAGAGGACTTGTCGGTCGAAGACAAGCTGAGATTGGTGAAAGATGTCGGATTCGAGGGCGTCGAAACTCCCACGCACCTTCTCGACAAGAAAACGCCGGAGCCGAAGGTTCTCGCCCGTGCCAGCGAGAAAGTGGGGGTCCCCGTGCACGGCGTAGTCAACTCAAGTCACAAGGACCTCACAGGGGCCATCGACGAAGCTGCATTATACGGCGCGACCTCGGTCCTCTACGTTGTGCGCCCGGACCCCAAAGGCTCGTTCATAGAGAATTACAAACGCACGCAGGCGACAATTCGGCAGGCCATTCAGCACGCCGAGAAAAAACGCATCCATATTTTGATTGAGAACGTCTGGAACACCTTTCTCATCGAGCCGCTGACGATGGCACGATACATCGACGAGCTCGACAGCCCATACGTAAAGGCGTATTTTGATGTGGGAAACGTGGTTCGCTGGGGCTTCCCCCAGCACTGGATCGAGGTCCTTGGGGAACGAATCGTCAAGATACACATCAAGGAGTACAACTTGAAAGTTGCAATGAATGAAGGGATGAGCAAGGGCTTTGATTGCCCGCTCGGGCAAGGCAGCATCGACTGGGACAGGGTGCGCGAGGAATTGAAGAAAATCGGCTACCGGGGCTGGGCCACCGCCGAGGTGAACGGCGGAGACCGCCAGCGATTGGCCGAGATATCTCAGCAAATGGATAGGGTCCTCAATCTATAAGTGCCTAAAGTTATGGATTATTTTTCAATTTACTGCTACGGAAAATGGATTCCCCACCATGTTTAGGGTTGTCGATGCTCGTATCGATGCTCGCCCTGGAAACTCGAGGCTCGGGCTTCCAGCCTCCAGTTTCGATACCAGCTTCGACAACGACAAACAAGCTTCTTTCGCTTTAGCTCACCAATTATTGCTTTTTCCCAACCAGCACGGTCAATTTCGGCGAAATCTCGAATGTATCACCGTCCAGGTCGATTGTAACTTTCGTTCCATCGGCGAAAGTGGTCCGCTGTTTCCTGCCGAGCCGCTGGCTCGTCGCGGCTGGTCGGAAAGA
>JBAQFY010000409.1:0-2874 GCA_049287505.1 Sedimentisphaerales bacterium | reverse complement strand
CACTTCAACGACAATTATCGACAGGAGATATGACCCGAAGGCCGCCACAGCTATGCTTGGTGCATGGAAGTCTCTTGGAGATACATTAGAAAAGCATTTGAGCCAGGAAACAGACCTCAAAAAAGAGTACATGGCCGCAAATGGAACTTACACAAAATATGCAGAACAGTACCTGCGTTACTGGTTCAAAACAGTGCCTAATCGTGTGATTGAGGACAAAGCCAGGCGTGATTCGGAGCGATATGAGAATGTCGTAGCTACTACGGCGTTAGAAGAGCTGCGCGTCGATATTGGTGAGCCGCTCGAAGCGGTTCTTGCCGAGTTTGATAAGAATAAGTACGTACCACCGGACACTAATGACATCCAGCTGTTCAGCAGGAACGTGAATAAAGTCAAGCAAGACAAGTATGATACTACAAATATATTCCGGCGGGTGCTTGACAATTGGACAGAATTGAAGGGCGATGCCGAGATAAAACGTAGAACTTTATTGAGCATGCGCCCTGCCGCTTTCTGCGATAGTTATGCGCCTTTTTCTTATAAGTCTCCATCGCAATTCGTAGATATGTACCTTGTCAAACTGACCTGCAGCATATTGCGCCGGCTAACATCCCAGGTGCAAAGCGAGAAAACAGAAGCACTTAATGAGCTAAGAAAGCATAGCAGCAAATTTCCCTTAAAGCCGGACAGTAAGGATGACCTGATGGAAAAAGATTTTAACAGGGTGCGTTCATTGTTTGATAAAACTCATTCCCAGAGAAATTTTCCCGAGGGGACAATCGGGTCCGGTGAGAAGACAAACATTGATGAGGTAGATATAGAGCTTAAGCGGTTACAGGAACCATTAGTAGAATCTCAGAAAAGATTGGCCGAGCTGGAGCAAATCGAACAAATATTTGGGGGGCTTCCTAAAAGTGGAAGTCTATGCTATTGCAGGATAAAACTTCTGAGCGAAAAGACGCAACGCATTCTTCTGCAGAAGGACGAAGTCCCTTTGTCCGACTATCTCACAGAATTAAGATTTGTCCAAGGAAGTCAGGGGAGCGAGCGGTACAACACGCGCTCGAGGGAGGATCTAAACATATGTACGGTTAAATACCCCGGGCCACAGCTTGATATCGAATTCTACCAGTATCCATCCGACACCAAACTACGTAGGGTTTTATCATTTCCAGGACCATGGGCATGTCTTAGAATGTTGCGTCAGGGTCTTGAAAATCAGAAAAAAGGATACATCAGGCTTAATGTTGACGGCAAAGAGAGTTTGGGGGGGATATTATATTTACACCTTGAATTCTTCAATGACAGCGATTGCACACAGCCGGTCGATTTGAATTTTGTTGAGGCAATGACTGGCTCCTGAAACAGGAACAAGGATAATCGTTGAAGCAGCAGATATTGATTTTGCGGGACGAAGGTATTGAGTTCTCCTCTTAAAAGATTCGCAAGGCGTTTCATGCCGAAGGGAAAGGATGTCTCACCTGAGAGAGTGTTCGTAGCTGCATTCGGCAAACACCCTGGCTGGGATGACCACATCGATGATATTGGTCTCGAAACTGACATTATTATCGCTGTAAAACGCATACTTTACGTTCAGGGTGTTGGCGGCAACATTGACTCGGGAAGCTGGGATAAGCTCCAGGAAAATCAGCCAATCGAAGAATTTCAACATGCGCTTGTCTGGTGTATTGATGGTAACTTAATTGTTGGGCGTTTGTGGTCTTCTCGGGACGGCAAGGGACGCACAAGTTACCCAATGGTGGTTTGCATTCAGTGTTGTCAATTACCACTGGAGTGGGTGCTCAAAAATATCTTACCGCTGTTGGAAAGAGTTGAACAAACCTGTGCTGCAACGACCTCTGCGGCTGACGTCCGCTCGACCATCGAAAACGCTCAAAAGGAGCTTCGCCAATCAGCTCAACAACTTGAGCCTTCGCCCATTTTGCCGGCTGTTTGCACAGACGTATTGGCAAAGCTTACCGAGTACCCGGAAATGGGAGGTCCAAATCATCAAGGTCTTCTCCGCATCCTGTATCATATTGAGCGTGAAATTGCACGAGACCATCCTGATACTTCGAAGGGCACGAACTTCCGGCCAACCCTGCTCCGTATCCCCATCTCTCTACCTCCTGTCATAGAGAGCGTGCTTCTGTGGTTTAATTTTCTGCTTACGAAATTTGGCATTAATACGTCTGTTCTTATGCTAATGCCCCTACAAAAGCAATGGATGGACATAATTATAGGTGAGCCAACACACTTGCAGTTGTACTGCCTGCGGGCTTCCCTCAGGGTGATTCCCCTTACGAGCAGTATCCCATATAACATTAGTCCGGAGTTTATCGAACGAGCTAAACAGCTTATAGAGGATTCGCGAAGCGGAGAATGAAGCAGAGCTCCCAGAGGACGGCGCTGGTTTGTCGTTGTCGAAGCTGGTATCTCCGCAGGATGCCTTACGGCAGAAACTGGAGGCTGGAAGGAGCGAGATTCGAGTTTCCAGGGCGAGCATCGATACTCCGCAGGATGCCTTACGGCAGAGCATCGACAACCTTAAACGTAAGACCTGCTTTTTTCAGAAGATTCTGGATGTCGCCACAAGCTACTGCCATCGCCCGGCCAGCGGGGCGCTTGGTTCAGCTATGGATTGAAACCGTGCTATCCGAACGGCGTCTCGACCTTTGATTGAGAGTAACGGGACGAGACCCTTACCAATAAGGTTCTCCATCGCCCGCTCAGTCAAGAATGTCTCCGCGCAAGGAGTAATGTGCGTTTCGCCATCGGACTTATAGACGTGCATGGGCAGGCCCGTCAGCTCCTGCTGAAGCTCACCCGTAAGGGACCAGCCGGATGTGCGAAACGCCTCCGCCAGCAGGCACG
>JBAQFY010000408.1:0-2281 GCA_049287505.1 Sedimentisphaerales bacterium | reverse complement strand
CCCGGTGAAGCCGCCGATGCCGACATTGCCCTCTGTGCCGCAAAGAATAAAGCCTACATTTATCGCAAAGGCCAAAGAATCTCAATAGTCTCCGAAAGCAACGCTATTCCCGCTCTATTGCGCCAGTTGCGAAAACTATAACAATATGTGCACACAGAAAACGTTAGCGGATGAATCTTCTAAACCATTGAAAGCAATAATTGAACGATTCTGTATTGTTGTCATCTTCGGCATTGCCTTTGGCTATATTGAAGCCGCTGTGGTTGTCTATCTGCGAGCTATCTTTCATCCCGAAGGCTTCAATTTCCCTCTGGCTAACATTGGAACTATACTCCAGCAAAAACCACTTCTATTAACCGAAATCGGCAGGGAAGCTGCTACGATAGTCTTAATCTTCACCGGCGCCTGTCTGTTCGGGCGAAACCGCCGGCAGCGTTCTGCTTATTTCTTGACCATCTTCGCAATCTGGGACATTTTCTACTACGTCTGGCTCAAGGTCCTTATCGACTGGCCCGACTCAATCATGGACTGGGACATACTCTTTCTGATACCAGGAACCTGGGCATCACCTGTCCTGTATCCTGTCCTTATCTCAATCACAATGCTCATATTTGCCGCAGCTATACTCTATAGAGACGCTCGCGGAAAATCCATCAAAGTAACACCGGCCGATTGGCTTGCCTTCTTTGTTGCAGCGATTATTGTGGTGGTTTCTTTTTATATTACCGGCCTGCACATCACCGAGAACGATTACAAATCGTACTTCTACTGGCCGCTATTCGCCGCCGGACTCTTATTAGCTATTGGAATGTTCCTGAAATGCCTTTTAAGGTCTAAGGAGAGATTTTGAACGTACAAAGGTATTGCTGATTTACACCCCAAAATTCCCGATTGAAAAATCAGAAATTAGTTTCATCCCGTCCCGTCTTTGACGGGCGGGATTCATGCTCTGAGCTTACGCACCGGTGTTCTTATGTTCTTGTGAACTTCTTAGTTTATTTTGTCTCCTGCCGTATTTGTTTCAACCGGTCTTTTCTGTGGTTTTCGCTGTCCACTTCTGTTAGTTTCCTGCACGAATCCCTCGAATTTGCCGAAAATCATCTTACCGGCCGATGTTTGAAGCGAGCTGGTTATGCTGATAATCAATTCCCGTCCGATCTTGTTGCGGGCGCCTTCAACAACAACCATCGTCCCGTCGTCCAGATAACCGATGCCCTGCTCGACCTCTTCGCCGGGCTTTATTATCTTAACCTCCATCGTCTCGCCGGGCAAAGCAACCACTTTCAGCGAATTAGCCAGGTCGTTTATATTCACCACATCAACTTCACGCACCTGTGCAACCTTACTGAGGTTATAGTCGGTCGTTGCCAGTCGCCCGTTACAGGCCTTGCTAAACATCACCAGTTTCTGGTCAACACCCTTGACCTCCTCGACCTCAGTGAACATAGTGTCATCAATCTCCACTTCAATAACGGAACTTGACTGCATCTTGTTGAGTATATCAAGTCCCCGTCTGCCGCGGTTGCGTTTGAGCTTGTCGGCCGAATCCGCTATAAGCTGCAGCTCATTGAGCACAAAACGTGGAACCACTACCGGAGCGTCGAAAAGCTTGCTCTGACACAAATCCGCAATCCGTCCGTCAATAATTGCCGACGTATCCAAAATCAACGGCCGCGCACCCTTGGTCTGCTTGGCAAATTCCACGTAAGGAATCACAAAACGCACATCATCCTTGGTCCGCATCACAATGCTAATCGTAAGATAACATACACATATCCCTAACATCCACTTAATTGCCGCAATCGCCTCGGCCACCAGCGGAATTCTGTAAGAACCGGCAATCATATCTATCGGCAGGGCCAGCGCCCCGCTGATAATTATCCCGACTATCAGGGCGAAAAAAACCCCAGCCAGGGCACTGAGTTTCTTTTTCGGCGTAAAAATGTCCAGCAGGAAAACAAAAATCGCCATCCCCGCCCCGCTCAAGACTACCGTCCACCAGCTGGGAGAATTTTCCGCCGCTGTAAAAACCTCAGAACTCGCATTAACAAACAGAACCGCCAAAACAACGATAATAAAGATACTTCTGAAAACCCAGAGTAACATAGTTATAAACCTCCCAATTATGACACAATTTTTTTGTTCTTATAAATTTCTGCTATTATATCCTGTTTGCAAACTACTATCAATAATTACATTATGTTCCAAAAATAATTTCTTTTTATATTCTGAGCGAATCGCTGAAAGTCCCGGCCCGCCTGGGAAACAATCGTAGCCCGCT
>JBAQFY010000407.1:0-12340 GCA_049287505.1 Sedimentisphaerales bacterium | reverse complement strand
GCCGGTGACCCGGCGGCAGCCTGCCGGGTGCTGAAAGAGAAAATAGAGGATTTCGATAAAGGCTGATTGCAACACCCCAAACAAGCCTTCGACGTACTCAGGCCGGGATTTGAGGGTGCCGTACGGTTTTTCAATAATAATGTAGAGTTCAACAATTCAAGGAGATATGGGAAATGACGAAGTCAAGACGTTTGAAATGTGCTGTTGCGGGGTTGGTTTTGTTGGCGGCCTTGAGGTGTCAATCGCAGTCGTTGTGGGAGCTGGCAAATGAGAATAAGGGGCTTTTGAAGATAGCTACGCTGTTTACGGCGCAGAATGTGCGCGACCATTTGGGTTCCGAGGAGGGCATAGGTAAGGCAATCGACTGGTGTAAGAAGGCCGGCGTTACACATGTTTTCATTGAAACTTTCAGAGACCGATATACCGCCGAAAGAAGAACCCTGGAACGGGCGAAATCGAGCTTTGAAGCGGAAGGCTTTGAAGTATCGGGCTGTGTTACCCCCACTCAGGTCGGTAAGATATCAACAGGCTGGAGGGGGATTTCCTGCTATACCAATAAAGGCACGCAAAATCAGCTTCAGGAAATTTTCGAATACACGGCCTCGATATTCGATGAGATTATGATTGATGACTTTCTTTTTACTGATTGCGAATGTGATGAGTGCAGAGAGGCGCGAGGGGGGCAGACATGGGCTGATTACCGCTGTGAGCTTATGGTCAGGATGAGCCGGGAGAGAATATTGGGGCCGGCAAGAGCGGTCAATCCGGACGTAAAAATTATAATCAAATATCCTCAGTGGTATGACGATTTCCACAATCGCGGGTATGAGGTTTCACGTGAAACGGCCGACTACGATAGAATCTGGGTCGGCACGGAGACACGCGATTATGATAATAAGCGCTGGGGAGGAAAGGTTCAGTACGAAGCTTATTACATTATGCGGTGGCTTGGTGAAATAGGCGGCTTAAAAACAGGTGGGGGCTGGTTTGACCCTTACGGGACTACGGAGAATACATACGTAGAGCAGGCGCGTCAGACCGTATTGGCAGGTGCCAAGGAGATGTTGCTGTTTTGTTACGGGTCTCTGTTGCGAGATACGGGGCCGGCAAATGTGGAGAAATTACGGACGGAAATTCCCGGGTTGTATAAACTCGCGGCGTTAGTGCGAAACAAACCTATCAGAGGTATCATTGCGCCGAAGCCGCCGAACAGCGATGCTTATAGCGAGCAATACGTATTCGATTTTGTGGGGATGTTAGGATTGCCCCTTGTGCCTACTGCGGAGATTCACACTGATGTGAAGGCAGCGTTTTTCTCGGTCCACGCACTCAAAGACCCGGACTTCTCCGGCAAACTCAAAAAAATGCTCGATGATGAAAAACAAGTGCTTATAACGGACGGACTGGCTGAACGGTTGGATGGTGTAAATCTTGATGATGAAAATTTAGTAATCCTAAAAGTCAACGGAGATCCTCGTAGTTTGCTTAAATTGACCCGAGAGCAGCTCAAGCCTATCAGGGACAAATTATCGGGGCCATTGGGAATAAAATTTGATGCTCCGAACAAAGTAGCATTGTACCTGATTGGCGAAGATTACCTGATTGTCGAGAATTTCAACGATGAGCCGGTCGGTGCAGTTCTGGAATTCTCTAAGCCCATCAAGGCACGTAAGACGCTGGTTCTGCCAAAAGACGGAGATGTAACATTTTCATGTAACGACAGGATGTTGAATTTTTCCATAATAACTTCGCGAACTTTGGTGGCTGTTGAGTATTGACGTGAATTATCCACTAACAGGATAATTTTTCACCAATCCATTGCAAATTTGGGGGAATTTGGGCATATTGTTGGTTCGCAGGTACTCAAATGGAGGTGAGTTTAAGTGGCGACTTTATTGGCGGACGTAACGTCTTTATTAGAAAGAAGTTACGGCGAGATAAGTGGATTTGGGGTAGGCCGAGGAGGCGGCGGCAAGAAAGGCCACCTTTTTATCCGACATTTTTCAGTATCGCGGACAGACACGATCTGAGGGACGGATTTTGGGTTATCAACAGGTTATCCACAACGCAAAATTACCTCCGTGTACGAAGTTGCCGGTCGCTGCAACACCAACATACGACATAAAAGAAGTGCTGTGATTGTATAAGTGTTTGTAAATACAGACTATAAATAGAATAGCGAACGGATGAAATATTTGGTATTTTGGTTTTTTAGATTATGTTAGATTTTTGCTGCTGGTCAAATGACAATAATAAGATAGTGT
This sequence comes from Sedimentisphaerales bacterium, assembly GCA_049287505.1. Classification (GTDB taxonomy): domain Bacteria; phylum Planctomycetota; class Phycisphaerae; order Sedimentisphaerales; family Anaerobacaceae; genus NIOZ-UU13. The sequence goes on along the minus strand of JBAQFY010000407.1, from coordinate 10,076 downwards.
AAAGAATTACGCGTGGTCTGGATGCCCGCCACCGGTTGAAGTAGAGGAGTAGAGCAGAGGCTTGTGTGGGAATGACAATACCTCAATGAAACAGCGACAAAACAATATAGAGGCGAATGGTGAGCAGAGAAGATTAGTGGAGCTGACCTGTGATTGAACGCAATAAGCTGAGTGAAAAATTAAAAGATAAATCCAGGTTCGTTGTGTATGTAGAGCTGACGGGCGGACCAGGTTTTAATTTTGGTCCTATCGAAAATTTTCTCAGTGCCTATAAAGCCGCTGACAGCCTGGTACGGCCGGGCAGCTTTGATTTTGTGAGCACTTCCGTAATCCCAGAGGGCCTCGATTTTGTCGGTATCACCCTGCCTCAGAATCCCGGCGGGCTGGCTAACATTAAGCCGGCTGATGTGCTCAATCAGCTGACGTTGAAAGATTTGTTGGGCAGACTGGATGTTCTGCCGCACGTTACCTGCAAAGACCACAATGCTTTTGGCATACTCAGTTTGCTTGTCGGCTATAGAAACGCAGGCGTAGAGAGTATCCTGGTGATGACGGGCGATAAGCCTGTCGGGGCCAAAGGGGTTTTTGAGCTGGATTCGCTCGGCCTGCTGCAGACGATAAGGAATATAAACAACGAATCCTATATAAGAGCCGCCACCGACGCCCTGGATAATGTCCATCAATTCTTTGCCGGTGCGGTCGTTTCGCCTTTCAAGTACACTGCAGGCTCGCTGATGCAGCAGTATTATAAAATGGAGAAAAAAATTGCCTGCGGCGCAAGGTTTCTTATAACACAAGTTGGATGGGACTGGAAGAAATCACTCGAGCTTTTCAGGTATATGGATGAGAACAACCTTGATGTGCCGGTTATAGGGAACGTTTATTTTTTGAGCAATATTACGGCTGCGCCGAGGCTTATGCACGATATTAAATTGCCGGGCTGCTTTGTCAGCGACGAGCTTTTGGCGAAGGTGTATTCCGAGAGTATCGATGACCATATCGAGCGGGCGGCCCAACAGGTGGCGATGTACAAATCCCTTGGCGCAGCCGGTGTCGATATAGGCGGCGTTAACGATTTTGAGATTTTTATCAGGATACTCAAAAGAGCGGTTGATATTGGCGCCGGCTGGGAAAAATTCAAAGATAATCTTTATTGGCCTCCATTATCTGCAAGAAGCGGGCATGGGCCGGCGAAAAAAGGATTCTATTTTTATGACGAAGCCGGCAAAAGGGTATGGCTCTCAAAACCCCACAAAAAGTTCAAAAAAAGATTCTTTGACTTTTTCCACCGAGCGGTCCTGAACCCCGAGTATAGAGGTTTTCACGCATTCAAAAAAGTAATGGCGTTTCTGGGAGCCGACAAAGGAAAAGGGCCGGTCTATAAATTTTTCAACGCTTCCGAGAAGTTCTTTAAGTATTTAATATTCGACTGCCAGGATTGCGGCGATTGTTACCTGCCGGAGGATTTCGGGCTGTGTACGATAGGCGGATGTGAGAAGGGGATGGCCAACGCTCCCTGTGGGGATGCCACTGTTGACGGCTATTGCGGTAATAGTCTTGAGCGAGTTTGTATCGGCGAGCTGATTTACGAGGCGGCTGCTGTGGATAGAGACGGTATCGAACAGCTCAGGGCCACGATAAATAAGCCGAGGAATCATGCTTTGGAACACAGCTCTTCGATATTGAATCATCTGTTCGGAAAGGACCACACTATGAAAAAACCGTTGATTACCATTGGCGAATCAATCCACGCTTCGATACCGAAGACGGGCGAGATAATGAGGCAGTTGAGCGAGGTGGGTAGCAATGCGTATTCGACACCAAGCGGACCATTGAATTATATTAAGGCCTTAATTGAATCACAGGCTGCTGACGGGGCTGATTATATAGCGGTCAACCTCGACGCCTTCGGTGAGAATGAGCCACAGCTTTGCGTTGATATGATGGCCGAATACGTTAAGCTTGTCCGCAAGTGGGGCAATGGCGTGCCGATTTGTATCGACAGCAGTAACAACGATGTTCTGACAGCAGGCCTGAAGGAGTGGTATAATGCCGGCGGTCAAGTTAAACAGCCGCTCATAAACTCGGTCAAGGTTTATACGATAGAGAAAATATTGCCGCTAAAGAAGGATTTCGATTTTGCGTTCATCGGCCTTTTGGTCGGCGAAGGAACACCGACCGGGCCGGGCGGCTCGCACTCAGTCGATGAGCTGTATTCCCTGGCCAGGCAGATTTTTGCCGGAGCGGTCGGCGAATACGGATTTACGCCCGGCGAGATATTCTTCGACTCTACCGTGTTTCCGTTAGCGATAGATTTGCCGATGGAGCCGAATGTGCCGGGTTATACGTACAGGGCGTTCGAGACGATAAAGAAAATCAAAGGCGATGCGCAGATGAATCCCGACCCGTCTTCGACGGGCGGGATGAAGGGCGTGCATTGCTCGCTTGGAGTGAGCAATTGTGTCCGTGACCTGCCAGGCCGAAGGGTCGGGGTCTGCAGGGCCTACGTTGCAAAGGCGATGGAGTACGGCCTTGATGCCGCGATTGTCAACGTGGGGCACCATTATGGACAGGTTGAGCCGGCCCCGGAACTGCTCGAATTGGTGGATGCCTACGCAAAGATGGACGGCTCGGCTGAAAGTTTGAACAGGGCGATGAAACTGATGAGCAAGTTCTGCCGGGGAAATAGAAAAGGAGCGTAAGGGAATGGGAAAGATTCGATTATTGAGAAAACGTCTTTTTGCAATACCGAAAGGTATTCTGTGGACTGCAATTATAGCTATGTTCATGTTTGTAACAGGCTGCCAGATGCGGGAATCGGGTCAATTGCGGGCTGTTGCGTTTACCGATGTGGTTATCGCCGATGAATTCTGGGCACCGCGGATGGAGACCAACCGCAAGGTGACGTTGCCTTACGATTTCAAGAAGTGTGAGGAGACCGGCCGAATCGATAACTTTGCAAAATCCGGCGGCCTGAAGGAGGGAAATTTCGAAGGCATCTACTTTAACGATTCGGACCTCTACAAAGTAATAGAGGGGGCCGCCTATTCCTTGAAAATCCATCCCGACCCGGAGCTTGAGAAATACGTTGACGGTGTGATTGACAAGATCGCAGCGGCCCAGTGGGAGGATGGCTATCTTTACACCTTTTATTCTCTGCCCCAGCGACAGCCTGAAAAACGCTGGACTGACGTTCGTAACAAACACGAGCTTTACTGTGCGGGCCACTTCTTCGAGGGCGCCGTTGCTTATTACCAGGCTACCGGAAAAAGAAAAATTCTTGATGTTGCAATTCGGCTCGCCGATTACATCGACTCGGTTTTCGGTCCCGACAAAAAACATGATGTTCCCGGGCACGAGGAAATAGAGATAGGCCTGGTGAAATTGTATCGAGTAACCGGTGACGAGAAATACCTCAAACTCGCAAAATTCTTTATTGACGAGCGCGGCCAATCTGAGAGACGCAAGATTTACGGAGAGTACTGCCAGGACCATAAGCCGGTGGTTGAGCAGGATGCTGCGGTGGGTCACGCCGTTCGCGCAGGGTATTTGTATTCCGGGATGGCGGACGTGGCGGCCCTGACGGGCGATGCCGGCTACGTCGAAGCGCTCGGGCGGATATGGTGGGATGTTGTCTCGAAGAAATTGTATATCACCGGCGGCGTCGGCGCTCGACACGGCGGCGAGTCTTTCGGTGAAGATTACGAGCTGCCTAACAAGACGGCCTATTGTGAGACCTGTGCGGCTATTGCCAACGCTATGTGGAACCATCGGATGTTTTTACTGCACGGCGATGCAAAGTACATCGATGTGCTGGAACGAGTTATTTATAATGGATTTCTTTCGGGCATTTCGTTGAGCGGAGATAAATTTTTCTATCCAAATCCATTAGCCAGTGACGGCAGTTATGAGCGAAGCCCGTGGTTCGATTGTGCCTGTTGCCCGGTAAATATCGTTCGTTTCGTGCCGTCGCTTCCCGGCTACGCTTACGCGCAGCAAGACGATGTTTTGTATGTGAATCTTTTCATTGGAGGAAGCGCTGCAATTAAGATGGGTAACAATACCGTGCGCTTAGAGCAGGAGACGCGCTATCCCTGGGACGGCGATGTGGAGATTACGGTTGAGCCGAAGCGTTCTAAGGAATTCACGATTTGTGTTCGCATCCCCGGCTGGGCTCAGAATGAGCCTGTCCCCAGCGACCTTTATCGCTTTACGAACGAAAGCTCTGAGAAGGTAACACTCAAGGTCAACGGCGAATCTCTTGACTTGAATATTAATAAGGGCTTTGCGTCTATCAGCCGCAGATGGGAGAACGGCGATTGTATAGAACTGAACCTGCCGATGCCGATACGGCGTGTAGTTTCTCATCCGGATGTCAGGGACAATGCAGGGCGTACAGCCGTCCAGCGAGGGCCCGTGGTTTATTGCTTTGAAGGGGTTGACAATCCGCATGGTGTTGCAAAGATGGTTTTGCCTGCGAATGCGAAATTGCAAGCTGAATATCACGGCGAACTGTTGGGCGGCATTGTAACGGTCAAGGGTCAGGGGAAGATTCAGCAAACTCAGGCGGAAGGGACGGAGCAGTTGAAAAGCATCGAGGTGGTTGCAATTCCTTATTACGCCTGGGCACACCGCGGCAAAAACGAAATGGCAGTGTGGCTGCCTGAGTCCGCCGAAGGAGGAAATTGATGAACCCCCGTACCGAGAATGACTGTAACAAATTTGTCATTTTGTGTTATTTAAATGGTAAGTGGTTAGTAGGACGTTTAGTCCCTTGTGAAAAGGGTTTATTGTTTCGGATTTTGTTCTTGACGATGTTATCGGCCTTTGTTAAAAAAAAGTCACTGCTGCTTTGCGAAGCAAAGCCAGGCAGCAGGGGTCAAAGCGAAATAAACTAAATAGAAGGGAGCTGGATTATGGCAAAAGAAGATGAAGTTTCGGAGCCGGCAGAAAAGCCCGAAAGTGAAACTCCTGCCGAGCAAGAGGTCAGCGCCGAGCAAAAAGTCGAAGCCAAGGAGCCCGAAGTTGTTGAAAAGGAAAAAACGGGCAAGGAACTCGATAAAGACGCTCGTATGTGGGCAATGATATGCCATCTGGCGGGACTTGCCGGACTGGTAGTGCCGGTTGTGGGCTGCGTAGTAGGGCCATTGGTTGTCTGGCAGATAAAGAAGGAAGAATTTACTTTCGTGAATGAGCAGGGCAAAGAAGCCGTGAACTTCCAGATATCAATGTTGATATACGGGATTGTTGCAGGGCTTCTGTGTTTTGTATGCGTCGGAGTTGTCTTGCTGCCGGCGGTAGCCGTTTTTGACCTGATATTCTTGCTGATTGCGTCGGTTAAGACCAACAATGGTCTGCACTATCGCTATCCGTTGACTATCCGGTTCATTAAGTGAAGAACCCCGGGTAAAACCCAGTATGTGTTTAGCCAGGGAAAACGGCGATTTTAGGCGTTTATCGAGGTTTTTGTGGTTCCAAAGAGCCTAAAAAGCACCTGAATTTGGTAATGACTGCCGTTTTTCGGCCAAAAACCTACATCTTCGGGCTAAACACGTACAAAACCCAGGGCTAAATATGAAGCTGCTTTGTGCCTGGGGCGAATTATCTTGGCTTTTCTCATGCTGAGGGGATAGTGGTCTATATGCGATTTGTTATCAAGCTTTTGATTAGTGTGTGTATTATTGCATTGTGCTCGCAGATAGGGCGCAGGGTGCCGACGTTGGCCGGGCTGATTGCCGTGATGCCTTTGACCGGTCTTATCGTGCTTGTCTGGCTGTATCTGGATAATCCCGGTAATTTCAACCTGATGACCGAGTACACCAAAGGCGTTTTGTGGGGAATTGTGCCGAGCGTCTTGTTTTTCCTTGTGGCCTTTTTATGTTTTCACAAAAAGCTGTCTTTGTGGATAGTGCTGTGCGCGAGCTTTGCGGTATGGCTTGTCGCGGCATTTATTCACCAGTTGCTGCTGAAGTAAATCAATTATCACGAGTTATTGAAGTATCCTGACCACGCCGCTGTTTCCGTCCACCTGTATCGTTTGTCCGGTTTTGATAATCCTGGTGCCGCCGCCCACGTTGACCACGGCGGGGATGCCGTACTCTCTGGCCACAATACTGCCGTGTGATATCACTCCACCCTCATCCATAACTACGGCGGCGGCCGGCACAAAATATGGGGTCCAGCCCGGATCGGTGAATGGCGCTACTAAGATCTCACCGGCCAGGAGCTGTTCTTCCGTATCGGCCCTGAGAATTACGCGGGCCTTGCCTGTGGCCACTCCCGGACTTACCCCCAGACCGTTCAATATCTGCGCCTGCTCGTCCCAGGTGTCAGGGACGAAGTTTTCGGGATCGAATTTTCCAAAAACAACATCAGGCGGCGTGATTGATTTATTTTTGTTGTACTCGGCCTGCCGGGCGGCAATGATCTGATGGATATCAAGGTCCGTCTTGTCCTCTACAACGGGCGGAATCTCTTCGAGCCGCAGGAAGAAGATGTCATCCTGATTTTTAAGTACGCCTTTTTCACTGAGTCTTTTGCCAAGCTCAATCAGCATTCTTCGCATCGCTGTCATTAGCTTTATGACCTCGCTTTTGACGTTCTCGCGAAAGACGGAACCTTTCTGGACACGAACAAGAAGATGATTGAATATCATCCGCTTTATTGGGTTTTTGAGTTGCTCACGGCACTGTTGTTCCAGTTGCCGGCGCTGCTTTGCTGCCTTGGCGTGGTTTTGAACCGGATATATTTTGTCCATCTGAGTAATATGGCTGCGTACGAATTTCAGGATGTAATCGGGCGTTTCGATCCAGCGTTTATTGTATAGCTCTAATTCACCCCGGCAATGGTGACCATGACGTTCCATAAACCGGCTCCAGCTGGTCAGAAACTCTTTGCCTGAATCTGTCTGAGAGAGCTTGTCTTCAATAGTGCCCCAGTTGTTATTTGAAAGTATGAGTTCCTTAACTTCTGTCTTTGAATTAGCCGCAGCGGCCAATTGCCAAATATCCAGACCCGCAGCCGCATCGACCATACCGCCAATACCTGCCAGGAGTTTTCCTGTGTTTGTGTGGCCGCCCGCGAGCCACTTTGTGCATACCATATCGAGAATCGGAAGTGCCCCTAAGATGCTGAACAAATATAGTACGTGTCCAAGCAACTCGCTGAAAGGCGTCATAATTTTTTGGCAGTGCGTCGTTATTTCTTCAGTTGTCAGGCTTGCTGCGTCTAATCGAGACCATTCCTCGTTGACAGCTCCAACCTTTGCAAGAATGTGCTGGCCTTTACCAGGGGTGTTGCAGAGTGAGCCGGCAATAATAAGAGGTATTTTCAAAAAGAATTTGAATCGCCTGAATTTCATATCCGGCAAGTCTTCATCCGAGGCGTTTCGCAGTCGTTCGACGACCTGTTGTAAGCCTTTATGACTGCCCGTTAATTTCATGAAATCGAGACCTTTAATGCCGGGCAGGTCCCTGAACATGGGGCCCCAGATGTTCGCATTAAAATACATTCGCCCAGCGACGAGACTGTAAATAGGGTAGTCGCCGCGGTCCATACAAAGCATGCGGAAGATAGGGTAGATGAAGTCTTCCCACACCGCCTCAATTATCGAGGACGTAGCCGGTGTAACGACGTCGGGCATGACTTCTTTTGCAAGATTACTGCACCAGATCTGGCGGTCCTCCCGGGACTTTTCCGGCGGCAGGGCGGTAACCGGCCTGGATTGAAGAAAATAGATTTTCTTTTTACATATCGACCACTCGATGTCCTGGGGACAGCCGAATTCGGTTTCAACTTTTCTTGCAAGCTTCGCCAGTTGCTTTACCTGCTTTTTATCTAAACAACAAACAGATGACCTTTCGTTTGGAACAATTCGCTCTTTAACCAAGCCATTGCTGTCGAGTACGCACTCAACTTTTTTCTCTGATATTGTTTGGGAATGTATTTTGAGATTTTTTTTACCAACTATAAATCTGTCAGGCGTTACTTTTCCTGAAACAAGAGCTTCTCCTAAGCCGAAGCAAGCCTCGATTACAATGCTGCAACGATCGCCGGTGAGCGGATCGACCGTGAAGATAACGCCGGAGGCATCTGCGGTGATGAGCAACTGAACTATTACGGCCATATTGACCTTAAGATGGTCGAAGCCGTTTTTTTCTCGATACTCATAAGAACGCAGGGTCCATAGCGAGGCCCAGCATTTCTTGACGGTTTCAATGCAATCTTCAAATTCGGTTATGCCCAGGTAAGTGTCATATTGACCTGCGAAGGAGTGGTCCGGCAAATCTTCGGCTGTGCCCGATGAGCGGACCGCGACGAAGTCCACGCCGAGCTTGCGATACTGATTTTCTATCTGTTGACGAATCTGCTCTGATAGAGGTGCCTCAACGATGGCCTGTCGTATTTCCGACAGAAGGACCTTTTTATCTTTAGGTTTTGTTTTTGCAATTTTTTCCAAAGTCAATTTTATACGGGCAGTGAGGTTGTTCTGCTCCAAATGCTCCCGGAAAGCTGCCCCGGTAATGCAGAAGCTGGCAGGGACAGCAAGACCGATTCGGCTAAGACGGACGAGACCGGCGGCTTTTGGGCCAATTGCCGTTTCATCAATAAGCTGCGTCGCCTCCAGCGGAACAACATTGACCTGTCTCACGATAAAAACTCCTTGCAAATAACGCTTGAGCCTGAAGGAAAGTTATCATCCGTTCAAATTGCGGTTGTTTGTGCTCTTGCGAGATTTTTCCTGGCCGGATATTATAATGTGAAGTGACAGTTAGGATACAGAAAAAACATTAAGGAGTCCTCCGGTGAAGCATAAATTGAATCGTCGCCAGTTCATCAAGTTTTTAAGCGCGAGTGCCGTTTCGCTGGCACTGCCCGGTTGCATAAGTTCCGGCGAAATGAATGCCAGAAAAGGTGGCACTAAGAAAAAACCGAACTTTATCATCATATTTTGCGATGATTTGGGCTACGGCGATTTGACCTGCTATGGCCATCCGACAATTCGCACGCCCAATCTTGACTGGATGGCTGGCGAGGGCCAGAAATGGACGAATTTTTATGTTGGGGCCTCGGTCTGCACACCGAGCCGGGCGGCACTGCTGACGGGGAGACTGCCGATTCGCAGCGGAATGTGCAACGACAAGCGGCGTGTGCTGTTTCCCGATTCAGCGGGCGGCCTGCCGAAAAGTGAAGTTACGATTGCTGAATCCCTTAAGGCTGAAGGTTATGCGACCGCCTGTGTCGGAAAATGGCACCTCGGACACCTGCCGCAATATCTGCCGACAAATAATGGCTTCGATTCCTACTTCGGCATCCCGTACAGCAACGATATGGACCGCATCGGCGGGGAGGGGCGACAGGCGTTCCTTGAGCCAAAGATTGAGTATTTTAATGTCCCGCTTATGCGCGATGAAAAGATTATAGAGCGTCCCGCCGACCAGAACACTATCACAAAGCGCTACACCGAGGAGGCAATCAGGTTTATACGAAAAAGCAAAAACAAGCCCTTCTTTCTCTACCTGGCGCACAATCTGCCACATGTCCCGTTGTTTGTCTCGCAGAAGTTCAGGGACAAGAGCCTGCGCGGCCTGTACGGCGATGTAGTTGAAGAGATTGACTGGGGCGTCGGACAGATACTCAGAATGCTGCGTCGCGAGGGTTTGGTGGAAAATACATTTGTCGTCTTTACTTCCGATAACGGCCCGTGGCTTACATTCAACGAGCACGGCGGCTCGGCGGGCCTGCTTAGAGAAGGCAAAGGCTGTACCTTTGAAGGCGGTATGCGAGAGCCTTGTATTATGTGGTGGCCGGGCAAAATTAGACCAGCCGTCGTGAACGATATCGGTTCGACTATGGATGTATATACGACGGTTCTGACTCTGGCCGGTGCGAAAGTCCCGACCGACCGCGTGGTTGATGGGCTGGACCTGTCGCCTGCCTTGTTCGGGACCGGACCAAGTCCGCGAAAAGTTATGTTCTATTATCGAGGTGCAAAATTATATGCGATGCGCAAGGGGCCTTATAAGGCGCATTTTATAACAAAGCCAGCCTATGGTAAGGGTGAGGAGGCGCACCAC
>JBAQFY010000406.1:0-1680 GCA_049287505.1 Sedimentisphaerales bacterium | reverse complement strand
ATTCCGTCGATTGTTTCCACATTTATTTCCCCGACCCCTGGCCAAAAAAACGCCACCACAAAAGACGCCTTCTCGCCCCTGCTAATCTCGAGCATCTCCTCCGATGCCTTGTCCCCGCTGGAACTATCAGAATCGCTACCGACCACGCTGAGTACTTCGAGCAAATCCAGAAAACCCTGGCAGCTTTCGGTAACCGTCTCGAAAAAATCGAATTCTTCCCCACCGCCGGCGCAAACCTCGGCGAATGGGTCGGCTCGAACTTCGAAAGAAAATACCTAAAAGAAAACCGCCCCATCTTCACCTCCGCCATAAGAAAAAAGTAAGCACCGTTTGTGAACCGTTCTTGGGACCTGACATTTAACCGATTATGATGTCATCCAACGGTCGCTTCGGCACATGGTGCACACTTTTATTATCACGCCAGTACTTGATGTTCCCATCAGGGCCGATTGTTTCGATTACCACCTTCTCTTTGGGTTTGCCGAGGGCCAGAACAAGAAGTATTTCATAGCGGGACGGAATATCCAAAGCCTTGCGGAGCTGGTTGCCCTTTATCGATGCTATCATACAGCCGCCCAAACCTTTCTCCACAGCCCCTAAAAGAATGCTTTGTGCCGCTATTCCATAGTCACAGCCGAAAGACTTGCTCAACCTCTTGTCTCCGAGTATGACAATATATGCGACCGGCCTTTCCCACTCACTCGGCCCAGACCAATCCTTAAGATAACCTGCCCATGCAAGATACGGAAATATCAACAAGTCATCCCAAAACCCTCCGGAGCAGGATGACGATGCAGCCGAGTTGAATCATAGCAAGAAAGTTTTTAAGATGATATTCATAACGAACAACAAGGCGACGAAAGTTTTGCAGCCAGGCAAACAACCGCTCTACCTTCCACCGCTTTCTATATCTCCGCAGTACTCGGCCATCCTGGGTGGTCGATTTGATACGGTTGTTTTTATGCGGAGCAATCAGTTCAACGCCTCGTTCTTTGGCCAAACGTTTATCCAGCGGGTCGCTGTCATACGTCTTGTCGCCAATAACTTTTTGCGGCACGTTCTTAAGAAAACAGGCATCAAGAGTATCGTCAACAAGCTTTATTTCACACGGGCTGGCACTGGTTGCGCCAACGGCGATAGGAAGGCCGGAAGCGTCTGTAAGGCCCATAATTTTGGTTCCTTTGCCCCTTTTGGTCTTGCCCACACCATCGCCCCTTTTTTTGCCGACGCGAAACTGCCATCTATAAAACCTTCGCTCAAGTCGATGCCACCACGTTTCTTCAGGTCCCGGGCCAGTGCCGTCAGTATTCTGGCAAAGACCCCCGATTTGTTCCACCGCTGGAAATATCGATGGCAGGTGCTTTTCGGCGGATACCGCTGGGGCAAATCCGCCCATTGGGCGCCGGTTCGCAGAATCCAGAGTATGCCGTTGAGGACATCCCTTGGATTTTGCGGCGGCCTGCCAGATTTTCCTGGCTGGGCTTTGGGCTTCGGAATGAATCTTGCAATCCGTTGCCATTGTTCGTTTGTAAGTTCCATAAACCATATATCGGCTCACATTAACCCGAAAATCGAGGTTTTGGGATAGGTTGTATGTAATTATTAAACGAGCTGGGATTTTTAAGTGAGGAATATGAGAATAGGGTTATAGTCCTTTTGATTAATCGAAAGGACTATAAC
>JBAQFY010000405.1:0-11234 GCA_049287505.1 Sedimentisphaerales bacterium | reverse complement strand
TTTTGACGGCAACAACTGTACAATTTCCAACTTCAGCCTGGCCTCAACACGCGAAGAGAACACAGGACTTTTCGGCTCCGTCGGTGGAGAAATTAAAAATTTGGGACTGCTCAAGCCCGATATCTTTGCACAAGGAAGGAATGTTGGCTCGCTGGCAGGCTATTTGAACGAGGGAAGTATCACAAACTGCTATGCCAAAGGTGCCATCGTTTCAGGCGGTCAATGCGTCGGCGGCCTGGTCGGCTTAAACACCGGCAACATCACTAAATGCGGCTCAACCGGCAGTGTCTCAGGTGATGCGTATGTCGGAGGATTGGTCGGACAAATTGACGACGGCAAAGTGATGATGTGCTATTCGAGGGCCAACGTCTCAGGAAATAGAAATGTCGGTGGGCTGGTGGGCAAGACAGGCGATGAAGCAAGTGAAGTTACCCACAGCTATGCCACCGGCAGTGTCGAGGGAGACACATACGTCGGCGGGCTGGTTGGACAAGTTGAGCAAGGCAATGCCTACAAGTCCTACTCAGCGGGCAGCGTATCAGGCAGCCAATACGTCGGCGGCCTTGTGGGATATACGAGGGTCCTTGGAAGGGTTTCGCAATCCTTCTGGGATACTCAAACCAGCGGCCAGCTAACCAGCGCCGGCGGGACGGGCAAAACTACAGTCCAGATGCAGTTGAGGAACACTTTCATTTCCGCAGGATGGGATTTCTGGAACACCTGGGAAATCTGTGAGGAGACAAATTATCCCGTATTGCAATGGCAGATTCCGGCTGCAGATTTCCTCTGTCCGGACGGCGTTAATTTTATTGATTATGCCTTTTTTGTACAGCACTGGGGACAGAATAACTGCAACGAAGCAAATGGTTATTGCGATGGCACAGACCTCAACCAGTCAGGCTTAGTGGATTTCTGGGACCTCGAAATCTTTGCTGAACAATGGCTGGAAGGTTTTAAATAGTTGAATATCGCGAGCTCAATTTCAAATTTTAAAAGGGGCTTATACCGAATGATTCGGTATAAGCACCGAAACCGGCAGTCCAGCTAAGCTCCGTATTCGGGTCTATATTCCTGGCTCCATTACCCGGGCGGGGGTTCAAAAAATAAATATAGGTTGTTGTTAGCAATCTTGTCGTCAAGGGAAATCAATGTTATTGAGGGAAATATCGAGTTTCGCACAATAGGCAAATCGCTCTGTTTTTTGCTCCAAAATCTCAGAAAGTCAAACCTATCAGTTTATTTCTTCCGGACCTGGTCAAAAAGTCTGCAATTTTCCAAATTTCTGTGAAAAAAATATAAAAAAATGCCAAAAAATACGAAGAAACGCTCATTTTTGAAATCATCCCGAATTGTGAGACTGTAGCAAGATTACAGAGTATCCTGCCTGATGGGTAGTTGTCGCCTGCCGCGAAATCGTGGCAAAAACCTGAGTTGCACGTCTGAATCCCCCTACAGCAGTAGGTCGGCATCTGCGATTAGCTAATCTGGGCAGTTTATAAGTCATTGTAACCAGAGAGTTTAACTATTATTTGCTCTGTAATGCTACTACAGTCTCCGAATCGTTGTAATTATCTGCAGCGCACGAACATATAGAATTTTCACCTAAAGTCCAAAAACTAAATGTCAAAGCGTAGGTGAAAATCCGCCTTCCGGCGGGTCTAAATAAACCAAGGTCCTAACGTGTGAGGATAAGGAGTTTTTACGGGTAGGAACTATTTTTTTGTAACAAAACGGCATTCTCAAGCGTCTGATATTATAGTTATCGGTGTTATTGTATATCAACTGGTTTTGGTTGATGTAAGTTTCGTGTTTATAGAGGCTTGTGGTTCTAAAGGAAATTTTTTAAGGCGGTCATAGCAGAATGAAATTGCAGCGAAAGAAAAAATTAGGCCAGTTACTTTGTGAAAAATCATATTTAGACGAGTCCAGCCTGGAATTTGCGCTTGCTGAGCAAAAGCTCGAACATCGGCGTCTGGGCCAGATACTGCTGGAGCTCGGCTATATAACGCAAGCCCAGTTAAATGAAGCACTTGCGCTCCAGGTAGGAATAGAAAGGATAAATTTAACTGACATTTCTATAGGCAGTGAAATCATTGCCCTTGTGCCGGCGGAACTGGTCAGCAAATACAGTATTTTGCCGTTACGGTTTGAGAAAAGAAACACCATTGAGAACCAAGAGAATAATCAATCATCAAAAATTAATAATCAATTATTGGCTGTGGCGACAACTGACCCGTTTCAGCCACAGGTTCTTGAGGACTTACGGATGGTAACCGGCTATCCGGTGCGCCGGTATTATGCTGACCCGAAAGAGATGGAAAAAGCGATAATGAAATTCTACGGCAGCAACGTGGCAAGAATGCTGGATAACCTTGTACCTGCCGACCAGCGGCTGGAAGTCGATGAGCTGGGTAATGGAGATTACTCACCGGCTAAGCTGCATGAGTTAGCCAGAGAGCCGTCTTTGGTTAATCTTGTGAATTTGATAATCTTTGAAGCAATTGAGGTACGTGCAAGTGATATTCACATCGAGCCGTTTGAGCATGAGGTAAAGATAAAATATAGAATCGACGGCATGCTTGTGGAGAGGACGCCTTCATCGAAGCGGCTTCAGGCGGCGATCACCTCGCGAATTAAGATTATGGCAGATATGAACATCGCCGAACGATTCGTGCCGCAGGACGGACATATTGAATTTGCCGGTAAAAACGGCAGAGTCGATATTCGCGTTTCAACTGTGCCGACGGTATACGGAGAATCTGTCGAACTGAGGCTTTTGGACAGGACGGCATCATTGATAGGGCTTGAAAAGCTGGGGATGAACTATCAATGTTTGGATGGTTTTGATAAATGCCTACACAAGACGCACGGGATTGTGCTTGTTACAGGGCCGACCGGCTGTGGTAAAACAACGACGCTTTATGCGGCGTTGAATAAGATATATTCTCCTGCTGTGAAAATGATAACGATAGAAGACCCCGTCGAATATCAGCTCGAAGGCATTAACCAGATGCCGGTCAATCCGAAAAGGGGACTTACGTTTGCCACGGGCCTGCGTCATATACTTCGTCACGACCCGGACATTGTAATGGTGGGAGAAATTCGAGACACAGAAACCGCCAATATAGCAATTCGCGCAGCGTTGACAGGCCATCTTGTTTTTTCGACACTTCATACGAATGATGCGCCTGGAGCAATTACAAGATTACTCGATATGGGCGTTGAGCCATTCCTGTTAGCCAGTTCTCTGGAAGCGGTGATGGCTCAGAGATTGGTGCGTAAAATTTGCACGAAGTGCAAAGAGCCTTACAAGCCGGATGAGCATTTAATCAAGAGCCTGAATGGCTCGATGGAGATTAAAGCAGGTACAAAATTCTATCATGGTGCCGGTTGCAATGAATGCAGTCAGACAGGCATGAGCGGGCGGTTGGGTATATTTGAATTGCTTAGAATAACCGTTAAGCTGCGAGAGCTAATAGCGGAAAAACCAACCACCGAACAGATTATCAAAGCGGCACCGGCAGACCACATAAGTATGGTACACGACGGTATTGGCAAGGTCTTAGAAGGCATCACGACGCCTGAGGAAGTTTTCAGGGTCTCGAAAAGCATCGGTGAAGAATAGTAAAGCGGGAAATGTCAAGGGCCCCCATTTTGCAAAAAGTCGCAAAATGGGAACCCAAACGTATCTCGAATGAGATACCGGATATGAGAAATGAGACAGTTTTCTTACAAAGCAGTTGACAGAGGTGGCGGACATATTCGGGGAACAATAGAAGCGGTTGACCGCAGAAGCGCTGTGGCCGCTCTGACCGATAAAGGCCATTTCGTAACAGAACTGACCAAAGAGGCTAAAGCGTTGAGGGTTACCTCGAGTGCTGACGGCGGCGAGAAAGTAACGCTGGACCTGAGCAGGTTTGTCCGGTTCGGTTCGCGAAAAGTTACAAGCAAAGATATCTTAGCTATGACGACCCAGTTAAGCACGGCTCTGCAGGCGGGACTGCCGCTGCTGAACGGGCTTAAGCTCATTTGCGAGCAACAGCACAAGCCGGCGATGAAACAAATGTTAGGAGAGCTTGTGAATGCGGTTAGTTCCGGACAGTCACTTTCAGAAGCTATGGAAAAGCACGAGAAGATTTTCAGCCCCTTATATCTATCGATGATAAGAGTCGGTGAGACAGGAGGAATTCTCGAACAAACAACCGCCCAATTGGCAGGAATATTGAACAGGGATGAGAAAATAAAAACAAATATGAAAAATGCATCGGCATATCCTGTCTTTGTTTTATGCGTCGGACTTGCGTCTGTGGTTATCATAATCACATGGATACTGCCGACTATAATAGGAACGATTAGCGAAAGCGGTGCGTTACTGCCCTGGCCGACAAGAATTCTGTTAGGAATCAGCGAATTTACTAAAGCTTTACTTACAAAGGTTTACGGATGGATTATTCTCGCTCTGATTGGGGCAGGGATGTATTACCTGATAAAATGGACCAGGTCCGGGGGCAAAATCAAGTGGGATAGTTTTAAGCTGAGAATACCCGTGTTAGGTTCGGTTTTGCGGACGATAGCGGTGGGCAGATTTGCAAGAACGCTCGGATCGCTGACCAAAGGAGGCGTTATCATTTTGGAGGCCCTTAGTGTTGTTCGTGATACGCTCGGTAATGAATTGCTGGGCAGAGAAATCGATGCGGTGGCTGAAAAGGTCAAGCGTGGCGAGCCGCTGGCAGACCCTTTGAACGAGTCGGGATACTTTCCGCCGCTGCTTGTGCAGATTGTCTCGATAGGTGAGCAGACAGGCAAGCTTGATGAGCTGCTGCTCAATGCCGCTGATACTTTCGATAGTGAGGCGGACTCGGCGATAAACAGATTTATGGCAATCTTCCCTGCGCTGCTGATATTGCTGTTAGCTTTGGTGATAGGTTTTATTATAGCGGCAACCCTGCTGCCAATAGTTGTAATGACTCTGGGTGGAGGGGCGTTTTGACGGTAATTAGCGGTTCGTCAATCGTAGCTCGACCCACGATTTGCGAAATGTGATTTATAGTTTTAGGAAAGGTAGTCAAATGGAGCCCAAGAAGCAGAAGAGAAAGGCATTTACGCTCATAGAGCTGCTTGTAGTGATTATTATTATATCTATGCTTGCAGGATTTGTTGCGCCGAGATTGATGCAGCGCGTGGGCAAGGCCAAGAAGGACCTGGCAGGACCCAAGATGGCGATTATCGAATCTGCGCTGGAGAGATTTGGTCTTGATTGCGGGCAGTATCCGGATGACTCAGAGGGACTTGAGGCTTTGTTAGTTGCACCGGCGGGGCTTGAGGATAAGTGGAACGGACCATATCTAAAGCCAAGTCAGCTGCTCGACCCGTGGGACAATCCGTACATCTATGTTGCTGAAGGCCAAATCAATCCGGGCAGCTACGATTTGGTAAGCCTCGGAGCCGATGGCACAGAAGGTGGTGAGGGTGATAACGAAGATATATTCAACGATTAGAGTAGTTTGCAGCTCATAGTTTGAAGTTTATGAGCACAAGTGAGTTTTATGGAAATGCAAAAACAAAGGTCAAAAGTAAAGGTCAAAGCGAAACACTGCGGCTTTACACTTGCGGAAGTGTTGGTTGTGGTAATTATCATATCACTTCTCGCAGGCCTGAGCGGCGGTATTTACGTGGGGACGTATAAGAGAATGCTGGTCGAAAAAGCAGCACGAAATTTTGTCCTTACTGCCCAATACGCAAGAATAATGGCGATTGAGAAACAGCGCCAGTACAAAATACAATTGGATGCAGCCAATAACAGATTTTACTTAGCTACAACGCAATTAGATGAAGAAGGCGAACAAACAGAGCAGATTATTGTGAAGGACTCTTTTTGCAAGCCGGTCGAATTAGAAGGCGAGGTAAAGTTCGAGGACATTAAAATTACGCCGATTGGTTCGGAGACGACAACCGAAGACGATGAGCAGGAGCAGGCAATAATTTTCTCGCCGAACGGCACAGCACAGTCAGCGGTAATTCAGATTGGTGACGGCAAAACCCATTATACGGTGAGTATTTTCGCTGCGACCGGCAAGGCAAAGGTGTATTTCGGCACGTCTGAAAATGTGGAGCTCGGAGTTATCGATTTGGACGCAGAATGATGATGTGGGCAAAGACAAACAAGAAAGGTTTTACTCTGGTTGAGGCAGCCGTTGCAAGTACTATCCTTTGTGGAGCTGTTTTAACGGTGGGAGCAATCAGCACGGGCTCTCTTAGTGGAACAAGGCTTAACAGGCAATATGAAGCGGCGGTGTCATTGATTGATAAACAGCTTAGCTTGATTGACTACGTCGGCATCGATGAATTCGTCGAATTGGGCCAAATGGAGGGGGTCTTTGAGGAGATTGAGCCGGGCTATCACTGGGCAGTCGTTACTGAGTATCAGGATATTGATAGCCTGTATCTGGTAACCATAACGGTTAGCTGGGTCGAGCATAATCGTCCTTACAGCATTTCGGTCGATACCATGCTCGATGGGATAACCATATATATTGATGTTACTGCCGAGACGGAGTGAGCAAGAATATGTATTCGAAAAGGACAGGATTTACATTAGTAGAAGTAATGGTAGCTGTGACCATAGGGGGATTTATTATGATAGTGGCGGTGGGAACATTGAAGGCCATTACAACCAGTGCCGCGTTGGTTGACAGTAATATCAACGCTGCCGCTGAGGTCCGCTTTGCCTCGAATATTCTCAAAAGGGACCTCGTGAATTTTTACCGTGACGAAAATATAGAAAATACCAAATTGATAGGAACAGCCGGGGAATCAGGGCAGGAAGGTAACAGTTATCTGATTTTTTACACCGTCAGCAGGGCAAAGGCCAGGGCTGACCAGCCGGAGGGTGATATATACGAAGTGGAATATTATCTGATGAAAGATGAAGAAAAGTCGGTGCTGATGAGACGACTGTGGCCAAACCCGAATGAAGACGATGAGCCGGGCGGAATCTTATCTGTAATTGCTGAGAATATTAAGGCTTTCCAGGTCAGATACTTTGACGGCGAAGAATGGTCCGATGAATGGCCGGAAGAGATGCAGGTTTTGCCCCAGTTGATTGAAGTCAATATTGTAGCACAACCACCAGACCGGCCAACCCCGACAATAGAATCCTTTATGGTTAATTTGACCAGGTCCGTAACCAGTGCGGTTGATACTTCCGAAAGTGGTGAGCAAGAGGGAGGCGGTCAAGGAGGCGCCCAAGGAAGCACCCAGGGAGGCACCCAAGGAGGTGGCCAGCAAAGCAGCACCAATGTAGGTTCCGGGACCAGGTAAAATGAAAAAATCAGAAAGTAAAAGTTTAGCTGAGAAAATGGGTACTAATGGTAACAAAAAAGGGCTTGTTCTTGTGGCAGTACTTTGGGTGGTAGTAGTGCTTATGGTGCTTGTCTCGGTGCTCGGACGCAAAAGCCGGCTCGATACAAAGGTCTGCCTCGCCAGGACAGAAGCGCTGCGGTGTAAATGGGCCTGCAGGGCAGGGATAGAGAAAGCCGTCGCAGTGCTGAACGAGGACACAAGAGAAAGTGACTGCCTGACCGATTTGTGGAGTGATAATGAGGAAGATTTCAATGATATTCCGCTCCAGAGGTGCTGGTTCACCGTCCGGGTTGTTGATGAGGCAAGTAAATTAAACATAAATACTGCCGCCAAAGGACAGCTTTTAGAATTGCCGGAGATGCTTGAAGAGATTGCAGATGCGATAATTGACTGGCGGGATGAAGATGACACGCCAAGCGAGGGAGGTGCCGAAGGCGGTTATTATGAGAATCTGCTGTTCGGGTATATGGCTCGGAACGGTCCTTTCAGAACAATACGTGAGCTGCTGCTGGTCAAGGGTGTTACATCCGAGCTGCTGTACGGAGAGGACACCAACTTCAACGACCAGTTAGACTACAATGAACAAGATGGCGCCGAAAGCCCCCCGAATGATGACGGAGATAGTGAGCTGGATAAAGGATGGATTGCGTATCTAACGTGCTATTCTTATGACAACAATAAAGACGCTGAGGGCAATACACGGACTAATATCAACCAGGCCGATGAGAATCAGCTAACACAATCTCTTAATATCAGGAGCTCACAGGCCAGATGGATTGTGGAAAACCGCCCGAACAACGGATACCAAAGTATCGGTGATTTGATAAATAGGAACAGCTCCCAAGCAGCACAAGGCGGCTCGAACAGGAACTCGGATGAAGCTGAGCAACTGGATTTGCAAACGTTTTCCAACATAGCGGATAAAATAACAGTAGATGACAGTCAAAAGGTACCCGGGAAAGTGAACGTCAACACAGCATCAGAGATAGTTCTGACTGCCTTGTTGGGTGGCGGCGATACGGCTGAGCAAACCGCCCAGGAAATAATAGCTTATAGAGAGAGCTTGTTGTACGGGATGCAAAGCATTGCGGAGCTGATGCAGGTGCCGTCGGTAAGCATTGATACGTTTAAGAATATTGCGGGTTTTATAACCACTCGTTCCAATGTCTTTACTATTCGCTGCGTTACAACAGCCGACAGAAATGCGATTAGCGGTGCAACAATGGAAACAGAGGCGGTAGTGGACAGAAGCTCAAGTCCTTATAAGGTGCTTTACTGGTATCAGGGGGCAAGTAATTAAATGAGCAATAATTCAGCCAAAATTAGGACACAGCAGTCTGTGATAGCAATAGCGCAAGAGGAAACTAAGCTCAAAGCCGTAGAGCTTCGAGAAAAGGATGGGACTCTCGAGGTTCTCTGGACAAAGAGCAGCAAAGATGCTTATACAGACTGGCGAGCCTTTGCAGCCGAGTGCGGCTTGTCTGTTGAGCCGAAAGCACACACAGGCGCTGAAGGTGACAAGACAGTTGTGATAGGCTTTAGCTCAGCAGGTGTGGCTTTTTATCGTATTAGTGTGCCCGCCGTGGGCAAAGAAGAGACCGAAGCAATGGTTAAATTACAGGCTGAAAGCCACCTGCCGCTGCCGGCTGAGCAAATGGAATTCGCCTGGCGGGCCGGAAAAATGCGAAATGAGCAAGTAGGCGTTACCATAGCGGCGGCAAGAAAGGAACAGTTGGAAAGGTTTATAAAAAATGTGCACAGCTTTGAGCCTGCGAAGATACTGTTAGACTGCGAGGGAATAGTAAAGGTCTGGAGGGCTTTCTTTGCCGGAAACGAAAGAAACGCCGTAGTTCTGAGCTCGACAGCGCAGAATACCCAGGTCTGTCTGGCTGAAAATGGGCAATTGACCAATGCTGTGGTCATGGATATGGGAATGGATGATTTTGCCGCGGGAGGTGAAGAGGAACAAACGCAAACCTGCGAAAGATTCGTTCAGGATATGATAAGTGTGCTGGAGCTGTTTGGTTATGCCGAGCAAGCTGAATTGCCAGTTTTTGTGCTCTCGGACGGTAGCGCTGCGTACGTGAGCATAGTTTCTTCTCTCAGGTCGGCAGGATTAAATGCGCGAGTAGCCCTGCCGGACATTAAAGAATTGAGGCTGCCCAGCCGCGACGAGCCAGCGGCTCGGCAGGCAAACGAAAGCGGTCTTGAGGCTATTTACGAATATCGTGTGCCGATAGGTCTTGGGCTGATGGCGCTTGAGACGCGCGAGGATGAGCTTAACATTTTTGAGCGTTTGTACAGACCGGCCTGGAAGAAAGAAAAGAAGCATTGGTTGTATTCACCAAAGGCAGCTTGTGCGATTGCGGTGGTAATGCTGGTCTTATCAGTCATTGTCTCTTACGCGATTGATGTGGCCAGCCCGCGTGCGATAGAAAAGCGTTTGAGAACATCAGGTTCGGATGCTGATATCGACCTGCTTATGCAGCGGCAAAAACTAATCAAAACGGTTGCACAGCAAAGGCCGGATTTGCTTGAGCTTTTGGGTCAGGTGACCGCAAGCGGTGACACAGGGATAAAGCTTGAGAGTTTTCATTTTAAGAAGGGCCAGCCGGTGACCATAACCGGCCAGGCCCCCAGCAATGAACTGCTCTACAAATTTGAAAAAAGTTTGCAGGACAGAAAGAACATAAGTAGCGTGAAGACAAACCCGAGCAAAGACGCCAAAAACAACAATGTCAAATTTAGTATAACTTTTCATTACAAGAATTTTACCAGATAGAAAACTTGCATAGAAGGTTTGAAAGCTATGATAGGAAAACTAAGCCAAAGAGACATACGGATATTGAAAATCGGTGCTCTGTGTATAGCAGCTATTTTTGTGTTTGTTTTTGCATCCGATTGGCTTGACCGCTGGTCAAAGGCGAGAGCATCACTTGCCGAGGTGAAGAACAAGCTGGAGCTTATCGATGTTGACAAGGCCAAACGAGCGGGTTTGATGTCAATCGTACCTGTGTTCGAGATGCCGGAAGAGGAAGAAAAACAGAAGTTCCTGTTTATAGATAAACTTACCGAACAATTAAAGAAAGCGGGAATAAAAAATCAGCCTTTGCAGGTTGCCTCCATCGGCAAATCAGGGCAGGTCGGGTACAGAGTGCTGCGTTTGAAATGCAGCGCTAAGTGCAGGTTCACCCAGGTGCTCGATTTGCTTGCCAACGTGAAAGAGAATGCTTATCTGGTTGGCGTTGAAGAGTTACGAATAAGGTGCGATAAAAAGAATTCTCAGGAAGTTGACCTGGACCTGACGGTATCAACGTTTATTAAGTAGGGGAGGTAAATTATGAAACTTGATTATCTAAAAGAAAAGAAAGAATTGGTTTCAGTTGTTTTGCTTGGTATCTCGGCGTTTTTGGCGATTTTGATTTTAGTTAAAGTCACAGGCTTTTTTACAGCCTCAGCCAAGGCAGAAAACATAGTTAAAATGGCTGTCGCGCAAAATAACACGAATGCCAAAGATGTGGACAAGTACTTTGCCAAATACAAAGTGCTTGCTGACGCGCTAAAAAAGAACAATTTGTTTGCGCCGCCTCCGCCTAAGCAGCACCCCGTAAAGGAGGTCTGGGGTATATTTGGTAATGAAGTGCTGATACAGGACAAGTGGTACAAAGTCGGTGACACGGTGGGTGACGCGAAAATCGTGGCAATCGGACCTACGCAAGCAACTATCGAATGGGATGGCAAGAAACAAACCTTTGCCCCGATTGACGCAGCAGATTCTTCGCAGCCAGGCGGCCCGAAGGACTCAGGAGCAGCAGTTAGGGCAGGTGAGCCCGGAGGAGGAAGCGCACAAATGGTAGCAGTCGGCTCGCAAC
>JBAQFY010000404.1:0-5807 GCA_049287505.1 Sedimentisphaerales bacterium | reverse complement strand
TGACTCTCAAACTCGGCTATCATAGACCCTGGGAAGAAGGTGTAAAGCCTTTGAAAACCTTTTCCATTCAGGTGGCAGTAAACTAATCCGACAGGGGCATACTAAACAGATAAAGCATCGGCTCTGAGTCATCCCCAAGCTCGTCCTTCAACTCCGCTCAGGACTTACTTGAGGCTGCCACTCATCAAATTAGATGTTACGGGATAGTAGTCTGCCCTATCGCAATTTTCTTTTGATGGCATCGAGCTGGTCTTTGGAAATTTCCACCCCTAATTTCTCGGCAATTTTTATATGTTTCCAGGCCAAATCGTATTTCTTCAACTGATAAAATCCGAAAGCAAGTCCGTAATGGGCATCCCCGATTTTTGGGTCAATCTCAACCGCCAGTAAATATTCAGCCACCGCCTGCTCGTAATTCTCATTATTGGAATACGCCGCCCCGATGTTATAATGAACCATAGCCTCATCGGGATTTATCAGAACAGCCTTGTTGTACTGCTCGATAGCCGAATTGTATTGCTTCCGTCCGAAATATGCATTGCCCAGATTTACAAGAGCGGCGAACATATCAGGTTTAAGAGATAACGCACTCTTGTATGCCGAAATTGCATCATCAACCAGCCCCAGCTTATTGTAACAAAGCCCCAAACCGTAGTAGGCCTCAGCCAGATTCGGCTTAATCCTCAATGCCTTTTCGTATTGAGATATTGCCTGCTCGTAATCGCCCATCTGCTCAAAGACACTGCCTAACTGGTTGTAACAGTCGGCATCTTCCGGCTTCAAAGAAATTGCCCGTCTCAGTTGCGTTATAGCCTGTCCGAACCTTTCCTGCTTGCAGTAAGCTATGGCCAGGTTTTTGTATGCATCTATAAAATCGGGTTCCAGCCTAATCGACTGGTGGTATTCGGAAACCGCATAGTTCACCCAGTCTCGCTGCATGTATGCATTGCCGAGGTTATTGTGCGTCTTGGCATCGTTTGGATTGATTTTCAGGGCCGCGCGGTATTCGGATATCGCATCAGACACCTTGCCTTTTTTCAGGTAGATGCTCCCTAAATTTGTCCTGGATTCGGATAAAGTCGGATTTATCTCTACCGCTCTTTCAAGTGCCAGCAAGGCAGAGTCTATATTACCAACATCGTTATAGCTGTTCCCAAGATTATTAAAGAAACAGCCTAACGTCTGAATCTTATTCAGATTCTTCATATATATGCTGTTGTTGCCCACCGGCACGTTGAACTTCTCTATATAGTGCTCATCAGGAGCGCTGCCGCCTTTGCTTGTCGTTTCAATATTAAATCGCACCCGCCCGTTGTCGTATCTGACAAAAAAATGCCCGGGAACAACCACTCCGTACAGGGGAATACCAAGCCGCTCCGCCAATGAAAGATAAAGAATTGACATACTCAGGCAATATCCACTTTTCTTATCCAGCACAGTATGCAGGAACAAGTCGTTCGGGTCACTTGCTTCTGAAACCGACTTAAATCCCAGCTCATCGAACAAGTACGCGTTTATCACCGGAATCGCTTTATAGGTCGGCTTTAGTCCTCCGCTTCTGAGCCTTTCGCGGATTTCCAAAGCCATATCATCTAATGTTGATAAGTATCTTCGCCCATATACCATGTCACTCCACCGCTCGGAAACAATCAAAGCAGCGGTCGCCAAATCAACCTCGTCGTCTCTTAGCCTAAGTACTTGTTCAATTGACCTTGAGTATAGCCCTGCCTTGTTCGCATTGGCCAGGAGCTCTTGCCGGCGCCCAAGGACAGCGGGCGTAAAAACCAAAACACAAATTATTACTACAAAAATCTTTTTCATAAGTTCTCTAATTAGGTTTAAGCGCCAACTCCTGCTCCATCATGTGTCAATTGATGATTGTCATTCCTGCGCAAGGTTGTCACCCCTGCGAAAGCAGGGGGCAGGAATCCAGGGGTTTCGTTTGTCTGGATTCCGCATCAAAGCCTGCCCTGAGCAAACAAAAGCTTGCCCTGAGCGTAGCCGAATGGGCGCGGAATGACGAGCCCTCAATTCCAAAATGACAAAGCACAAATTCGACACATCTCATTACTTAGAAACGCAATCCTAATGATGAGTGCTTACCTCTCCAAATATTATCGTCAGAAAGTCCCTTGTTGTTCCGTGTTTTCCATAATTTTTATGCTGAAAAACCAGTTACTTTGTGCAAATTCCTTTTGTATAATATAAATTCTAAAGTTATTTTGTTCAATGGATTTTTTATATGGGAGAAATATAATGGATACCAAACATACTAGTAACTTATTTCGTCGTGCATCTTTTATGAGACCCCGCTCATTGTCAAATCTGCTATATATAATGTTTCTGCTTCTTGCTGTCCTAACTCTGGGGTCATGCCGCCGCTCAAGCCCATCAGCCCCCCAGAATGAACCCGGTGTCTCGCAGGAGCAAGCCCGGACCGAAACCGCTGTCTCGCAAGAGCTGCCAAAGACTGAACCTAACGTCTCGAAAGAAATACCCCGGACCGAAATCAGCCTTTTCGACGGAAAGTCACTCGGACAGTGGAAAGTTACCGATTTCGGCGGCCAGGGTGATGTCTATGTAAAGGACGGGGCAATTTACCTCGAAATGGGCAACGATATGACCGGCGTTAACTGGACCGGGCCGCTGGTCCGAATGAACTACGAAATAACACTGGAAGCAATGCGGGTTAATGGCAGCGACTTTTTCTGCGGCCTGACATTTCCCGTAGCCGACAAACCCTGCTCACTAATCCTCGGCGGCTGGGGCGGCAGCATCTGCGGCCTTTCTAATATCGATTACTACGACGCCGCTAACAACGAAACTACACGAGTTGTTTCATTTGAGAACGGCAAATGGTATCGCGTTCACCTGCGCGTTACGCCCGACAGGATTCAAGCCTGGCTGGATGATGAAGAGCTTGTAAACATAGAAACGACAGGCCGAAAAATCGACATCCGAGCTGAGGTGGACCTGTCTCAACCGCTCGGCATCGCAACCTGGCAAACAGCCGGAGCTATTCGCAACATCCACATGAAACCTATTGAAAAATGAGTTTGGTGATAACGCAATACGATATATGATATGCTATTCGACCCCCGCTCCGTTCTGAATCGGG
Organism: Sedimentisphaerales bacterium; assembly: GCA_049287505.1. Taxonomy (GTDB): domain Bacteria; phylum Planctomycetota; class Phycisphaerae; order Sedimentisphaerales; family Anaerobacaceae; genus NIOZ-UU13. The sequence continues at coordinate 2,689 of JBAQFY010000404.1, read as the reverse complement.
ACGATGACCGCACGGCGCTTAAACAAATCTATATTCATCCACCTTTTGCTCTTAAATCTCCAGCGGTTAGCTAATCCGACCGCAATAATACTAACCGTCGCGACAGACCATGGCCCTAAGGTCCCAAACGATGGGAAAAACTTAGCTATAAGCCAGCCTCCAAATCCCAATATTACTACAGCACCCACCGCCGAGACCGTTGCCAGCCAAACAGTATCGCCTGCCCCTTGCAATAAGCCGCTGTAAATAGTCCGTGCAGCGTTAAAGGCCTGGTATATAGCGGCACAAATCAGTATCTTAACTCCGACCTCAATTACTTTATCGTCCGATGACCAAAATGCCATCAGGGCGTCTCTAAATACAAAAAAGCAAATCCCCACCAGTCCCATATAAACAAGCGAAACTTTCAAGCAAACTCTGGTTTGTTTAATCGCCAGGTCCTTTCTGCCCTGCCCTATGGTCTTGCCCACCGCCGCTGTCAAGGCCGTACTCATCCCAACAACCGGCATAATCGACAGGCTTGTATATGAAAGCGCAGCGCTCGTCGCAGCAAGTGCTTCAGTACCGAATTTCCCAACCAATCCGAACAAAATCACACCCAAGAATGCAACGTTCACCATCAACCCAAATCCAGCAGGAAGTCCCACCTTCAGCAAATCATACATTTTGCCAAAATCAATATTCAACGTTCTTCTGGACTTAAAGGTTGTATTTATATTGCTGCTCAAAAACAGGGACATATTCACGCCGGCCCCAACGCCTATCCCGATAAATGTCCCCCAGCCCGCACCTGCAATCCCCATCGCAGGAAAACCTAACTTGCCGAAAATCAATACATAGTTAACCGCCACGTTGACCACCTGCCCGCACAATGATGCGCACATCGTAATAATCGGCCGATGTATGCCCATAAAGAATTGACCGCTCGACCAGTTAATAACGGCGAGAATATGAGCATAAAGCATAATTCGAAGATATATTACTTCCATATCGACCACTGCCGGCGGATGTCCCATCGCTTTGAATATCCACGGCGCCGTCGGCCACATAATCATCACCACAACCAAAAAATAAACGAGTCCCATATATATGGCCTGCCAGAAATAATTCGAGCAGTCCCTTTTATCATTTCTGCCGAGACTTTGACTTACAAACGTATTAAGGCTTGTTATCGCGCCTATGGCAAAACCGCCGGGAAGGAAGCTGACAAAACCGGCCGGCAAAATCGCAGCCAAAGCATCTGTGCCGAGACGGGAGACCATAAACCTGTCAACAAACTGCATAATAGTAAAAGATATAGTCGTAACCACCATCGGTGCCGCCAACTTCAGCATATATCGTAGTGAAGTCGGGTCTTCGCCGTCACTGGATGAAAGTAGAGATGCTCTGTCCGTCATTAAATTAAATCCTGTTACAACACCTGTCATTGTGAGGCCTACGGAGTAGGCCGTGGCAATCTCATTTGCAGGGTGGGTCTTTCGTCCTTCGCAGTCCCGATTTTCTCGGGACGGAGAATGGATGTCCCACCGTTTCCCTATTTATTCAAATCCAGTTTTTTCAACAGCGTATCGGCCGAAATGCCCGAAACCTGTATATTCTTGACTGGGCTGGTTTTGCCGGAGATTATGCTGACCGTATTTTTTTTCACGCCGAGCTGCTTGGCCAAGAACTTCAGCAGGCACTGATTGGCTTTTCCCTTCTCGGGCGGCGCAGAAACCTTGACTTTTAACATTCCATCGAGCAATCCGCAAATCCGCGTCGGCGAACTACTGCCCGGCACAATCTTCGCTACAAAAACAACACGTTTATCAATCTCTTGAATCTTTAGATTGGCCATAGGTCAGATTGTAGCTGCTGTGATGAATAGAAAGAAGGAATTTTTGTGCATCGGTTACTAAATATTTTCTCTGAGGTTTACCCCGACCGCAAGCTGCACATATTTTTCAATCTGCCCGGCAAGCTCACCCAGGGAGGCAAGCTGGAAATCTTCATAATTTCCCCCCCCGATAAGGTCGCCGTCCAGTGTTTTTTTGAAGATTCTGACACGAATAACAGAAGGCTCGGCGCTCGACTTGCTAAAATCGCTGTCTTTATGCTCGGTTAGCTCAACGCGCCAGTCCTCGCTTATAAAAACCAGGCACCTGCCGGTAAAGACCGCCGTCGGAAAATAATCACACAATAGTCTTAGAGTTTCCATTTTTATTGAATTCTTCTTTGAACCTAAAATCCTGATTATACACTTTTCTGATATGCCTATATTACCAAAGATAATCCCAAATGTGATATTTTATTTGATTTTCTTCTTGCTTTCATGTTAACACTACGCAACTGGAACATAATAAACTTCGACCTATTTTTTGTTGGCAGCTATTTTCTCAGATAGCTTGTGCCATGCGCCCATTGAACGGTTCAGGTTATCATAAGCATCGCCGCCTATGCCGTAACCCTGCAGTCCTATCGGGCCGGTGTAGCCGGATTTGTACAGCACTTTTAAGAAACGTTGTATGTTAAAAGAGCCGCGGTCGAGCGTCTGAATCAGTTGTTTCCAATCCTTTCCTCCACTGTCCGCACCATTAATGCTGACCACAAACAAATACGGCATTGCCGACTTTATCAGCGATTTCATATTCTCTTCGTCGTCGGTCCTTAGCCAGTGACAGAGATTAAAGGTTATTCCCACGTTCTTGCG
>JBAQFY010000403.1:0-20373 GCA_049287505.1 Sedimentisphaerales bacterium | reverse complement strand
TGCCCTTCGACCTGCGGGCGCAGCTCGGCCATTTTCTCGACAAAAGCATATTCCTTGCTTACCTCTTCCCAGGGTCTCTCATCAGGTTTGATGCCTCCGGGGCCATTCACCCAGGTAGATGGTCGCGGCAGGTTAGTGGTTCGCTGCCCTCCGTCTGATGCCGATGGTCCTCCATCGAGACTTACGAATAACTTAGCGATTGGTTCAGCTACTTCGGGCCCGAATTGCGTCAACGCCCAGTCGGCGTAGAAATCTTCTACTGGCAGGTCGCGAGGTCTTTCCTCGGAGTCTGATGCCGGTATGTCCGCCTCGTAATCTTTGTAAGCCGGTCCGCCGCAGTTGATTTTCCTTGTTATGCCCTGGCCCTGCACAACAAAGGCAGCGATGCACGGAAACTCTACGATATTCACAAACTCAATATTCAATAGGCCGTCAGCTACCTTCACACCCTCGAATGTGTAGTCCAGCGCCCTGTTCTGGCCTACCTCTGCGAAGATGTCCAGCTTGTCGATAACCGGCTTGTTCTGCAGCTTAACTCCAAAGACTCGTTTACCAATTTCATTGTAGTGAGGCTCGCAAAACTTGAGAGTTATTGTATAAGAGCCGTTTGGAACCTTCAGCCGATATGCTTTCACGTCCCAGATGACCGTTTGGTAAAGCTGGTCCTCTTGAGTATCGGCTATGGGATTATTAGGGAACTGAGCGGCATTACCCCCCTGCCGAGCTTCTGAGAGTTTTGGTTCCGGCGGTTTGACTTCCTTACCGAAGTCAGGATTCCATCCTCTCTGCTCCCAGGCGGCATGAGCTAATGCCGAGACGTTAGGTCCGAGGATGCGTGTCCGCCAGTGAATACCCATCATGCCCGTGCAGCCGTAAGCGAGTGCGTCGGCTGCGTCTCGCCGCATTCGACCGGCCCAAAGCTGGGGTATAATCAGTGCCGGGTCGTCCTCCAGCCAGGGAATAGCCCATTTCGGGCGTCCATTAACACGGGCAAAGCCGGGCTCAACCGGCGCAAATCCGACATTGCGGTTGATACAGCTTACAGGCATTTCTTTCGGCAAGACATTGTCGAACAGCGCTCTGTCCTTTGGCGGTCCCAGAACCCAGCCGCAGGTGGCTAATGTGAATGGCGGATTGACCTTTCTGGCTGCCGCAATCGCGGCGCGGAAATCGGTCAGCGTGGCTTCAATCTGCTCATCTTTCGGGTCGCCCCAGGTCCAGCCTTCCGGCGTCCAGAACCAGTAATAATCTAATGGATATGCTTTGGTAATTCGCCGGAACATACCCTCATAGACTTCCTGCACCACAGCCGGGTCGGAGGGGTCCTTGCCCATAGTTTTAATGCGCTCTTTTACGGTGTCCGGTATGATAAGCGGTGTTTCCGTTCCAACGCACGTCTTAACGCCGAGGGCGTGGGCGTACTCGAAGGCCTCTTTGAGCGTTTTGCCCATGCGATTAAACAGCTCATTTGCTTTTTCATTGGAAAGCTCCGGCCAGGGATTCATACCTTGCATATAATCCGGGCCGTAGTCGTCGCGTTCAAATATCTGTGCCGCACCGAAAGTGTAATCGCCCGTCTTTGCCGGCTGATAACCCCAGGAGCCGGTGGTGTTGGGCGTAGCGAAATGCCTTGACGGGTAGCTGAACTTCACGGTTCCGTCCGTGTTGAAGTCACCTGGCATGCCAATCCAGACCGTCGGCTCCGGCCCTACGCCGCCCTGAGGATATGTGTGCAGGCCGATGAAGTTCATACGCATCTTGGGCAGTTGTGCGATGATGGCTTTGTAGTCATCGGTGTTCCACCAGTCCGGCCCTTCGGGAAAATCGTGGAACGGCTGAATTCCCCGCAGATTGAATAATGGTTTTCCGTTTTCATCGAGGTCGGGCATTTTCAAAGAGATTTGCTTGTCGGGTATTGTCTCGCCATGCAGATAAAAACGCACGCCTAAATGTTCGGCGAATCGGTAAGCGGCATAAAGCGTCCCGCTCGAATCGCCGCCGGTAATTAGCACTGCCCGTTGTTTCCCGAAGGTTATCGTCTTGAGCAGATATTGCTGAGGTTCTAATGAATTTACCGATGATGCCAAAGCTGTATTTTTAGAAATTAGAGTTTTAATAGCAGGACTGTCCTTTTGCCCGACGACAATCAGGGAGCTTTTCGAAGGTAGTTCATTTTTGCTTTGGACGATAGGGAGCAGCTTGCCGGTTCGAAGATACAGATAACGGCGAATCTCTTTTGCCGCCAAATTTTCTGCCGCCGTTGCATCTGATGGGCTAACAATGGTCACGTCGTCCGACAAAGCGGAAATGTCAGCTTCGTACGTATGACAGCTAATTAAAATTAACAGCGTAAAAACCAGAACCATAGTCAAAAGAAATTTGCCTCTTGTCGGGGTGAAGCCCGCCGTAGCCCGATTTTTCATTTGAGTAACCTCCTGGATTTCAATCCCTGTAGGGTGCGATATTTCGCACCAATACTACTGCGAGAGTACGAAATTGGCTAAATATGCTTTTGCTTTGTATCGACTGCCACCTTTGTCCCTGCGGCGATAAGCGTTCAAAAATCGACCCAAATACGCCCGGCAGGATTCGAACCTGCGGCCTTCGGTTTAGGAAACCGATGCTCTATCCTACTGAGCTACGGGCGCAAGACCTTTTGACACTAATGCTTTGTTAAGCGTGCTTTGAGGGCTGTCATTCCGCACTTGATGCGGAATCCAGTACCAGCAATAAGTCTGGATTCCCGCTTTCGCGGGAATGACAAACCATCATTTGAACCTTGACGGAGCACTAATAAATCTACGCAAAACGCAGATTTTCCCCGTAAAGAAAATCAATATACTCAACCCTGGCCTAACGGACCTAAAATAAAAAATAAAATAAAAAAAACGTTCTGATAAATTCCTATTAATCTTACATCCGGCAGGCAGGCATTGCAAGAATATTAAGAGCAAATAAGCCTGGCCAGAGTTTCAGCGGTAAAGACGGCACGAAGAGCCAACACCGTTTGTGTGTGTTCAGCGTTTAGGCAGTTGAACCTAAGCAATAAGAATGTTTTGTTATTGCTCATTCCAGAGTTCGAGCGTTCCGTTACAACTACAAACATTTAGCTTCTTGAAAACAGCTTCGAATCCAAATTTTAAGATATGGAATTTTGTGCCGCTGCATATTGCAATTGGATATTGTTTCGGCATAAAATTTATAAAAATCTTTTGACTTTTCGTATTTTTCGGTGCTATAGTCAGTAACTTCATATCTATAAAGGAATTAAGCCAAGAAGTTTTTTTATGGAAACGATTATAGTTATGTGAATTTTATTGACGAGTGCAACAATTATCTATATAAGATTCATTTTTGTAGTTTGTGAATGTGAACGCAAGCACTAAGTATTCGTAGGATAGAAAAATGAGGTACAGAAGAATTCCGGATGAGACCATCCGGCGGCTGCCGATTTATCTGCGAGGGCTGCTGCTTACGTATGAGAGGGGCCGAAAAAGCATCTCGAGTCAAAAGCTGGCCGATTTCGTAGGTGTTAATCCCTGGCAGATAAGGAAGGATTTTTCTTACTTTGGCGATTTCGGCACTCCCGGAGTGGGCTACGATATCGAAAAGCTCGCAAAGGAAATCAAAAGAATTCTCAAACTCGATGTTGTCCAAAAAGCGGCCCTGGTTGGAGTGGGCAATCTGGGCTCGGCGATTTTAATGCATCCAGGCTTTGGAATATATGGTTTCGATATCGCCGCCGCTTTCGATGTCAATCCTAAAAAAGTGGGCAGGAAAATAAAGAATATCACGATTGAAAATGCCTCGAAGCTGTGGACGTTGAAGAAACGCAAAATCAAACACGCAATTATGGCCGTCCCGCGACAGGCTGCACGGGAGACAGCGGACGCTTTGGTCAAAGCGGGCGTAAAGGGTATTTTGAATTTTTCTCCTTGCTATATAGAGGTGCCCAAGAAAGTCAAGGTAATAACCATTGATATTGCGACGTATCTGGCTTGCCTGCCTTACTATACACCGGTAAGTTAAATGTTAAAATTAGATAACTATGTTGTTAGTCGCTAAAAAATAGTAGTGCTCTGTCAAGGTTCAAATGTTGGCTTGTCATTCCCGCGAAAGCGGGAATCCAGATTTGTTGATTGGGCTTGATTCCGCATCAAAGCCTGCCCTGAATTAGCCGTAGCCCTGAGCGGAGTCGAAGGGAAAGCCGAATGGGTGCGGAATGACATCCCTTAAAGCACGCTTGACAAAGCAGTAGATTCTTTTTGACTATTTATGTCCAGCGGAATACAAGGCGCTGCGTAACATCATTATGTAAATCGAGTGAGTAAAATGCAGACCGTTCTTATAAGTGAATTAAAGCCATTTTTGGACGCTGTCGCTGAACAGATGGACCTCTACGTTCCGAAAAAGACCGGAACGCATTATGTATATAATAGATACAACCCCTCTGCCGATGTCCCGGTCGAGTTCAATAACATACGCGCCTGTACGCCTGTCAAAGAGTTTTTATTCCCGCTGCGGGAGCTCGCTGCAGTTTTTCCCGAGCCTTTTGAGCCGCAAGAGATTAAGCCGTTTGCCCTCTTTGGGCTGAAAGACTGCGATTTGCGCTCCATCGAAGTTCTGGATAAAGTCTTCTTGGAAGAGGAATTTGAGGACCCGTTTTACGTGAATCGGCGGGAGAAAATGTTCATAATCTCCTCCGATTGTTTCGAGCCGGCCCAGAGCTGTTTCTGCAACGTTATGGACGGACGCCCCTTTGCGCAGAGGGGGTTCGATTTGAATGTTTCGCAGGTAAAGGACGGCTTTATTATCGAAGTCGGCTCGCAAAAAGGCACAGATTTTATAGAAAAATACCCAAACCTTTTCACGAAGGTCAGTGATGACTTGTTGGCCGAGCGGGACAAAAACAGGGCCGAGACACAAAAGCAGCTTGAGCAGAGCAACGCCGACCTAAAATTCGATTTGCCGGTTAATGAGATTGTTGAAAACACCCGGGATTCCGATGTTTATGACCAGGAAGCGAAAACCTGCGTTGAATGCCAGGCCTGCACGCGGGTCTGTCCTACCTGCCACTGCTTCTACCTTTATGACACCAAGCAGAAGGATTACTTTGCCAAGATGAAGATGTGGGACGGCTGCATGAGGCTTGCTTATGCCGAAGTGGCCGGCGGTGCAAATCCCCGCAAAGTGCTCGGTGACAGGCTCAGACATCGTTTTATGCACAAGTTATCTTATTTTTTTGACAGGTATGGCATCGATATGTGTGTCGGCTGCGGCAGATGTGTCGATGCCGAGGCGGGCGAGGTGGATATCCGCAACGTATTGAAAAAGTTGAATGAAGAGCTCAAAGGTAAAGATAAGACAAAAGCGGAAGTTGCAAGATGAATCGAAATCTCTACCAGCCCATAAATGGCGGAATTGTTGATATCATAGACGAATCGCCAACGATTAAAAGTTTTGTCGTTGTGCTGGAAGAAACATTTAAGTTTGAAACAGGCCAGTTTGTGGAATTGACTTTGCCCGGCGAAGGTGAAGCGCCGTTTACTCCTTCCTCGTCGCCTTCAGATACTAAGAAAATGGAAATCACGATTATGAAGGCCGGTCGCGTAACGGCTTTATTACACGAGTGCCAAAAGGGACAAAAGATTGGCATTCGGGGGCCTTATGGTAAGGGCTATCCAATTGATGATTTCCTCGGCAAAGAAGTCTATATCATCGGCGGCGGTGTCGGTTTGGCACCAATAAGGTCTTTGTTTTTGACTCTTGTTGAGAGAATAAAGGATTTTAAATCTGTTGTTTGTCGATTCGGAGCAAAAACACCTGACGATTTTATCTATAAAAAAACCCTCTTCGGCTCCTGGCAAAAAATTGACGGCGTGGATATAAAACTTACTGTCGATGAGGCAAAAGGCAGCTGGCCCGGCAACGTCGGCGTGGTAACTACTATCCTTGCTCGTAATGACGTGAATATTTCAAATGCCGCGGCGGTGGTTTGCGGTCCGCCTATTATGATGAAATTCACCACCTTGAAATTATTGGAATTTGGATTTCCTGTCGAGAAGATTTACCTCTCGATGGAAAAGAATATGAGCTGTGGAGTAGGCAAGTGCGGCCATTGTATGTTAGGCAAGTATTTTGTCTGCAAAGACGGCCCTGTCTTTACCTATGAACAGATAAAAAGCTTCCCGAATATCTGGGATTGAAACGTCACGTTTGTAAGCGAAGCACGAGATACGAAATTATGGGTGCGAAATTAATAATCGATTTGGCAAAATGCAAACTTCAGGCCGAATCTCAGGTGCAGTGTTCGTACAAGCATCATCCTGAAAATAAAGGAATCGATTCACTGCTGGAGATGATTCGTTTCGCCTTGATATGTCGCAGATGCTATGCTGCACCGTGTATCAACGCCTGTCCTCAGGGAGCCCTGGAGAAAGCGCCGACCAAAAATAATGATGCCGGTGTACTTAAGAGGGCAAATATGTTATGCACCGGCTGCGGTAGTTGCGCAATAGCCTGCCCGTTTGGAACGATATATACTGATTTGATACCTTTTCCAAGCAGTGTTTGCGATGTGTGCAGAGACAGATTGGCGCCGGGTGAAAAGCCATTGTGCGTGAATACCTGTCAGGACGCAAGTTTGGATTACGGAGAAGTTGAGGTAAAAGGTGATTTGGTAGAGGTTCTCGAAGATATCGTTGTCAAGGTCTCCGGCGGCATTTTGTGGGAGCCGTTTTTAAGGGAAAAGGCAAAGAGATGATTGATGCAATGCAGAATTTATTCTGGATTCTGATTTTTCCGGGGTTTTTGTTTACCGTTGTTCTGGGTCTTTTTGCCTGCTGGATAGTTCGCAAGGTCAGTGCCCTGGTGCAATGGCGAGTTGGCCCGCCGCTTTTACAGCCTTTCTACGATATTATGAAACTTATGGGCAAAGAAACTCTCATACCACAGGACGCCCAGCGAGCTGTTTTTATCGCTGCCCCGCTTGTCGGTCTTGCAGGTGTGTTACTGCTCTCAACAATGCTCTGGCGGATAACTATCGCCCAAACGGACTTTGTCGGTGATATTATTGTAGCGATTTATCTGATGGTTTTGCCTTCGCTTGCGTTGATTCTCGGCAGCAGCTCCAGTGCCAGCCCCCACGCAGCGCTCGGCACCAGCAGAGAAATGAAACTGGTAATGGGTTATGAGTTGCCGCTTGTTCTTGCCTTTATTGTGGTGATTATAAAGACCGGCGGCCAGCTAAATTTAGCTTCAATCGCTAAACATACCCCCGCCCTCAGCATCTCCGGAATGTTGGCGTTTTTGGCTGCGTTATTATGTGTTCAGGCAAAGCTTGGATTTGTCCCGTTCGATATAGCCGAGTCGGAAACCGAAGTGGCCAGCGGCATAATTATAGAGTATTCCGGAGTTCTGCTTGCGATTTGGAAACTCATGCAGGCAATGATGCTTGTGGCTCTGCCGCTATTTTTGGTGATGGTTTTTCTCGGAGGATTTGGTACGGCAGGATGGCCATTAGCATGGGGAATCGGCAAGTATATTTTAGTTCTGGTGATGTTGATTTTGATAAAGAATACCAACCCGCGTTTGCGGATTGACCAGGCAATGAAATTTTTCTGGGTCTATTGCGGGATTGCTTTGGCTGTCGCTGTTATACTTGCATCAATAGGCAGTCATTATGGCATCAACTGGCTGTAAGCTTGTCCTAAGCGAATAAAAGCCTGCCCTGAATTAGCCGTAGCCCTGAGCGTAGTCGAAGGGGTGGCCGAAGGGCCGAAGGGGTGAATTTATGAGCTGGAAAATTTGGTCATTGAAAAAATCGGTCTGGGTCTTTCACGTTAATACCGGCGCGTGCAACAATTGCGATATCGAAATTGTGAATTTGCTAACGCCGAAATTTGACGTTGAGAGGTTTGGTATCAAATTAGTAGGCTCACCGCGACATGCCGATGCTCTGCTGGTAACCGGCGTGGTTACCGCCCAGGCGGCTCCGCGACTGCGGGAAGTCTATCGCCAAACTGCAAAGCCCTGCGTTGTCTTTGCAATAGGAGCTTGCGCTTGTAACACAGGTATATTTAACGGTGCTTACCATGTAGTTGGGCCGGTTGATAAGATAATAAGAGAAGTTGACCCCAATGCGATTATTGCTTATGTGCCGGGCTGCCCGCCGAAGCCGGAAGCTATGATATCCGGCGTAGTAAAGGCGCTATCGGTTTTATAACAGGATAATAGCATGAACCAGGAAAAACTAAACAACAAGCTGTTAGAAATAAAAGACAAGCTCATACATATAGAGCAAAAGGCGGACAATAGAATCTTCCTTTTATGTGAGGCCCAAAACAGTTACGCCGTCAATAAGTTTCTATTTGAAGATGTGCCTTTGAGGTTTGTAATTGCTACGGGAATCGATTCTGATAATTGCTTCGAGGTTCTTTATCATTATTCAAATGACGAGACCGGCTGTTTTATTACTGTAAAAACCTTTATCCGTGACCGTGAAAATCCGTCGATTGAATCTATTGCACCGTTCTTACCGGCCGCCGAGTGGATAGAAAGAGAAATACACGACATATTAGGAATCGATTTTAAGAATCATCCTGATATGCGGCGGTTGATTCTGGCCGATGATTGGCCTGAGGGTGTTTATCCATTGAGGAAAGATACGGAGCTGCCGGTACAACTGGTGGCCGGTGAACCATCCGGTCGTCCAACCGTCCAATCGCAATCACCCGGCCGGCGAACGGTAGAACTCTCGAAACCTGTTGTTGCGGTCGGCCCTTTCCATCCGCTGCAGGAAGAGATGGAGTTTTTCCAGCTTACCGTCGATGGTGAAATCGTAACAGATATAGACATGAGAATGTCTTATAACCATCGCGGCATAGAGAGGCTCAGCGAAACACTTCAGTTCGACCAGGTTCCGTTTTTGGTCTCCCGTATATGCGGAATCTGCTCAGCGTCACATCCTTTAGCTTACATAAATGCGGTCGAGGAGCTTGCGGGTATAACACCTCCTGACCGTGCTTTGTACGTGCGTACGATTATAAATGAGCTTGAACGCATCCACAGTCATCTGTTATGGGTAGGTCTTGCCGGGCACTTTATCGGTTATGACACTGTCTTTATGTGGGCTTGGAAATACCGCGAGCCGGTGCTTGATTTGCTTGAAGAGATAACGGGCAACAGAAATAACTACGGAAACGTCAAGGTAGGCGGCTGCCGTGAGGACATCCCCAATGAGCTTAATCCCAAAATATTGAAGAAGATGGACAAACTCGAAAAGAAAACTGAAATGCTCACCAAGGCGGTGCTTGACGACCCTGTTATACACGCCCGGCTCAAAGGCGTAGGCATCTTGAGCAAGGAAGATGCTATCAAATATGCGGTAACAGGCCCGACCGCCAGGGGCAGCGGTGTTGCTATCGACGTAAGGCGCGATGACCCGTATGCCGCTTATGCCGATTTGGACTGGAAGGTAATTGTCCAGCCCGAAGGGGACGTCTTTGCCAAAGCCGTCGTGCGTCTTCTCGAAGTTCTTGAAGCTATTAAGATTATCAGGCAGGCAATAAAGAAACTTCCTGATGGCCCTATTGCCGTGGAGGTTAAGGAAATACCGCCGGGCGAAGCTTGCGGCCGCGCTGAGGCACCGAGAGGTGAAACATTCCATTACGTCCGCAGTGACGGCGGCAACAGGCCGATTCGACATAAGGTAAGGGCACCAAGCTTTGTCAATGTGCCTTCGTTTAGGGCCTCTTGTATTGGCCAGCATATTGCTGATGTTACCATTACGCTTGCTGCGGTTGACCCCTGTTATAGCTGCACCGAAAGGCTGGCGGTTGTCGATGGGCATCACAATATTGTGCACGATTATGAAGCACTGCTGAAATTGAGTCGTGAGAAAACAGCACGGATTAAAAAGGAAATTGGCGCGCCCAAACTAAAGCTGGAGGATTTCTAAATTGGAAGAATTGAATATTCTCTGTGTCTCTGTATTTTTGCCGCTGATTGTGGGCTTTGTACTGCTGTTTTTGCCGAATAAATTCAAATCGGTATCCAGAGCATTGACCTTTATTATCTCGGCTGTAACATTTGTACTAAGCATCAGGATATTTACAGGCACCGAGTTTTCGTTCGGCCGGCCTATCCTTCAATTAGAAAATGTGAATTTAGAGCTGTTGCTGAATACAACGCCTCTCGGGAAATTCGTATTGTTGTTTGCTATGGGCTTCGGCCTGTTAATAACTTTATATTCACTAAAGTCGGTCGGTCCGAATGTAAAACGAGCCAACGAGTATTATGGTGCGATTCTTCTTACAATAGGCGGCTCGGCAGGGATACTGCTTTCCAACCACCTACTTTTCTTTTTAATATTCTGGGAGATTGTTACCGTTTCGCTGTATCTTTTAATAACAACAGGTGGAAAAAATTCCAATTTCGCAGCTACAAAAAGTTTCGCAATGATAGGCGCATCCGATGCCGCTTTTATGCTCGGCGTGTTTATGATATGGGCACTTTCGGGGACTTTTGTCATCTCGGATATTAGCCTGGCGACAACCTCAGCATTGCCAATTTTAGCTTTTCTGCTGCTTATGACAGCCTCTATTACCAAGGCAGGGGCATTGCCCTTACATACCTGGGTGCCGACAAGCGGTGAATACGCGCCGGCCTCGGTGATGGCGCTTTTGCCCGCCGCGATTGATAAGCTTCTGGGAATTTATCTACTGTTAATTATCGTAAGGGAGATATTTATCATTCAATCAGCGGCCTTAAGCATGGTCCTGGCGATTATCGGTGCAGCTACGATTATTATTGCGGTGATGATTGCAATGGTTCAGCATAACCTCAAAAAGCTGCTGTCTTATCACGCTGTCAGTCAGGTCGGTTATATGATACTTGGCATAGCAACCGGAACTCCTGTTGGTATTGCCGGTGGAGTATTTCATATGCTCAATAACGCAATCTATAAATGCTGCTTATTTTTATGCGGCGGTGCGGTCGAGCAGGCCGCCGGAACCGCTGAGCTGGACAAACTTGGCGGCCTCGGGAAAAAAATGTCCATCACTTTTACTGCCTGTCTGATTGCCGCTCTGAGTATTTCCGGAATACCACCTCTCAACGGGTTTGTTTCAAAATGGATGATTTATCAAGGCGTGATTAAGATGAACCCCCAAGTGACCGGTATTGCTGCTAACTTATGGCCCATTTGGCTGACCTGTGCTATGTTTGGAAGTGCGCTTACTCTGGCTTCGTTTGTGAAACTGGTACACTCGATTTTCCTTTCACGTCTGCCGGACGGACTAAAAGACGTAAAAGAAGTATCTGCGGCGATGACCATTCCGATGATGGTACTTGCTTTGCTGTGTGTCTTCTTTGGAGTCTTCTATCATATACCGCTCAAGCTGTTCATTTATCCTGCATTGAATACGCCTGAAACTGCAATCTTCGGCACCTGGCATTCCGGCCTGGCCACAATACTGATAATAATCGGCATTGGTCTTGGCATGCTTATCTGGTTTGTCGCAAGATTGTCGAGAAATATCAGAACCGTGCCAACGTGGACCTGTGGCGAGGTGCAGAATAATGAAGATATGAGAATACCAGGGACACATTTCTACAAGACCGTTTCGCAAATGAAAGGCTTGAAACAGCTTTATGAAGGCCAAGAAAAAGGATATTTTGATTTATACAATCAGGGTGGTAAATGTGGACTGGGACTGACTGCTTTTCTGCGATGGCTCCACTCCGGGGTGCTTCCGATGTATTTGACCTGGGTGGTTTTGGGATTAATGATAATTATATTTGTAGTTTGTGAAGTTCGGTGAGGTTAATATGGCTATATTCTACATCTTACTGCTGTTTATGATAGTCGCTACTGTTATTGCGATAGAAACCAATAATCTATTAAGTTCCGTAATCTGCATCGGCGCAATTGGCTTCGGTGCTTCTTTGATGTTTCTTTTTTTACAGGCGCCGGACATTGCAATAACTCAGATTGTAGTGGAAGTTTTGGGTTTGATTATCCTGATTCGCGCCACAATTTCACGCGACCTGACTTTTATCACTGGTGACAAAGAGTTCTTCGGGACGGTTATTTCGGTCGTGATTATCTTCGTGATTTTCTTGGCCGGCGTACAAGTATTCGGGACGTTGCAAAATTTCGGAACGCCTATTTTTACCAAGGTTCCCGACGCCGCTTCCCAGACCTACATCAAAGAGGGACTTCAAAGAACAGGGGCGGCGAACATCGTAACATCGGTTATCCTGGACTTTCGTGCTTATGATACACTCGGTGAGACGACCGTGCTGTTTACTTCGATTATAGGCGCCACTGTAATACTACGAAAAAAGGCCAAAAAACTGCTGGAGGACTAGTAGAAAAATTAAAGGTTAAAAATCAAAATGCAAAATGACAAAGAAAAATTCAAAAATGAGTTCAAGAAGAGACTGTATAACTTTGTGCTAAGACTCATAGAATTTCTGGATAGACTGCCGAAAGATAACGTTTCAAGAAGAATCGGCGATCAATTATTACGAAGTAGGACAGGTATTATTGGAAACTATGTCGAAGGGCAGGCGGCAAGCAGTAAGAAAGATTTTACTAATTATTTCAATACTTCTCTTAAATGCACCAATGAGAGCAAATTATGGTTCGCGTTACTTCGAGATAGCGGGCGTGCGGCACCGGAAGAAGTTGCCTGGTTTTTAAGCGAGTTGAACGATTTTGCAAATATCTTTGCCTCGAGTATTCTTACACTTAAAGGGAAAAGATAACTTTACATTTTGATTTGTAATTTTGATATTTGCATTTTGATCTTTGATATATTGATAGTATTTACGATTTGATATTTGAATTTTCCGTGGACTCGATGGACCCCATACTAAAAGGATAAAAAAATGAAGGGTATGACAATAATTGTAAAAACTATCAGCAGCTGGGTAAAGGTGCTGATTGTCCTGTTTGGGATTTACATTATTCTTTTCGGACACCTTACTCCCGGCGGCGGCTTTGCCGGCGGTGTGATTTTAGCTTCGTCCTATGTGCTGCTTATGCTCGCATTTGGCAGAGAATTTGTGCAAAAGGACCTGCCTCTGGCTCTCGACTCCAAGCTTGATTGTCTCGGTGCATTGCTCTTTGCCCTGATAGCTGTTTCGGGTTTTGCCCTTGGTGGGACTTTCTTCTTTAATTTCCTGCATCAAAAGTATCGGCTGGGCGAGTCTTTGCATCTTATAAGCGCAGGGACTATACCACTATCGAATATTGCCATTGGCCTGAAGGTAGGTGCATCACTGTTTCTGGTAATTTTTCTTCTTTCGACGTTCAGACGTGATACGTCGGCTAAAAAATCACAGATTTCACGGATTGAAACGAATTACACAGATAAATCCGTGAAATCTATGGATGAATCCGTGTAATCTGTATGTATGAAAAGAGAAAATTTCTAACGGGGTAAAACTAATGCCTTATGCACTTTGCTTTTTACTGTTTATGCTTGGGCTGTATTGTGCAGTCGTCAAAAAGAACATGGTCAAGATTGTAATCGGCATTATGGTTATGGAATATTCCGTCAATCTTTTCCTGATTATGCTCGGCTTCCGTACTGGTGGTATAGCTCCAATTATTGACAAGGCACA
Organism: Sedimentisphaerales bacterium; assembly: GCA_049287505.1. Taxonomy (GTDB): domain Bacteria; phylum Planctomycetota; class Phycisphaerae; order Sedimentisphaerales; family Anaerobacaceae; genus NIOZ-UU13. The sequence goes on along the minus strand of JBAQFY010000403.1, from coordinate 6,741 downwards.
GTATGATTCTGTAACACAGCAGGTTGCTGCAGGCTTTGTCAATAGCTCTGTTGACCCGTTGCCACAGGCCCTTGTGCTCACGGCAATTGTTATTAGTTTGGGTTCTCTGGCTCTTATGATTTCGATATGCATCAGAGTTTACGAAAAATACGGCACCTTTGATATCACTCAAATAAGGAGATTAAAAGGATGAGTCCCGCCCCTCAGAGATGGTTTTACGTATATTTGCTAAAAAGTAAAAGGGATAGCTCAATTCATCCACGCTCATCGTTGATGGGCGGGATTTATATCGGGTGCACTTCAAATTTGCATAAAAGATTAGAAGAACACAAAGAAGGGAAAATCTATTCGACAAAAAAGATGTTACCTATTGAACTTATATATTTTGAGGCATTTAGGTACAGAAAAGCAGCCTTTGAAATAGAAAAAAAACTTAAACACTATGGTAGTGCTTTAAGGAATCTGAAATTGAGGATTGGAGGGGCGGGATGAGCATACCTTTACCCATTTTCATTGCTGTTCCTTTAGTAGTGGCATTTTTGCTTCCTGCTTTCGGGAAAAAAGGCAAGGCTGCTGCAACGGTCTTGGCCAATCTCGTAACCGTTTCGCTGCTCGTATTTGCAGTTGCTTCTATTGGTAAAACAGAGGTTTATGAAGTAGGCAAATGGTCTATCCCGCTCGGGATTAATCTTGTCCTTGATGGTTTGAGCTCACTTCTTCTTTTGGCTATTAGCGTTGTTAGTGCCGCTGCAATGCTCTTTAGCGCCAGGTATATGGAGAGGTACACCGCCAAGATAAAATACCTGAGCCTGTTTCTGCTTATGGTTGCTGGTATGAACGGTGTCGTACTTTCCGGAGACATATTCAATCTGTTTGTATTTCTTGAAATTGCTTCAATCGCATCTTATGCACTTGTCGGTTTCGGCTGTGGGCACGAAGAGCTTGAGGCATCCTTTAAATATATGGTGTTGGGCAGTATCGCTTCTATATTCATTCTTTTTGCTGTTGCTCTTGTTTACGGCAATACCGGCACCCTTAATATGGCCTACATTTCAAAGGCAAACCAGGACTCCGGCTTAAATGCAGGCCTAAAATTTGCCCTGACTTTGTTTATTGTAGGCTTCGGCTTAAAAGCCGCCCTCGTCCCTTTCCACGCCTGGCTGCCTGATGCACATCCCTCTGCACCTGCCCCGATATCTGCAATGCTCTCCGGTGTTCTGATTAAGTCACTTGGTGTTTATTCACTCGTGCGAATTGTCTTTAACGTTTTTGGTGTGTCCGTTTCTGTTAGCTGGGTATTGGTTGCATTGGGTGTTTTGAGTATGGTAATTGGTGTGTTCTTGGCTGTGGGGCAATGGGACCTTAAACGTCTTCTCGCATATCACAGCATATCCCAAATGGGTTACGTGATTCTTGGGATAGGTATCGGAGCACTAATACTTGCCCGTAATGGAAAAGTTGAGTGGGCAGCGTTGGCTATCCTTGGGGGCTTGTTTCATCTTGTCAACCATGCCGTCTTTAAATCGCTGTTGTTCTTGACCAGCGGTTCTGTGGAGATGTCAACCGGTACAAGACAGCTAAAGGAGATGGGGGGACTTGTTGAGAGATTGCCTTTTACGCGGACGACATGTACAGTGGCCTCGGCGTCCATTGCCGGCATACCTCCATTTAACGGATTCTGGAGCAAACTGATTCTTGTTGTTGCAGCGATTCAGGCGGGATTTCTGTATTTGGCTGCGGTTACGGTTATTGTGAGCCTTGTTACCCTCATCTCTTTCCTTAAAATCCAGCGATATGTATTTCTTGGCGAGCTGCCGGAAAATCTACGGCAGGTAAAAGAAAATAAAGGCTCTATGCTCGTTGCTATGATATCTTTGGCCTGCTTATGCGTGCTTATGGGCTTGCTCGTGCTGGTTCCCGCCTTAAAGCAGGCAATTCTCGACCCTGCTGTTAAGGTATTGACTGATGGACTTAACTACTCTGCTGATGTAATGGCAATGTGATACTAAAGGTGTGCTAATATGAGACGATTGATTTATTTTGTTCTGGCTTTTGTTATTTGGATACTGCTGACCTGGCCTTTTGTTGACGGCAAAATCGACGGTCAGGTTGTCATCGCTGGCTTGATAGCTTCTGTCATCGTTGCGGTTATGTTCCACGAAATACTGCCCAAAGAACATCACGTATTTATTTCACCGGTGCGGATATTCTGGTTCCTGGCTTATATACCGGTATTCTTCTATTATGTATTCAAGGCTAATCTGGATGTTGTCTATCGCGCCCTGCATCCTAAGATGCCGATAAAACCCGGAATCGTAAAAATAAAAACAACTCTAAAAACTGAATCAGGAATAACCGCATTGGCTAATTCGATTACTCTGACGCCGGGTACTTTGACGGTGGATTTGACAGACGATGGTTTTTTGTACGTCCACTGGATTAACGTTAAATCAGACGACATCGAGCAGGCGACCAGGCACATTGCTCAAAGGTTTGAGTGGTTTCTGAAAAAGATTTTCGAATAGACGCCGTTAGAAATTCCGTCAGTGGGTCTAAACCCCTGGAAAGAAAGATTTCTAACGAGGTAGAAAGGGATAGCTATGATAACGTTATTTTATATTGGCTTATTTATATGTTGCTTCTTATGCCTGTACCGGATAGGTCGTGGCCCCAGCGCCCCGGACAGAACCGTGGCTATCGATATCTTGGGTATCGTCATAGTGGGATTCTGCGCCATCCTTGGGCTGGCCGCCGGAAAGGATTTTTATCTCAATGTCGCTCTCGCCTGGGCGCTGCTGAGCTTTATTGGCACCATAGCATTGGCAAAGTTTTTGGAGGGCAGAAGTTTCGATGACTAATATCATTGGATACATACTGATAATAGTTGGAATTTTGTTTGACATATTCGGCTGTATTGGATTGGTTCGCTTTCCCGATGTTTACAACCGTCTGCAGGCCTCGACAAAATGCGTAACCCTCGGCACCATTTTGCTTTTAGTTGGTGTCGCCTTAGTCAGCGGTTCGCCGGCCCTGAGCGCCAAAGCTATAATCTGCGCTGTTTTTATATTGATAACTTCGCCTACTGCCGCGCACGCAATCGCCAAAGGTGCGTATGCTTCCGGCGTGGAACTTTGGGAAAACAGCGTTGTTGATAAATATGCAGAAGAAATTGACAAGCAATAAAAGAAAATATGTGCTATACCATTAATCAATAACCAATTACCAATAACCAGCTGGAGTCTAAAAATTGCGTTTGCCAAAGTTAAGAGAATTGAAAGAAGCTGTAACAGCGGTTTTTTCACCGCGTTTTACTACTTGGTTTCCTGCCAGGCCTTGCGTCGTCCCGGAAAAGTACAGAGGTAAGCCGGAATTCGACCTTGATACGTGCATCGGTTGCGGGGCGTGTGTAAATGTTTGTCCCGCTCCCGGATGCTTGAGCCTGGAAGACGACCTTGAAGCTAATCCGCCGGTAAGAAGAATCTCACACCGATACGACACCTGTATCTTTTGTGGGAATTGCGAAGCTAACTGCACCACGGAAACAGGCATAACACTCTCAAATGAATGGGATTTGGCCACCCTGAACAGAGAAGATACAATCGAGACTCACGAATTCGAGCTTCAACTATGTGAAAAATGTGGTGCAATGATAGGCACTAAAAAGCATCTGGTCTGGCTTTATGAAAAACTCGGCCCATTGGCTTATACCAATCCTTCCTTATTGCTCGCCAAAAGCGGTGCACTCCTAACAGAGCCAGAGGATATTCAGAAGCAGCAGCAATCCGGCAAAGGCATTCAAATGAGCGATTTTATGCGGATCCTGTGTCCTAAGTGCAAATGCGAATTAAACATCCGGCTATAAAAAATTCGGCTGACGCCGTTTCTAAAAAGTAATTGTCACATTTTGTCATCCCCGCGAAAGCGGGAATCCATTTTTTTTATTTCTGGATTCCGGCTCAAGGCCGGAATGACAGAACGGTAAAGGCGCTATGAGCACTAATAAATCAATCCTTCAGCAGCTAAATAAGTTTCGCGACTCGTCAACGCTTATTGTCGGAATCGGAAATGTATTAAAGGGCGATGATGGGGCTGGGCCGTTTGTTTGTGAGCAGCTCGGACGTGCAAAAATCTGTGCCGAGCTGATGGATACTGGCACTGTGCCGGAGAATTATATCCAGCCGATTGTAAAGAAAGCCCCACAGAATTTGCTTGTCATTGATGCTATCGACTTTGGAGCGTCACCTGGAACAATAAGAATATTTAAACCTGAGCAGCTAAACTCATACACCATCTCAACACATACGCTCTCACCCCGCTTATTTGTAGATATGGTCTGTCAGAATATCAAGCTTGATGTGTATTTTGTCGGGATTCAACCTGCCCAAATACAGCTTGGCCAATCTATATCTCCACAGGTAAGCAAGGCAATCCAACAGTTGTGCCGTGCCCTTACGGACATTTTCCCGCCCAAACAATATATCATACAATACTAAAACAGAGCCGCGACCGTAAGGGAGCGGTAACTGCTCGCGACCAAACAGAGCCGCGACCGTAAGGGAGCGGTAACTGCCCGCGACCAAACAGAGCCGCGACCATAAGGGAGCGGTATTGTACCTACAAGTTTACTTCAGCAGGCGCTTAGCTTTGTTTGCATCATCGCTGGAGTCAAAGGCTAAGTGAAAGATAGCACGGTTGCCGATGGCGGCACCGGAGAGACCTCGGAGGTTGATACCCGCTTCAGCTAATCGCATCGTCATTTCAGCACCATAGCCGGGCTTATTGCCCGTGGCCACCCGAATCCCGTGCAGCGATTTGGTTTTCTCGAAGCCGGCTTTTCTTGCAGCCTTTATCTGCCTGGCGCCCTTAATAGGCGTAACGAATACTACGCCTTTTCCGGGTTTTTCGTGCACTCGGCGGGCAATGGCAAATTCAAGGTCAACGTCCGCCTGGTCAAGAGCTTCAAGTTTCTCAGCCAATGCACCCGGCCGGTCATCGATACTCACAGCCCACACATCAACATGACTAACATCAACTCTCATAATTGTCCTCCCAAATTTATTTACGTCTTGATTCCTTCGGTTAGCCCCCAGGCCTGTACTGGGGGTTTTCTTTTCCCCAAATTTATTGTGGGATTCTTGCTATTCACTATTCACCAATCACCAATTACTATTTATTTCCACGGCCTTTGTCAATACCTTATGTAACTAAATTTGGAAGTTGTAGAAAATATGGAACGACCGGCCCCTGTGATTGTAAAAGTCGTCATAAGCCGATAAAGCTTATGCGACAAGGTGGTACGTAGCCACCGATAATCGCGGGTTATTACCATGCGGTAACAGAGCCGCATACAATTGAAAGGACCGGTCGATCATGGAAAATACTATAACATATGTTGCTATGGACACACACAAAAAACAGCACAAAATTGCACTGCATTACCCCTGCCAGGAGGAGATCGTCGAGTTTACCATCAACAATACCGCCCGGGATATAAAAAAAATGGTAAATAAGATCACCAAACACGCTCCGGGAAGAGTCGAATTCTGCTATGAAGCCGGCGTATGCGGATTTACTCTCAAGCGAAGGATCGAGCAATTTGATTGTCGCTGCAGTGTCATTGCCCCATCGCTGGTTCCAAGAAAGCCAGGCGAGAGAGTCAAGACAGACCGCAGAGATGCCAAAAAATTACTTATGATGTTCAAAGCAGAGCTGCTCACCGAGGTACATGCCCCCAACGAACACCAGGAAGCTGCCAGAGAACTAACCCGGCTTCGTGAAACGGCCAAGGAAAACCTCAAAAGAATTCGTCATCAGCTTCTCAAGTTCTTAACACGTCACGGCTATGTTTACAGCAATGGTCGTCACTGGACGCAAAAGCATATTACCTGGCTGCGCACTATCGAATTTACAGAACCTATGCTCACAAGTGTTTTTGAAAATTATTTTAACGAGATGATTTATTGCATTGGGCGACTGGAAGCTTTGGACAAAGAGGTTGAGCTTCTGGCCAGCTCGAAAGAATATAAAGAAATCGTTGGCCTATTGCGCTGCTTCCACGGCATTGACACCCTCACTGCAATCACGACATTAACTGAGATATTTGAGTTTGGACGCTTCGAGTCGCCGCGTTATCTGATGAGCTATCTTGGACTGACACCTTCGGAAGATTCCAGCGGCGACAAACAGAAAAAAGGGTCGATAACAAAAGCGGGAAATAAACGTATTCGACGCCTGCTAAACGAAACTTCCTGGCATTACCGACACAGGTATGTCCCATCAACAGCACTCAAAAAGCGAAGAAAGGGGCAACCACAGTGGGCTATCGAAATTGCCGATGCAGCAGGACGAAGATTAAGTAAACGACATCGGCATCTGGTAAATAACGGCAAAATGCCCTGTAAAGCAAATATTGCAGTAGCCAGAGAACTCGCGGGATTTATCTGGTTTGTAGTTACGCAATACCACGCAAGGAAAAATACAAAGGATGTGGCCTGATGATTTAATCTTTTTTTCATCAGCCCTCCACCGAAGATATTTTATGATTTAATTAAGGATTTTATGATGCTTGGCAGCGTGGGCACAACAAAGCTACTTGCGGCCACCCTATATGATAGGCCCGTTTCATACGGACTGAACTCATGACTGTAGAACGCAAAGCTTGCGACGAAGAATATCAATGTCGGCTCTGTCCCAAAAGGATAATCCACGAATATCAGACTGATTCATTGTCGAAGCAGCCCA
>JBAQFY010000402.1:0-18197 GCA_049287505.1 Sedimentisphaerales bacterium | reverse complement strand
GTACGGATCGCCCTCGCCCCCGCTGCCGGCCAGATAATCGGAAAGGCGCGCGCCGAGAACAATGCCCGGGCGCTGCTCCCACGCCAATCGCGGATAATCGACCCCCTCATCAATCGTCCAGGTCCCCTCATTGCCGCAGGCACCCCAGCTCAGGAATGTCCGCGCTGTCTTCATCTCGGCCGTTGTCTTGCCCGCGCCAGTGGCGCTCGTTGCCTTCCCTGAAGTCTGCACATCCCAGAAGCATGCAGTCACAAGATCGAGATCGCCCTGCCATCCCACCAGCCCACCGATGCTCTGCCCAGAGTTGCCAACAATACCGGTACTATAAGAGTACGTGACAAAGCTCGGCATGTGTATGATCCCCACGAGCCCGCCAGTATGCCTGCTGCCAGTGACAGAACAAGTACTGTAGCAGTTGGTCACATTGCCCTGGGTCCGCCCCAACAGTCCGCCCACAACGTCCTCGCCACTGACCACGCCAGTGCTGTAACAGCGAACCACGGTTCCGAAGTTGGCGCCCGTCAGTCCACCAACAGACTCATCGCCACTTACCATGACATCCACCACCCCCAAGTCCTTGACTTCGCCCCTCCCCCAGCCAAATCGGCCAAACAGTCCCACATAATCCCGACCTTCGGTTGTCAGATGCGAGATCGTATGACCGTTTCCGTCGAAGACGCCAATGAAAGCAACTCCCTGAAAATCCGACTTCGTAGGATCATCATCCGGTGCGATGACCGCCCTGTCAAAGACCTTTCGGCCGGGGAGGTTGGGGTCCAGGTCGATGTCGGCGGTCAGGATGAAGTGCTTGTCGTAATCTTCAGGACTGTCGCCAAGCAGGAGCAGGTCCTCTGCCGTAGCAATTTGGTACGGGTCGTTAGGCTCTCCAGTCCCGCCGTTGTATTTAGCATAAACAGGAAAGCTTAAAGAGCAGATTGTTATAAATACAGTGATTATCAACAAAATTTGTGATTTTCTCGCAGTTGCCATTTTTTCTTACCTCCTATTATGCAATTGATATTCTTAGACAGGCACTGATTGTGCCGAAGCGTCGGCATCAAGCCATCCCCATCCCCGTTCTTGCTTTCGCAAGAAAGCACGGGGATGAGGCTGCCACACTAACACACATATTTGTCGTAAATATTCTTGCCTCTATACTACAATGCGAAATTTGGGCCTGAAAACCCTCAAAAATCTTGGAAAATCCGGCAATTTTTTAAAAAAATTTCACAATATCGCCGTTGGAGCGCATCAAAGGAATTATCCGTAAAACCCGCGAATTTCTCGCCGTCATCTTGGATTTTCGACCTCCTCTGCCGGCCTTTCGGGGCCTACAGAACAAACGCCTTGCGTTGATATGGCTAAGCCATAAACTGCCTTACCGGACGAAACGAATTGAACTGACAACAAGATGTTCCCTCTACAGTTATTAAACGTAATTGTATCAGAGCCTGTTCTTGAGGTCAACTGCAAAACGGCAGAAATGCGCCCTTCCTACAATCTAAAACGTCTGGATTCCCGCTTCCGCGGGAATGACAAATTGAGATGTTAAGTCTCGTTACAAGCTCTTAATCTATGTCGGTAATGTCGCTCTGGGGCTTGCCGACGAGATAGATTCTGTTTTTACCGCTGCGTTTGGCATCCAGCAGCGCCTTGTCGGCCTGCTGAAAAAGCTCCTGTGCAGTCGAGCCGTCACGCGGAAAGCTTGCCAGTCCGCCGCTTATCGTCAGAACCCCCTTGCCTTCCGGGCCTAATCCGCCAAGTGCGGACAATTCGGATTTCTCTAATTCTCTTACGAACCGCTTTGCTATAAAGATTGCTTCCTTAGGATGGTCGGCTCTCGCTGAGCGTCTCTCGGCGCCCTTGGAGGGCACTGCAGACGGTTGAGGCTGAGGCTCCGCCGTAAGGCGTCCCCAAGTGGAGTCCCAGAAAACAACTGCAAACTCGTCGCCCCCAATCCTGCCGACAACGTCGTGCCCACGGCAGCAGCGCTGCATCAAAACGGCAGCTTGTTTCAAAATCTCATCGCCGGCTAAATGGCCGTAAAGGTCGTTGTAATGTTTCAAGTCATCGATATCGAAAACAAGCAGTGTTACCCGCCCGTTTTCCTCTCTGGCGTGCTCGATAATCTGCCGCGAAAATTCCAAGATATATCTCCTGTTCTTCAGACCCGTCAAATCATCCTCCGTAGCCAATCTTTCAAGGTGTTTGATTTTCATTTCTATTGTTGCATCGGCAGCGGCAGGGGGGCCGGCCTCGGCCTTACTAAGGCCCCGGGTTAAAATGGATTCGTAAAACCTCTCCGGCTGAACCGGACAAATCAAATAATCATCTGCTATGCTTGTCCCGTTGTAGGCTGAGCCGACCAGCCGTATCGCTATCGGCTCTTCGTACATTTGTGCCAGAAGAATAATTTTCGCATTGCAGCTATCTCGCAAGGCTTTTAGGGATGAGCTTAATTTGGCCGACATTCCGAACATCACAATGCCGATTCCTGCAAAGTCATTCTTCACTGCAGCATCAATTGCATCGAGCATAGTGGCGCAGACTTCACAGTGCTTCTCCGTGATGGCACCGGCATCTAAAAAGGCTTTACCGATGTCGCCGACAAGCAGAATTTTCGGCTCGACTGCCGGGCTGCGGCGGGCTTCGCCCCGACGAGAGCTTGCCGAAGTCCGAGTGTCTCGGTCAGAGGATGAATTATAGTTTTTCATTTAACATCACCCGCAACAGCAAATTGGAATCACTCTGTTATTGTCCTCATTCTATTCGCAGCAATCAAAAGGCCTAAAAAGCGCAAAAAACACCCCCAGCCAATCTTTATACTAACAAAATCTACGGAAATGTCAACTCAAATCCCCTCAAACAACTGATTATCGATGATTGATAATTGGAAAAGACGTTAAAAACAATCGTCAATTAGCAGGCAGGCCGTCCAAATTCTTTTTAACTTGCTCGGCACAAAAACTGTTCGGATACAAAGTGAGGAAGCTCGCCAGAGTTGCTCTTGCATCCGCTAAATACTTTTTTTTCTGCTCTGAATCCGACGCGCTCTGATATCGACCAATCTTCAAAAGCCCTAATTCGTACAACGCTGACATCCCGCCATCGGTCTTGTCGAATTCCTTGTGCAGCTCGCTTAATTTCTCAGCCCGGAGCTGCCCGTCGGCGACAAGGTTTGTCTGAGCTAACAGGATGTTGTCACGAAGCCGGTCTTTATCTTCTATTTGGCCCAGCAATTCGTCGAGACGCTGAGAATAATCGGAGGCGTGCGGATTTAGCATAACAAACTCCGCCAGACGTTTAATTGCTCCTGCCTCATCTGTTCGATTTTCAGGCCCTATTAGCGTCCGCAATTGTCCTAATCTTCTTTGCAGCTCGTTTAACTTAGGTACTGTCATAACCGAGTCGGCCGGAAGACGAAACAGGCCGGACAATAACTCGTCCGACGTTTGTTCTTTTTCGAGCAGTTTCGACCGCTCAGCCGCCAGCATAGTTTCAGCCTGGCCAAGAAGCTCCTCAGCCTGCTCAAATTTACCCTGGTCGGCCCAATGTTTTGCGACGCGCCATCGTGCCTCTATTGATTCCGGACTCTTGCCGAATTCACTGTACAGCCGATACCATGTCTTACGTGCCCCTTCGTATGGATAATCGCTGTAAAAATTCAAAGCTTCTTTTTGCCCGAGCATATTAATGTCCGGGCTGTACTCGCTCAGAAGCGCTTGGTAGTAAAGCGCTATCGGCATTCGACGGCTGTTGGGACGTTTGTTTATAAACAATTTGTACTGCTCGAACAACCATTGCCTTTTCGCCTGATACTCTAACTCTTGCGGCACTATAAACCAGCTCGGCCAACGGTCGTAACGTAGTAATTTATACTGGATTTCCTTCTTCAGCTCTTCACGCAGTGCTATTGGGTCTGCAGGGTAAAAGAAACCTTCCAGGTATTTCTTGATATCAGGGTCTCTCGTTGTTTCATCCAGCGCTTCTGTGATACTGTGGTCGTGAAATTCGCTGACGTGCTCCGGATTATTCTTGGCCACATAAAGCTGATAGTCTGATTCATCAAAGCCGATTGTTACTTCAAACACAACAACAGCCAATATAAGTGTGATGGAAGTGAAAATCCAGACCAAACCCGGCCGATAACGCGTAAAATGGCCTATGCCGAGAACAAACCCTGCTATGGTTAAAGCATCAAGCCAGGCAAAAATCCACGGTGCGAAAGAAAAACCCCATTTGATAGGTTCTACTCCCCTGACACCGCCGAAGTATCCCCAGTAAAGAAGCTGGGGTGCTGTGCATAATGCTATCGCAACAAAACGTGAGCGAAAACGAAGAGGCCGACACGCCGCCGCAATACAGCTTACCAATAGACAAATCGCGAAGCCCGGCAAATTGGCCAAAAAAAACACCGACAATATAAAAACAAAACTGTAGCTGAAGCTCATCAGTTGCGATATCAACACCGGAACAATTGACAGAATACCCATAAGCAGACCTAAAACAACAATCTGCCAGGGGTACTCGAATATGCTCACTCCGGTTGTGGTCATCTGGCCCAAATGCCAGGATTCCGGTCTTATTGCCGTCTGAATATCGAACGACCAAAATGAGTCGGTTGCTATCTTCGACCAGAAAAAACAGCTTACAATAAAGGCCGTAACAGCAAGAAACCAGCACGTTTGAACATTCTTATGGCTGTAGTGCAGCGTGGGGCCAACAGCCATAAAAGACTTCGAGACTGCTATCGGCGCCTTCTCTGTCTCTCTATTATCCATAAGCCTCACTTTGATACTGGACGATTCAGTGCCTATAAAGGCAATCGAGTATCACGTACTAAATTCGAAACACTAAGCACGAAGCTAAAAAAAGCACGAAGCACGAAACCAAGAAAAACACGAAATACGAAATCCTAAATTCTCCGCAGGACACCTTGCGGTGGAAACAAAGTCGAATTTTCAAATGTTCAACCCGTCCCGTCTTCGACGGGCGGGGTTCAAATTCTCAAAACATTTTGTTTTGGTCATTTGGATTTTGGTAATTTGAATTTGTTTCGGATTTCGATATTCGGATTTAGTAACATTTTGTTTCGGATTTCGGTATTAGAATTTCGGATTTAACAGCTACGTCCCTTCACCGCTGCTGGTAAGATAAGCAACCTGCTCGGCTGTAAGTTTGTCTATACTAATCGACATTGACTTTAGTTTGAGTTTGCTTACCTGCCGCTCTATCTCAATCGGGACATCGTGAACCGCAACAGAAAGCTTGCCTTGTTTTTTTACCACATATTCAGACTGCAACGCCTGTGTCGCAAAGCTCATATCCATCACGCTTGCAGGATGTCCCTCAGCGGCTGCAAGGTTGATTAACCGCCCCTCAGCCAGAAGATAAATCCGCTTGTTATTTTTCAGGATATATTCATCAACGTAGTTGCGCACATTACGGATTACCTTCTTGCTGAGCCGTTTCAGGGCCGGTATATCTATCTCAACGTTGAAATGCCCGCTGTTGGCGACAACCGCTCTGTCCTTCATCGCACGGAAGTGCTCAGCCCCTATGACATTTTTATTGCCCGTAACTGTTACAAACAGCTCACCCACTTTTGCCGCCTTGGCCATCGGCATAACTTCAAATCCGTCCATTGCTGCCTCAAGTGCCTTGACCGCATCGACTTCTGTAACGATAACAATTGCCCCCATCCCCCTGGCCCGCATAGTAAGACCGCGCCCACACCAGCCGTACCCTGCCACAACAACTTTTTTGCCGGCCATCAGAAAATCGGTAGCGCGAATGATACCGTCAACTGTTGATTGTCCCGTGCCGTAGCGATTATCAAATAAGTGTTTGGTCGCTGCGTCATTGACCGCAATGACCGGAAATTTTAATTTGCCTTCATTCGCCATCGCCCGAAGACGAATGACTCCCGTGGTTGTCTCTTCCATACTTGCAATAATGCGGTGGGCCTCTTTCTTTCTGCGGGTATGCAGCTCGTTGACCAAATCAGCACCATCGTCGAATGTAATAACTGGCTTATGGTCGATTGCGGCGTTTATATGTTTATAGTATGTAGTCCGATTCTCGCCGCAGATAGAAAAAGTTGCTATTTTGAAGTCCTTCACTAACGAAGCCGCCACATCGTCCTGCGTGCTGAGCGGGTTCGATGCACATAGAGCAACATTTGCACCGCCCGCCTTGAGCGTCCTGGCCAGATTCGCTGTCTCTGCGGTTATATGCAAGCACGCAGATACGTTCATACCTTTTAACGGCTTGCTCTTTGCAAATCGCCTGCGTATCACCGCAAGAACCGGCATATCATTGTCCGCCCAGAGAATACGTTTTTTACCTCCCGCCGCCAGCGACAAATCAGCTACGTCGTATTTCATTCATCGTTCCTTTCAAAAAAGTAAACTAACAGCCTGAATTCTAAGGTAAGCAGATGAAATTTGCAACTTTTTATTTCTGCAAACGGCAGCCATATTTAGCTCTGGCTGAGCCCAGGTATGTGTTTATCCGCTGTTGATTTCTTGGTGCACGGCTATCTTGGCCGTGCTTTCAAGGGCTTGAAGCCAGAGCCACGTCTTTAGTAGTGTAGGGTGGGGCTTTCGTCCTTCGCAGTAGCTCTGCTACGGAGAATGGATGCCCCACCAAAATTAAATAAATCGTTATGTTCTTTTTCGTTTAAGGTTCTCGATGTTCACCCTGGAAACTCGAAGCTCGGGCGTCCAGCCTCCAGTTTCTGCCGTAAGGCATCCTGCGGAGATACCAGCTTCGACAACGCCAAAGTTATGTTCGGTGGGCTAACTCGTGCTACGTAGCGAATCTACTTCGCAGAGTAGCAAGCCCACCCTACCCACCCTATTCATGAGATTACTTGACTGAGGCCGTTGAGCTAAAGTGACTAAAGTGAGCTAAAGTGAAAAGAATGCATAATGAATATCCACCGCAAGGTGTTCTCCGAAAGGAGTCCTTAGGACTGTGGAGAACAAGGAATATCGAATTTTGAAGTTTGCTATTCATCCCATCCCGTCTTCCTATTACAACGGGCGGGATTCATCCCGTCCTGTCTTAAACGGGCGGGATTCAAACTTTCATCCCGTCACGTCTTCGACGGGCGGGATTTAAATGTTCAAAACCAATTGTTTCTGTCACGCCTGTCAGAAGCGTGCGTATCCGCATTTGAACTTAAATATTTGAATTTGTTTAGGATTTAGAGTTTAGTCCGGCAATTCTGCCGGAGTGCTTTTCTTTGTTTCAAGCCTTAGGCACTCTAAACTTTAGGCACTTTAGGCACTTTTAACTTTAGGCACTCTAAACTTTGGTTAGAGCGTTCTTGCCCCCGATTGCGACTGTCGGGGGCTTGCCCCCGATTCGGTAAAGATGAACGTCCCAGGCCTCGAAATTGTCGCCGAAATACCCGTCCTCTGACATAATTGTTCGATTCTCACCAAGAACTTCCACTGTCCTCTGGCCTTCCAGAGACCGCAGGGTGAATTTTGCACTCGTCTTACCGTCTTGCATCCCCACCGCAAAAAGATATGTTGCGCCTTCGTGCTCCTTCGCCATAACCGCCACAGGAACATCTTTGTTATCTGACAATACGCTCACAGCATCTTTGACCGTCGGGCTGTTCAACACCGGCGCAAGCTCGGTAATCTGCCGATTTATCTCAGTAACCGCCGAAAGCATCTGACCGTCACTGAGAAGCGCCGATTCATTAAACCTCGGCTGCCATTCGTGGACAAAATAGATTAACCCCATCGAGCCGTGAATAATGGACATCCATACCTCGCATTTGACCTGATGAGGTGTTGCCTTTTTTTCACGGTTGTTGATTCGCGTGCATTCAATGCAGTTCCATACGATTTTTTCCCCTTCAGTCCATTCCACCAGGCGCTCGACACCTCTTGCGACGTACCAGAGATTCCCCGCCACTTGTGGTCTATCATGGACGACCGGATAGATGTCAAATGAAGCAATGTCGCACCCCTTTACGTATTCGGGATAATCCTCAGGGTGGTTCGTACGAACACCGCGGCCGTACCAGCCGTCCCAGGCCACACCCTGGCCGAGATTGAGAAACACCGGCCGCGAAGGGTCGGCATTGCTGGTCTTATGATAATTATCGATTATCTTTTCCGGCGGAATCGGCGGACCGTAGCCTTTGCCGCTTCCCAGAGATTGGGCGTTGTCTGGCTCGTCACCGTGCATCCAGCCGATTATAGTCGCGTCATCTACGTGTCTAAGACCCACTTCGTTTTGGTGGCAGACGACTTTCATACCAAACTTTTTCAATTCTGAAAGCTGTCTTTCCGTTGGGCCTTTCCAGAGACCCACGTACGTATTGATACCGGCCCTCTGGTACCTCCACGCGTTATTTGGATTTTGCAGCCAGACCGCAATAGGAAAAAAATCGGCACTGTGCGGCGGACCGTTCTCCCATTTAACATAAGGGCTTGTGATGACATCTTCCCCGTAAGCACTGTTAAAAGCACACGCAAGAATAATAAAGCAGCTTATAAGAGTCATATTTTTTCGCATAAAAATCTCTCCTGTAAAAACTAAGTACTCACAACAGCGCGAGCTACATGAATACCGTCCTGTTTATCAGATTGTATCAATGGGTACTGTTCTGCTCAAACCCCGGGGAAATATACAGCACACTCATCACTCCCATTGATGGAACCATATCTAAGCGCATATAATTGTAGCCGTCCTTTCGTATCTTCTCAAATATAATCCCCGTTCAGCGGAACGGGCGCACAATCCCGTAACAGCTTCTTTGACTTGCCCCCCCGATGAGCTTGTGATAAGAATTAATTGTAAACAGCAGATTTTCTCGATTGAACCGACGTTCCAGCTACACTCGCTTAGCCTTACAGTCGCGCAGGCAAGCATCGGAATTAAAAACTAATAAGGTTGTCGTCCCATACCCTCCATCATCATCTCTTCCATGTAATACGTATCGTCATAATAATCCTGATACTCAGCTTCTCTCGGACGCCGTTTGCGCCCACCGGCACCCCAGGCTTTCAAAGGCTCCGGCTTCTCTCTTTGCATTCTCACAATCTCACTATACCACTTCTGCGAATCTGTTGCCCAGTATGCTGTTCTGACAGGCATATGCTCAATACTGGTCCCATCAAAACTGTAAAGCATATCATAATAATGCCTGGTACTCAGATTCTTTTCGCCCGACCAGTCGTTCACTGCCACGGCTTCAACCATAACAGCTCCGGTACTATAATCAATTGTCTCCGGCTCCACAGCCTTGTCTTCAGGCTTGACAACAGGACTCATTAGCAAATCTGCTCGGCTGTCTCTGATACTTCTGCTATCTATCATACTTCTGCTATCTATCATACTTCTACTGCCTCTGATAGTTTCGGGCTTTGTGGGCTCGTTCTCAATGACACCTCCTATAACTTCTCCCTGGCTTACCGTAAAATCTTCACTCCGCCAATACCCCATCACATATTTGGAGACCTGGACTGTAACAACCTTGGTCGCCTCATGTATGTACTTTGCGAAGAAGTACAACCTTCCCGGAATCTCTACCGGCTCTGTGATATCGGAAAACTCGCTCCATAAAATAACTTCGTTCTTTCGCGACATGTCCTGCTCGCTTAACTGATTCGTCCCTGCCACCGGATTAAAAGCGCCCAACCGAATTCTATATCGGTAGCTCTTTCTCTGCTCAACAGTATCATCATGCGCCCAAAACACCAGAGGCTCACGCATCTTCTCCAAAAGCGTTAATCTGGTAAGCGAAATCTTGTCGAATTCATCATAAACGTCAAGCATCGATGGCCCCCTTCGGGTGAGTCTGTCTCCGGGCAGTCCCTGCATCATATAGTCGTCATACACACCTGTATCCGTTCTGCCTCTTGAGCTTCTTGAACGTCTATTATCGGTCGAACGAAGCCCCGGAGCGGCATCGCCGCTGGTTACACCACCTCGACTGCTCGTAGTCCGGCGGCTGCTTCTCCTGCGGGTATCTTGGCCACTATAAGCACCCCCGTAAAGACCTTCCGTACCCGTTCCTCTTGTGTCGGATGCTCCTCCACCAAGCCTTCCCTCTGTGCCTGCACGAGGGTTTCTGGCGCGCCGTACGTTCGTTCTGTCATCACGCGTCTTATCACGCGACTCTTCTTCCTCTCTGGCTTTTCGCCTCTCATCAAGTGTCTCTCTCCTCTGCATATCGAGGAATTTTCTGTGTATCGTGGGAGGATACCACTCCTCGTTTGCTGATGCAATTTGATAAGCCGCCGGCTGCAGCAGGTCCGTTTGCAGTTGCCAGTCGTCAAACTGAATCTTCCATACTTTTAACCTGCCTGCCGGCAAGCTGCCGGCAAATTCTGCAATTTCAAACAATTTCCCGTAGTGGTCAATCTTGCTGCGCGGAACATTCTGCCAGTCACCCCAGTTCCCGTCCTCTCCCAATTCCTGTCGTTGCAGCTGCACAGCCGCGAAAATTGGCCTTGCAAGGCACGGGTCTGCCCACTCTTTGGCCACATCATCGACAAAACTGTGTGTGAACCTCTCGTATAATCCCTTAATATCAATCTTGGCTTCCACTGTCACAAGGTCGATATCATTCGCCTCATGTGGAGCTTTATCATAAGGATTCTCCTGGGTAATAATATCGGTAGGAACATAAGCCACCGCTCTGATGTGCTCGACTGCGACATCATTGACCTCACCAATACGAGGAAGACGATACCGCCCCCCTGTTCCTTTTGTCACCCCATCAACCGCATACGGTACCTGTGGCCATAGTTTAACGTCAATGTCACTTATGGACGAATCGAGCAGAGCAACAAACTCAGAAAGTTTCGACTTATAGGGCTCCGGGTCCTTGGGCGGGTTGTTAATCTTGTCCCTCAAAAGCACAGCCTCTTCGTACACAAGGTCATCGACTGCACCGGGGCTGTATTTCCCATCGCGATATGCAACCTCGTTGGGACTGAAAATAACACGCGTAACCAAAAGCCAGACACACGCAAGCCCAATAATTACCAAAACTATCTTCTCTACATGCTCTTCGAAAAAGCTGCCTATTTTAATCATATCCATGCCCTCGAACGAAGTGAAGGGTCAAATCCCGTTTCTCATTTTTTTCTGACGGTTTTACCGGCCTGTCGTTTTTTCCTCTCCCTTTAGCGTTTTCTTAACAGGTTTCGGTTTAATTTCCTCGTAGCCTTTCTTGTTGAAGATATATTCGCAAATTAAATCCAATTCTACCACAGCATCGTCCCCATAATCGTAAAGACTATAAGCGTCCTTTTCGACCGAACTGAACTTAGTCTCTAAAACCGTTATCTGATTGTGCTTGAAAGTCTGCTCCTGCTCATTGCCGGTGAATCCCCTGAATTTATGCTCCTTGGCACTGCAAAGCTCCTGTATAAAAGGCAGAACCGACTTCATGTTAAGCACAACGGTAACATTAAAATGTATAACATCAATACCAGTATCATCACTGGAAACTCTTCCCGTGCAGGATTCTGTCAGAGCATCGTCTGTAGAAAGAACGTAGCTGGGCTTATCAACTGCGTCTCTGTCTGAGCGCGATGTTTTACGCTGCCTGCGCCCGGTAAACACCCTGCCGCCCGCCCCGGGCCTCCTTAGACCCATATTAAAACTCATCTGCATAAGCTGTTTGACCGGCGCTGTCAGAACGCTGTCATAATCCGAATTCACAGCACCTATAGTATCAAAAATATCTTCGATAACCCAGTAAGCTAACTGGAAATACCAGCAATCCTGGATGGCCTCATTCGGGTCAATCGCAAGTTTATAATCTGCCCAGAATTCGTATCCACTCAAATCAGCCGGATTAACATAAACGGATATTGACTTCGCCCTCTCTCGGCAAATCTCATCAATTATCATAAACTCAAGTTCGCCCAACATCATTGACCGCCCCAAAATCCCCCGCGAAGATGTTCTTGTACCTCCCATCGAAGACTGCCCCGTCATCGGAGAACGCCCCATCATCCCAGAACGTCCCATCATCCCAGAACGTCCCATCATCCCGGAACGTCCCAGCATCCCGGAACGTCCCGACATCGGAGAACTTCCCGACATCGGAGAACTTCCGGTCATCGAAGACCGTCCATACATCGAAGACCGTCCCCCCCTCAAGCGGGAGTTTACTGCTGAGTCCTCAAGACCTCTCTCAATCTCGGCTTCTGTAGGACAATCACCCGCGTTTGCACGGGTAATTAGTGTGTCTATTGCTTTGCGATACCGCCTGCCAAATTCCTGAAAAACCAGCGTAGAGGAAATGTTAGGATTAAGAAATATATCGTAGATTAATAATTCCCTCTGAGTGCTTTGCTCGGCCAAACGGGCTATCTCGTTGGCGTCTTTGGCATGTTCTTGCTGACGTTCCTGCTCTTGTTTCCATCCCTCGCTGGAAACAGCATTTTCGCTCTCGCTCTGCACCTTATCGCCAATGGCAACGCTTTTTGTTTGGATCTCCCCTTTGAGTTTACTGCTCATAAGCTGCGTAGGGATAAAAAGTAGTACACCAATCAGCCCTATAACAATTGTCATCGACAGCCATAAGTTATTCTTAAAAACACTTAACTTCTGTAAAATATCTTTGAGATTCGGTACGTTCATTTTTTTGCTCACAAAATTATTCTTCTATTCCAGCTGTCAAGTCCCTTCTGCCCGTTGTCCGAGGGACTCCTTGCGGAGAGCTGGGACTCTTTGGCGTAACCGGGCTCGGACTTGCACGTCCCCTCATATACGGAGGTAATTCAGGAGCCTTCGCCTTGACACTCTCGGGCGCATCTCTCCAGACAAATTTAACATTTAATACGAACCAATGGTCATTGACTGCCTGAACAGGCAAGCCCTTGTCGAGCTTTGGTCTTCCGTTCTCGTCCCACTCGGGGATTTTACTAATTATCTCCCTTGTCATCGGGTCAATCAAAACCCACTCCGCATTGTCCTGCTGCACGGTACCGCCGGCACCGCCCGGTGTTGGCTTATATCTAACGTCCATGATACCTATCCCTGCGGGCATCTGAGCTTCCCAGCTTACTTCCCCTATTTCCAGCTTGAATTGCTCAGGGTCGGTCTTCTTAAAAATCTCGAATGGGCTGTTGCCGTCAGCAACAAAATCGTCAAGGTGCAATAAGCGAGTAGCAAATCCCCATTTATCCGGCTTATCTCCAACTACATGAGGGTCTATCAATTCACCTATTTTTGCATACGGACTATAACCCGCTATGGTTACCACAAAGCCGGGCTTCTTCTCCTCAGTAGTGCTCGCGCCCAGTCCGAACATCCCCCCCGGATAATACTGTCCGTACTGTGCCCCCATCCTCTCCATTTCCATCATCATTTCGTACTCGTACCCTTCCATCATTTCATACTCATTACCTTCGGCTCCGGGCATGCCGCGGCTCCTTCTCCACAAATCCGCACCGCCGACAAACTGAGCTGTGGCAAGGTCACTTGAAAAATAAGCTGACATATTCGTTATAAATATCTGCTCTCGGGCCTTGCGCGGAATCTCCAAAATCCCTTCCACATCACCCTCGGCAAAAGCCTTATAGAGCCTGGCTTGTCCGGGATTGTTCTTCTCGTTCGGCAGAGCTGAAATGATAACCTCATGCAGATACGGAATCATTTCACGATATTTGAAAGGTTCGAACTCCTTTTCTATTGTCGCTTCATATTTGGAACCTTTAACTTTTTCGTCATTGAGCTTCTGTTTGGCTTGCTCGACGGTATTAAGAATGCCCCCAATTCTTTGTCGGACCTGACTGTTCTTCGTGTAATTCATCCCATCCAGACCGGTTCTGGCAAAGCACAAAAGCGAAACTGCAAGCAGCATACACGCTGCGGCAATAAAGTATTTGCCCTTGCTGGCCCATGCCATTGACCGGGCAATATTCCGAGGCAGCAGATTGCTTTCTATCCTGGCCAGACCCAGGCCCTGCAAAGCAAGACCATAGACAATACCAAAATCACAGACATTCTCGTGGAATTTCGCCGGCGAGACACCCGGGCCTATCGCAAGCCTCTTGAACGAATCCGGCCTCTCCACCGGTATCTGTAGTGTCTGCTGTAGATATTTAAGCAGACCTCGCAGCTTTGTTCCGCCGCCTAAGGCGATAATCTTCACGATTTTAGTATCGGGGTTTGAGTTATTGTAAAAGCCTAACGACCGCTGCACTTCAGAACCTAAATCCGTAAAAACCGGCCTCATCGCCTGTAATATCTGACGGGCATATTTGCTCACCGGAGCTGTACGTTTGAGCTTCTCAGCTTTTTCAAAATTAAGTCTGAACGCATCTGATATCGCCCTCGTAAAGGCATTACCTCCGATTAGAATACATCTCTGCCAGACCGCTGACTTTGTGCAGACGACCAAATCGGTATTATCCGCACCTATGTTAAGAATAACTACAGCTCTGTTGTCGGAAGTGACCAAATCAGGACGGTCGTGCAGCAAATAGTTATACAGAGCCATAGGTGACATCTGTACGTAGCCGACCTGCACATCTTCTCTGTTAAAATGCTCTAATGCCGCATCGACCACTTCATTTTTAATCGCAAAAATGCCCACTTTGATTTCAGGACTGTCTTCCTCAGTCATCAGTTGCCAGTCCCACTGCACTTCGTTAATGCCAAAAGGAATCTGCTGGACAGCCTCGAACTTGACCATTTCAGGAATACGCTTCGCCTCGACAGGCGGCAAGTTCACGAACCGCGCAAAACTATTCTGGCTCGGTACGGAGATAATTATCTCGTCCATGCTCAAATCGTATTTGTTGACAAACTTGCGCAAGGTTAATGCAACAAGCTCGTCTCTCTCGGCATCTGTTACGCCATCTCCGCTAAGAATCTTGCCGTGCCGGATATTGTCGAAGCCGATTACTTCAACAACACCACGCTCTGTGCTCAGGTACAATGCCTTCAGGGAATCATTGCCTATATCGATTGCCCAAACCGTACCGGTTTCTCCAGCCATAACAAACCTCCCGCTTGGTTTTTCAATTAGCCTTGTAAATCCGTTCTAATAAATATAAATTATACCATACTATGAAGACTTTTTCCATAAATACTCTTGGCTGCAAAGTCAATCAATATGAAAGCCAGCAGATTCGAGAGCTGCTCGAACAGCTCGGACTCCACAAAGTCGAGCCGGCTGAAAAGCCCGACCTAACTGTTATCAATACCTGCTGTGTAACTCACACTGCCTCAGCAAAGAGCCGACAATATATCCGAAAAGCCCAAAAGCTAAATCTTGATGCCGTTGTAGTTATCTGCGGTTGTTTGCCAACTGTGCAAATCGGCGAATTAAACAGCGCCGGCAAAAATGTTCATCTCATCAAAAATCGAGACGACCTTGCTGCCATACTAAGTCGAATAGTCGGCAACAAAGCTGCCGCTTTGGGCTACCAAAGCCCTCAATCCTGCCCATACATTAACACTATTATTAAAGCAGAAAACAACTTAAAAATCAAGAATAAAAATGAATCGAAAAATTATCGGAAGTTGCCGCCATTAACTTGTTTCAAGAGCCATACCCGAGCCTTTCTAAAAATCCAGGATGGCTGCGATGGATACTGCAGCTATTGTATTGTACCCAAAACTCGTCCGTTTGTTCAAAGTAAACCGGAAAATGCCGTTCTCCAGGAGGCACGGGCTTTGGTAGGAGCCGGACATAAGGAAATCGTTATAACAGGAGTATTTCTTGGAGCTTACGGCCAGGAAAGCGTCAGACGAAAGAGCTGGCCCAATCAGCGAAATGATAATTTGGCTGATTTGCTCGATAAAATGGCAGAAATACCGCATCTTGCAAGGATAAGATTAAGCTCGCTGGAGCCGGCCGACGTAACGCCCCGATTACTCGATACTTTTTGTAAGCACCGTAACATTATGCCACACCTGCACTTGTCGCTGCAGTCCGGTTCCAATGCGGTTCTTAAAAAGATGCGCAGACAATATAGTGCCGATGAGTTCAGAGAGAAGGTTGAGCTAATTAAATCCCGGCTCGACAGGCCCGCCATAACGACCGATATAATCGTTGGTTTTCCGGGTGAAACCGATGCTGACTTTGAGCAAACGGTTGATTTGGCTGAATATGTCGGCTTTGCAAAAATGCACGTTTTCAGTTTTTCGCCGCGTAAAGGCACTGCTGCAGCGGTGATGCAAGGTGCTGTTGATAATAGAGTTATCAAAGCTCGCTCAAAAATGCTGCGTAATTTAAACATAGGGTTGGGCCGAACATATCGACAGCAATTTCTGGGCGAAACCGCGGAAATCCTGCTGGAAAGCAATGATGGGCAGCTCTGCGGACGAAGTGAAAGATATTTTATGGTATATCTCGAAAAAACCCAGAAAAGGCTAAAAAAAAACGACTTAGTAAGGGTGATGCTTCTTAAGAACAGCGAGCGTATGACAATAGGGCAAATATTGCGGAAGAAGGATTAGTAAGTTAGGGCTGCGTTTTGATACTTACAACAATTTGAGGCAATTTCAAAAATAAGCGTTTTTTTTCAGTTTTTTTGCATTTCTTCATATTTTTTAAGCATATATAACTCAGGAGATTTTACTTGACAGAAAAATGGCTGATTTGGTATAAATAAATTAGTGAAGCTTGTGCCTATTAGACGGCCTGCCCTGAGAATAGTCGAAGGGGCGGGTATATATGGTTTTGAGGTCATTAAGCGGGCACGTTTCTTGTGGTTCTTCGATAGAGGAGGCATTATTATGTATTGTGCCGGGCATAGAGTTATAAAGGCGACTTTGTGCTTCGGAGGGGAGATTTTCATATTTAAACGAAAAATTCACATCCCGCCTTTGCGGGAACGAGTGTTTTGGTGTGTGGCCAAAGCATAATTCATAATCATTTTAATTTTTTGAACCCCGCCCGTCGAAGACGAGACGGGGTGAAGGAGGACTGTTATGTGTAAAAAAATTATTTATCTAACCTTCTTTTCTATGTTGGTGTTAGGACTGGCTGCTCCATTTTGCACGATGGCTATGGCTTCTGACATAGCGTTCTACGTCGGGGCACCTAACATCGATGGCTGGTATGATGTTGCTACGATGACAGCCGACGTTGAGACGATAATTGCCGAAACGGGACATCTGTTCAAGGATATCCAGAAGTTCGATGACACTCATTTTAATGAATTTGGTGCATGGGTAGAAGAGAATACGAATGATGGTGAAATGGACATTATCTGGCTTAACGGATGCATTCCGAGTTGCCTCTATCCATTCCCAAACCTTGAGCCGGATGGCTCACGCGCTGAAGAGTGGCTCGATGGCGGAAACATGATTATAAATGTCGGCGACTGGTTCGCATACTGCTCGTATGAAGGTGGACCTCGACAAGCTGATAATGGCCCAAGTGGTGCCGCGAACGTCCTTGACCTTTCTTCTGGTATTATCGTATCCGCTGATAATACTTCGCTGAAGGTGTCACCGTCAGGTAGGGAATATCTACCCAGTCTCAATGACCCCGCCATAACCTATAGACCCATTGCTCTCAGTGCTGTTGTAGCCCCCTGGGAAGTTGCTGCGATATTCGCATCTACGGGTGGCACAGATAACGCAGCCGCAGAAGCACAGTCTGATCCTGTTGTTATTCACAACACAGAGACTGGCGGTTACGTAGCTTTTATAAACCAATCTGCTGGTAGTGGCCCTCCTGGCTGGTTAGACGACAGAGGTTTAACCTGTGCTGAGTTTATCAACAACTGGGTAAACACTGTGGTCGGATTAGGCTACCAACCGCTCGCTTCGGGTCCCAACCCGAAAGATGGTTCCCTACATGTGGATACGTGGGTGAGCCTTTCCTGGCGGGCGGGCCATTTTGCCGTTTCTCACGATGTTTACATGGGTGATAATTTCGACGATGTGAATGACGGTGCCGAGGGCACATTTCAGGGCAATCAGGCCGCGACATTTTTTGTTGCCGGCTTTCCCGGATTTCCTTATCCGGATGGTCTTGTTCCGGGTACGACATATTACTGGCGAATCGATGAGGTTAATGACGCCGAGCCGAATAGTCCGTGGAAGGGCGATGTCTGGAGCCTTAGTATTCCACCCAAGACCGCCTACTACCCCAACCCGGCTGATGGTGCCGAGCTTGTAGCCCTGGATGCGAAGCTTAGCTGGACGGCAGGTTTCGGTGCGAAATTGCATACCGTGTACTTCGGTGA
>JBAQFY010000401.1:0-19511 GCA_049287505.1 Sedimentisphaerales bacterium | reverse complement strand
AGCCATGCATAATAAAATTCAAGACGTCACGCTTGTATAGGGATTAGTTCAGATTGGTGGAAACACTGACTAACACGGACATTTTTGGACACAGACTGGCACAGAAAAACGGCGAATGGTGAATCGTCAATAGTAAATCGAACTGACCACAATGTCACCCGTTATGAAAATTTTTATTTATTTCTATTGACGGCCGGTTAGCCCTCCTGGTAGAATTAAATGTTAGTTTAGTTGGGCATATTCTCACGTCTCTCAAGAATATTCTCTTAACATAAAGCGAGAGACACAATTTATGGCCAATAAAAGGCCAAAGGAGCACAGTAGTAAGTATGAGTACAGGCACAGTAAAATGGTTTAATGGGAAAAAAGGCTTTGGGTTTATCAAACCCGATGACTCCGAGAATGATTTGTTCGTTCATCACTCGGAAATCAAGACGACCGGCTACGCCAGTCTGAAGGAAGGCCAGAGGGTGGAATTCGAGGTCGGACAGGGCGAAAAAGGCCCGTGTGCGACCAACGTAATCCCCAGTTAATCCGAAGCAATACACCGGAAGAACCAACGGGCTCCGCTAAAAGGCGGAGCCCGTCTCATTTCTTATCCCCGCCTGCCTTAAGCGGGATCCAACTTGTCCCCGCATGCCTGCCCTCGACCTGATTGGGTGTCGTACCTGAGCAAGCAGGTAGTGGGGAAACAGTAAATTACTACCGCCTGAAGGCGGTAGTTTATAAGACGGGCTGTAAGCCCGCTAAAGCCAAGAAAATCCGAAGCACCCCTGCTTTCGCAGGGGTAAACTTGTCCCCGTGAAAACGGGGATCCGAAACTCGAAACAATATCGAATATTCAAAATACAAATTCTAAAAACAAAAACACCTCATACGAGAATCGAGTATCGAGCATCCAAAACTGTTTTAAGTTTCTACTCACCAATTAACCCCGTGAGATATTCAAGAATTATCTAACGGGGTAAACTAATCACTAATCCTATCCTAATGATGTCTAAGAAAACAAGTACATTTTGGGACCTTGCTGCTCTAAAAATATTAGTTATATTTTACATAGTGGGGACATAATAGGGGCATAGTGGAGGTGTTAACCTTATGAAGCTCAATAGTAAACTGCGCAGCGTTACATTTTTTCTGGCGATGTGTGCCAGTGTCTTCTCTTCTTCCTTTTGCATCCTGTTAATAGCCGGGGAGTATCACTCGGCCCGCTACAGATTGGATATGCACAGCCGGGAGTTTCAGGGCTGGGAGGCCTGCAAACAAACTGAGCCCACCTATTTCAAGGCCAATGCAGAGGCGATAACATCCTGCATAAAAGCCTTAAACGAAGCACAAGATAATTTCTGGGTCAAACTCCCAAAAGTACAACTGGCAGCCTTGTTCGTATTAGCAGGTGTAGGCAGTGCAATTAGCGGATACTTAGCTACCTGGCTTGTTGTCTGGTTTGGCGGCTCAGGTATTTACAGATCCATTAGATGGCTGGGACTTTGTTTTCGCCGTCATTCTGAGCACAAAAAGCTTTTAGCCTTGAGAATAGCCGAAGAGGCAGCCAAACGCGAAGAATATCAAAGACATTTAAGCAATAAAAAAGCTGTGTATCGTGATTGGAAATTAGTGGGTAGTAAGCTAAAGTAAAATAAAGTGACTATAAAGAAAGTGAGCTAAAGTTGGATAACAGAAAACGGATGCTTGATGCTCGTTTAGGAAGAGCACAAGTGCACAAGAGAATAAGAGCACAGGTCCCCGAAAGACAAACCATGGAGCACACCCTGGGATAAACTCCAGGCACAAAGGCAACTGGATTCCCGCTTTCGCGGTAATGACAATTATCGAGCATCGGGGCACAAGTCACAAATAAAAAATCGTCGCTCGTGTATCTGTATGAAAAACCCGAAATCCGAAACCCGAAGAACTAAACAAAAATAGTGTTAAATCCGAATATCGAACTCTGAAATTCGAAACAATATCGAAATTCAAATTACCAAATGTTCAAAACGTTTTGAATTTCGAATTTTTGTCACGCCTGTCAGAAGCGTGCGTAACCTCATTTGAATTTGTTTGCACCGTAAGGTGTCCTCCGTAAGTAGTCCTTAGGACTGCAGAGGATTTAGAATTTCCGGGACGACATCGTGAACCAGACGTCGGCTACGCCGAGGTTTCGTGCTTCGTGCTTTTTATCAGATTCGTATCTCGCGGTTTATTACCGCTCCATTACTGTCGCGGCTCGGTTTACATCGTATTACTTTACACACTGTTATTTCTATTCGGTATGATAAAGTGCTCCGGGACGGTAAATTGCGAGCACAGAAGCAAAACATCTTTTCCAACCTCCTCAATTACCGTCTCATTATCAATATTCTCAGCCACTTTATTTATGAACGTAGCGATTTGCCGGACTTGCTCTTCCTTCATTCCGCGGGTGGTAATAGCCGGCGTGCCTATACGCAGGCCGCTGGGGTCGGATGGATGTGACGGGTCTAAAGGTGTCGTGTTATAATTAGTAACAATCCTGGCCCTGTCCAGCGCCTTTGCCAGTTTTTTACCTGGTATCTTTTTATTTTGCAAATCGATTAGTATTAAGTGGTTGTCGGTTCCGCCTGACATAAGATTGAAACCATATTCGAGCAGCTTTTCGGCCAATGCTTTTGCGTTTTTGACAATCTGCTTTGCATAAGCGACGAACTCCGGCGTGTCGGCCTCAGCCATTGCGACAGCAATAGCGGTCAGTGTTTGCATATGCGGGCCGCCCTGCAGGCCCGGGAAGACCGCCCTATCGACCTTTTCGGCATGTTCGGCCTTGCACAGTAACATTCCGCCACGTGGACCCCGAAGTGTCTTATGTGATGTAGTTGAGACTATGTCAGCGTAGGGTACGGGACTTTTATGAATGCCGGCTACAACCAGACCTGCAACGTGGGCTATATCGCTGACGTGATATGCACCTACCTCTTTAGCTATTTGGCCGAATATCTCAAAGTCAATCTCTCGCGGATATGCTGTGGCGCCGGAGATGATAATATTCGGCTTGTGTTTTTTGGCAAGCTCTTCAATCTGGTTATAATCTAATCTGCCGGTATCAGGATTGACCGTATATTGAACGGAATTAAATATTTTGCTTGTAACGCTGACCTTCCAGCCGTGCGTGAGGTGTCCGCCGTGCGGAAGAGACAGGCCCATAATGGTATCGCCCGGCTTGATGAGTGCCAGATATGCAGCCCAATTCGCGATTGAGCCGGAGTAGGGCTGAACGTTCGCGTGGTCGGCCTTGAATATCTTTTTGACCCGTTCCTGAGCCATCCTTTCGATAAGGTCTGTTACCTGCTGGCCCTCATAATATCGTCTTCCTGGGTAGCCTTCGGCGTATTTGTTTGTAAGGCAGCTTCCGCTGGCCAGCATCACGGCTTTTGATACATAGTTCTCCGAAGGGATGAGTCGAACCGAGCCGCTCTGGCGTGCCGCCTCCTGCCGTATCAGCTCATAAATCTGCGGGTCATACTTCTCAAGCGCATCAATCATATTAGTTTCTCCCTAAAGACATTTTTGTTCAGATTACGTTCGTGATATCCAAACGCTTGCCTCTGCCTGCACCTGTCGGTAACGCAGGCACAGGTGCGGTTACACAAGTGCAGTCGCACGACGAGGCAGCAGGCAGAATAATGCGTTTTGGCCCTTTTATAGCACAGGCTCATTTTTTATCAAGTTTTTTATTTGTTGACAAACTTTGGTTGAAGATTACCATAAGCCGGTCTAATAATGTAACAGAAAAGAGATTTGGTAAAAATGTATGCCGGAAGAAGATGCACAGGCATTGGCCAAGGCCGAGGCCTTTTTTGACAAAGCGCGAAAAGTAGCCCAGACAAGCAATGTCGATTACGCTATCGATATG
This sequence comes from Sedimentisphaerales bacterium, assembly GCA_049287505.1. Classification (GTDB taxonomy): domain Bacteria; phylum Planctomycetota; class Phycisphaerae; order Sedimentisphaerales; family Anaerobacaceae; genus NIOZ-UU13. The sequence goes on along the minus strand of JBAQFY010000401.1, from coordinate 15,622 downwards.
TACCTTCAGGGACTGCGCTATAGTCCGGATGCTCTGGAAGAGGGGCATATTCCGCTTTGTGAATTGGCTCTGCAGCGTCGGGGAAGGGGCGGCAAGAAACCTTCGATGGTTGAAAAAATGAAGCATCTCCGAGGCAAAACGCCGCTCGAGCAGATGCTTAACGCGGAATATCTTTTTGTAAAGGACCCGGAACATCTGCCTTTCGCCGAGGCAATGCTCAAGGCTGCGGTTGCGGGCGGCTATACAAAAACGGCCGGCTGGATCGCCAACCTGGTTTTTCAGAAAAATAATGTCGCCAAAAGACCATCGGCGCAAACATATATCCTATTAAAAGATTCCTACGCCGCCTTAGGGCAATTCGACAAGGCAGTTGTTGCGTGCCAGTATGCCTCCAGACTTAGGCCGGAGGATGGGGCACTGGCAGACGAATTTAAGAACCTCTCTGCGGAACTTACTATGGCCAGAGGCAAATACGATGAGGAGGGAGACTTCAGAAAAGCCATCAAGGACCGTGAACAGCAGGAAATGCTTCACGCCCAGGACAGTGTTATCAAGACCGAGGACTATCGCGTAAAAGCGGTTGAAGACGCCCGAAAAAAGATTGCCCAGAATCCGAACATACCTGCCAATATATTTAATCTGGCTGATGCCCTCTCGGACATGGAAAACGAACAGTCCAACAATGACGCCATATCGCTGCTGGAAAATACCTATAAAAGCAAACAAGATTTTAGCTATAAACAGCGTGCAGGTGAGATAAAAATAAGAGGGCTCAAACGAAAAATAAGAGAGGCAAAAGCCGCCCTTGAGACTAATCCCGATGATGCACAAATCAAGGCATCTCTCGAACAGCTCTCAGGGCAATTAAACGATGCCGAATTGGAACATTACAAGCTCTCCGTGCAGAACTATCCGACTAACCTGGCAGCCAAATATGAATATGCTCTTCGTCTGGTCAGGAACAAACAATACAATGAGGCGATACCTTTTTTCCAGGAGTCACAGAAAGACCCGCGACGAAAGATTGCATCGATGAATCAAACAGGATACTGCTTTTTTATGAAGGGCTGGCTGGCTGATGCGATAGACGTTTTTACCAATGCGATAGAATCGCATGAGCTAAAAGATGATGCTGCGGGGAAGGAATTGCGGTATAATCTGGCCCGGGCTTATGAGGAGCAGGGCGATAAAGAAAAGGCATTGGAGATTTATCGCAAAATCGCCCAGCTTGATTTTGCATATAAAGACGTCAGCCAGCGAGTAGATAAATTGAGAAGCCAAAAAACAGAACCAACCTCTCAGTGAGTATTTTAAAATAGTATCTGTTGCGAAAAACAAAAACCGACGATGTCACCCCTTCCCCCCGCTTCTGCAGGGGTAAACTTGTCCCCGCAAAAACGGGGAGCAGGGGTCCAATGCGAAAAAGCCGGATTCCCGCTGGAGTTTATCCCGCACACGATGCGGGGCGAGAATGACAAATGCTGTTTCCGCAACAGGAACAAAACAGGATAATGATTTTTCTTCAGGAGATTGCAGTGGCACATTCGTTACAGGCGAAAAAAAGGGCAAGACAAAACATCAAAAGAAGGACGATTAATCGGGCACGCAAGAGCCAGATAAAGACGCAAATTAAGCATTTTGAGACGGCTGTGAGCGAAGGTAACGTTGAGGCGGCAAGCGAACAATACAAACTTGTTGCCCAGAAGTTGGATAAGACCGCATCTACGAGCACAATGCACAAGAAAACCGCCGCACGAAAGAAATCACGACTCGCCAAGAAGCTGAACGCCATTAAGGCGAAATCGGGGTAGTTCGTCGCTCGATACTCGATTCTCGTTGCTCAATTCTCGATGTTCGATGAGTAGATTAGTTAATTGGTGAGTAGTTAATTGGTTAATTTGCGGAGTGGTATGAAGACTACCGCGTTAGATAGAATAGGGATTATCTCACGGGGTAAATATTTTTTCTTGCTTTTTTAAGGCAATTCCGGCCATAATACCATCGGCATAAGTGGAAAATAAAAAAATAATAGGACTGTGGCGACTGCACTCGGACGCTGCGTATGTGGCGCCGGAGAGCTTGAGGTCATGCGGAAAAGATATAAACAACAGTGAGGAGATATTATATCTAAGCGGGTATTTATCTTAGTTGTTGTAATAATCTGTGTCTGCGTTGGGGGCTTTTGCTTTTTATTGGGGGCCGGATATTCAGGTTTATATCTGAAGAACTATATTCTGGATGCCAACGCGGGCTGGCTAAATCAGCACATCAATCGCCTGGCAATGATACGAACCGGGCGTTTAGACGAGGCGGCTGCCGACATTGAAAAGACGCTAGATACTTCGACCATACAATTAAGCTGGGCCGGTCTTGATAAAAACGGCGAATTTCACGGCGGACGACTGCCGGAGGCGCATCTGCAAGCCCTGCAAATTGCGAGGATTTATGCAGATGCGGGCTACCGCGATGCATTCTCCGATGAATCACTTCGCATTTTAGATAAAGTTGAACCACCCGATAGAAAATCTTGTTCTGCAGCAATACGAGAGCTACAAGAGCGAACACGGAAGTGAAGACAGAGCGGCAGAATAACGTTAACTTGCGAACGGTGTGCGGTGCACAGCCTACAATTTTCGACAGAGGATGGGGATAAGATAAAGGGAATATCGAATATCGAACAAGGAATGTTGAATAAAGAAATGGATTCCCGCTCCTTCGACTCTGCTCAGGACAGGTTTCGCAGGAATGACAATTTTTTAATAGATCCCTCCACTCGGCTTCGCCTCGGTCGGGATGACGGTTGTGTTGTTTGCGGCTACAGTTGAAATAACAGTTGTGTTGTTTGCGGCTGCGGTTGGGATGACGATAAGAGTGAATATAATTAAGGCAGGATTTCTATAGGCGAGGTTCGGAGCCAATTGGCAGCCAAGAGAGAAAGGTCGGCGGCGTTAATTAGGCCGTTGCGGTCGAAATCCACTCCGGCGTTATATTCCGCCTTGTCTTTAGACGTGAGCCAGCACGCCGATAAGACGGCGTAATCATCAAAATCAACTATGTTATCCTGATTGGCATCGCCTTCCAGAAGTGTGCCCAAATCCACTGACGTGCCTGGGGCCGAAATGACCATGCCTCTCCTGATATTCATCAAAGTGGACCGGCCAAGCGCTGTGATATCATAAATACCCGGTGCGAGGCCCGTAGCCTGGCAGAAAGCCGAGTTTCCGGCAGCAGACTTTGTTGTGGTCAAATTGAACTGATAGGCCGGAGTACCATTTAATACATCAGCTCCCGGCGTAAAGAACTTTACGGTCAATGGGACGGCCCAGCCAATATCAGGACGGCCATCACCTTGAAGAACAACAGAAATAGACACCCGGACTTCTAACGAACCTATGCTGACTATCGCCTGGGGGATGTGCGAGGCGGGTATATTCGTAGCGGCTTGAATATTTTTTTGCTCGCTCGAGGTCAGCTGAGGATTAAAGTAACAGCCTAAATCAATTGCAGTGGCCTGGATAAGCATACTGCCCGCTACAAAACCCGTTTCTAAATGAGCATACTCCTGCCCTACATAGGAAGAATCAAGGCAAAGTATGACATAACACGGCGCCTGAGGTAAGCCGCTAACGGCAGATTGCAGCCTGCCTCGAGCGTCGGCAGGTCGCGTACCACCCCTTCCAGCCTGAGCAGAGTCTATTTGCTCGATTCTATGGTCCCTGGTAGCCAAGTTTGTGCCGGGATTTCTATTGTGATAACGAAAAACACCATTTTCGTTCGCAAGATAAATGCTCCGGGTCAAATAATAGCTGGCATAGGCTGAGGGAACGGTTAAACCTGCCTTGCCGCTTGGTGTATGTTCGGTGCAGCCATATCCTGCCCATAGAATCTGGGAAATCTGCTGCAGTGTCAAATTCGTCTGAGCAAAACTGCTGACGTACTTCAGATTGGCCAACACTTCTTCAAGTCTGTTATCGCCCGTAGTGCAAGGGTCCGGCAGCCATCCAGGCTCACCTTCCGGCACAGAAGAATGTACAGCCAATTTAGTCGTCAGCCCACTAACCGGCTGTGCCCCAAAAATCAATCTTGCTTTTGGGTATCCAATTCCCTTTGGGCAGCTCGCCACCGGCGGTTCGGTACTCTTCCATAAAGAAACAGAGGCAAGCAGCGCCGGCATAAACGAAACGCCGGTATCGAAATCAAGCTCGCTTTCATATCTAATCGCAAAGGCACCATCATCCCTTACTTCACTTGAATGCCAAGTTAGTGAGTGGCTATGCGGGTCATATAAATATGTCGCAGATGGTGTGAGGACATATATGTCTCTGTGAGTCCCCGTAAAGGGTGCTCTTCCTGCGGCCCATACGATGTTACTTAGCTGCTGAGCACCGGCAGTGCCGCTCAGGGAATGCTGTGAGTACCTGCTGTTCAGGCAGACTTCCACGGAGTTATCTGTAACTATCGGTGTCGGGAGCTGACCGGCTTCTATAGACATAGGATTAAAAGCGGTATCCATTGTCGCAGCTCCGCCGGTCCGGGCTTGACAGAGCATCGGGCACAAAGCTAAAGCTAAAATTGTTAACATCGTTCTTTTCATCTGATTAACCTTCCCAAAAAGGTCTATTCTCACCCCGTTAGAATTTTCGCTTTTTCGTACTCCGTTAGAAGTAAAATGGTTGGCGTCTGCCCTATTAATGCCCGGTCTTCTAACAGGGTAAACCCCGCAAACTGTGCGTACGTTTGAGAGCTTAAACTTGCTTTGATAAAAAACTCGCTTATTGAACGACATTCGGATTTCTCCTCCAAAAGGTTTATTAGGCACGAATATTTAATATAACATCTGTTGAGTATTTTTCAAGAAAAAACCGGCAAAATCACTTGAAATCTTGAAATATTGGGGTCAAATAATTAGGTATTTTTTACTTGCTTTTATAGACTAATGGCCTGTAATACTAACTCCATAAATAAAAACCCGCAATAAATTGCGGGCTGAATATTACTGCGTCGCCCCTTCGGCAAGCTCAGGGCAGGCTTACCGGCGACGGCTAAACGACCCCCAGTAAAACTGGGGACTAAATATGAGATTGCCGTTACAGATGGACTTAAATGGCGGAAATTTTTAAAGAGCGAATAATCAAACTGCTAAAGCACAGCGATTATGCACCGGTAAAACTCGGACAATTAGCTAAAGCATTAGGCGTAAGCCCGGAAGATTATCCACAATTCAAATCAGCCTTCGACCAGCTACGTCAGGCGGGGCACGTGGTGATAGGGGCGAGGAACCTGGTCAGCCTGCCCAGCCTGGCCGGTCAAATCGTGGGGACATTCAGAGCAAACCCGAAAGGTTTCGGCTTCGTAACGTCCCGTGAACCTAATGCACACGGCGACCTATTTATTCCACCAACGGCTACAGCCGACGCAATGACCGGTGACATTGTTATTGTAAAGGTTAAGAGACAAGGCAAGCGCGGCGGTCAAATGCAGTACAGCGGCGAGGTAATCGAGATCCTTGAACGAGCACAAAACAGATTCGTGGGGACACTCTTGAAGCATCCGGAGGCCTGGATTGTTCAGCCGGACGGCTCAAGCTTTTTCGAGCCGATTTCCGTTGACGATGTTGGCGCAAAGGGGGCCAGGGAAAAAGACAAGGTTGTGGTGGAAATACTTTCTTATCCGACGGAAAAATATCTGGCCCGCGGCGTAATTATTGAGGTGTTAGGCAAAGCAGGACGATACGAAAGCGAGATACAGTCGATAATCCGGCAGTATCATTTGCCGGGTGAGTTCGAGGCTGATTGTATTGAGCAGGCGCGCCAGGGGGCCGCCGAATTCAATCCCGAAGAACCGAACCATCGGGACAACATTACCGATAAAGTCATAATTACGATTGACCCGCCGGACGCAAAAGATTTTGACGATGCAATAAGCCTTGAAAAAAACTCCGACGGCAACTGGGTCTTAGGCGTTCACATCGCCGACGTCAGTCACTTTGTGCAGCAGGATTCGCCGCTGGACACCGAAGCAAAAGACCGTGGAAACAGTGTCTATCTGCCGGGCAAAACAATTCCAATGCTGCCGGAGATTTTAAGTAACGGTATTTGCAGCCTCCAACCCGAGCAGAAACGCTTCGTTAAAAGCGTGTATCTGACTTACGACCAGAAGGGTAACGTTGTATCCCGCAGTTTTGCCAACTCTATTACGCGCTCAACGCAGCGTCTGACCTATCAGAAGGCTGACAGGATTTTGAAAGGTCATACCAAAGATGTCAGGCCCGAGGTGATTGAGCTGCTGAAAAATATGGAGACACTCAGCCGAGCAATTGAGCAACGGCGAGCGAAAAACGGAATGATACATCTGGATTTGCCGGAAACTCAATTGGAAATGGATAAATCCGGACAAGCTGCGGGTGCCCACCCGGCTGATGACAGCTATCCGCATACGATAATCGAGATGTTTATGGTCGAGGCCAACGATGCTGTAGCTTCACTTCTGGACAGACTGAACCTGGCCTTCATCCGGCGGATTCACCCGGAGCCGGATGCTCTGAGTATGAAAAATCTCACAAAACTCCTCCGGGCATTTGGGTTCAGCTTGCCTCGAAATCCCGACCGCGCCGCAATACAGGATTTGTTAGCCGCTGTCAAAGGTGCTGATTGTTCATTTGCAGTGAATTTAGCTGTTCTGCGAAGTTTCGAGAAGGCCCAGTACGCCCCGCTGCATATCGGCCATTACGCCTTAGCTTCGAGACACTACTGTCACTTTACCAGCCCAATACGTCGATATGCGGACTTGCTCGTACATCGGCTTCTGGAATATTACCTTCAAAACCGTCCGGAGTCAGCGAGGGATGATACGGCAGGTCTGGATTTAACCGAGATTGGCAAACACATCACCTTTACCGAGCAGCGGGCGGAGGATGCCGAAAAAGAGCTGACGACGGTGCTGATACTTCAAATGCTGAGCAAAAAAATCGGAGAGGAGCTTGACTGTGTTGTTACCGGCTTAACAAGCTTCGGCGTATTCGTGCAGTCGCGAAAGTTAGGCATCGAAGGGCTTATCCGGATGGCTGATTTGGGGCAGGACCATTGGAAATATAACGCAAAGACACTGTGCATTGTCGGCCAACGTTCAGGATTCAATATCCGCCTGGGCCAGGCTATAAAAGTACGTATAGTTTCAGTGAACGTCCCCGCCCGTCAGTTGAATGTCTGCCCTGTCGAGCCATTGACTACAGCACCGATACAGCGAATCAAAAGCAAACCCGGAAAAAAGAATAGAAGAAAACGAAAAAGTAGAAACTGAAAGCACAAAGTTACAGCATATAACTTAGAGCTTCTTGCTTACAAAATAAAATTTGTCATTTTCGGAACCAAGAGATTGCCAAGCGAACCTTCGGTTCGCTCGCAATGATATTTTGCAAAGGTTTTCAAAAGAGTAAAGTAACGTATCAAGGATAGAGTATGAATTCTGACGGCTTTGTCGAGACAGAAGGTCTGAACAAGGTCTATTCGTCCGGCAAGATTCACGTTACCGCCCTCAAGGACGTGAATCTATCTCTTGAAGAAGGGAAATTCTTGGGAGTAACCGGACCTTCCGGGTCAGGCAAATCTACTCTTATGAATCTTTTAGGCGGCTTGGATAGGCCCTCTTCAGGAACAATCAAAGTCCAGGGTAAATTTATCTCGGAATTGAATAAGGAAGACCTGGCCCTTTACCGGCGATACCAGGTCGGAATGATATTCCAGACATTCAATATTATTTCCTCCTACACCGCTCTGGATAACGTAGCTTTTCCGCTGCTTTTTGCAGGTGTGCCTAAAAAAGAAAGAAATCGACGGGCAGAGGAGATGCTGGCAAAGGTGGGACTAATCAATCGCAAAGACCATCGACCGGCCGAGCTTTCGGGAGGTGAACAGCAGAGAGTGGCCATTGCCCGTGCATTGGTCAATCAGCCGAGAATTCTGCTTGCCGATGAGCCCACCGGCAATCTGGACACGAGTACATCAAGACAGATTGTGCAGACGCTGGCAGAATTGAACAAGAACCAGGGCTTGACCGTCATTATGATTTCCCATGAAGAGTCTCTTCTGGCTGAATTCGCCGATGATGTTATTTGCCTTTGCGACGGCAAAGTTGTTGAACAGGAAAAAATCAGGTAAAGAATAGATGAGAATTTCCGACTACATCGAGCAATCCTTTTCCAATCTGTTCAAGAGGAAACTGCGTACTTTTCTTACCACTTTCGGTGTGGTAATAGGAATAGGGGCTCTGGTTTCGATGTTTTCCTTCGGCAAAGGCGTTCAGAAAAACGTTACAGACAGCTTCAAAAAAATGGGGCTTTTCAATTATATCGCCGTCTTTCAGGCCTCAGGTAGAGACAGAGACGAACACTCTCATACGGACCCCGATGAGCAGCATGACCAAATTCAAAATGAGCAAGTCCTTGATTCGGCAAACAGCCCAGTCCTCGACGACGATTTTCTGCAGGAAGTCAGAAAAATGAAAGGCGTAGAATCGGTTTTTCCTGAAATTCGTTTTCCTGCTTTGATTAAATTCCGGGGAAAGGAACAGTTCAGTATTGTCCAGGTTATGTCTGCCGATGTTTGCCAATCAGAACTGATGAAACTAAGAGCGGGCAAGGCTTATGCCGGCGATGCGGAAAATTCTTTGATTATAAGTGATTCGCTGCTACGCCGTATGAATATCAAGGACTTCGAGACAGTAATTGGAGAGGAAATTGAGGTATCCACTTTAGCCGTTGATTCGGCCCTTCTTAGTCCGGCAAACATTATGTCGATTATGCAGGGTGAAAAACTTCCTTTCAGCCAGGAGAGCTACGGCTTCACCATTGTCGGCGTAGCTGAACGTATGGGAATGGTCGGAGCTATTCCGGTGCGCAGCGATGTTTATATACCCCCCGGCCCGGCCGAAGGTATGAAAAAAATATCGCTGACAAACATCCGAGATTTTTTCCAGCCGGCGGAGAAGCTCAAAGGCTATTCGGCTGTAACTATCAAGCTGGCCTCTATAAAATATATTGACCCGGTAAAGGAACAGATGGAAGCGAAGGGGCTTAAGACTTTTGCACTCATAGACCAGCTAAAAGAAATCAAGACGGCGTTTATTTTTATGGATATGTTCCTTGCTGCGGTTGCGATGATTGGCATTACAGTCGCCTCTTTAGGGATAATCAATACGATGGTGATGTCTATTCTGGAAAGATACAAAGAGATTGGAATTATGAAGGCCATTGGGGCAAGCGATAAAGACGTCAAAAAAATATTCTTCTTTGAATCCGGAATGATTGGTTTTTTAGGCGGCATTTTTGGACTTGCTCTTGGATGGTTCGTAAGTACGGTCATCAACCAGATTGCCAATCACTTTCTGTCTAAACAGGGCGTTCCATACGTAAATTACTTTAGCTTTCCCTGGTGGCTTTGTTTGGGAGCAGTTGCCTTCTCCATACTTGTAAGCCTGGCCGCCGGGCTTTATCCGGCTTTGCGGGCGGCACGGGTTGACCCTGTCGTGGCACTACGGCACGATTGATTCGTCGCTCGGAACTAAGATTTAAGATTTTAAATTTCAGCTTTTCAATCCTTCAACATTCATGTAAAGCATAATGGTGTGCGGTGCACACCCTACCAACATATAAATGATTAATGATGATTATTTATATCTGGATTCCTGCTTTCGCAGGAATAACAGTTTTTTGAACAGATTCCTCGACTCCGCTGCGCTCCGCTCGGAATGACATAAAAAAGATAAATGCTCGGCTCGGAATGACAGTTCACTATTTCACGTGCGACAAGGTACTATGCTCGGACAAACACATTGCAATTTTGAGATTTGGCAATATAATTTCCTCAATGTTTAAGAATATATCCATAATCGGCGACGGCGGGATGGGCACCGTTATGGCTATGCTGCTGTGTGAAAAGGGCATAGCCACACGGACGTGGGGTTACGACCGTCGGCAGTTAGAACAAATAGAAAAGAACCGCGAGAACAAGAAATTTCTGCCCGGCTATAAACTGCCGAGAGAGCTTGTGTTTGAAGCCGATGATGAGCGTATAATGGCCGGGGCCGACCTGATTGTATCCGCTGTGCCGTGTCAGTTTATGCGTGGAGTTTGGAACCGCCTGAAAGATTACGTTCCGCAGGGCATTCCTATTGTCTCGGTAACCAAAGGTATCGAGAACGATACTCTGCTTCGCCCGACCCAGATACTTGCTGAGATATTGGACGAAAAACGAGAGACGAGAGACGAGGGACGAGGGACGAGATTTGCTGTTCTTTCCGGGCCTACGATTGCCGATGAGCTGGCAAGAAGACTTCCAGCGACGGCCTGTGTGGCAGCAGAGGATGAGTCATTGGCTAAAGAAATTCAGCACACCTTCTCCGATGAAGTGCCCTGGCTGCGCGTCTATACCAACACTGATATTGTCGGGGTTGAGTTAGCGGGGGCTATGAAAAACATTATTGCCATAGCAGCGGGGATTATAGACGGCACAGGCGCCGGTAACAACGCCAAGGCGGCGCTTTTAACCAGAGGGCTTGCCGAGATAACCCGCCTGGGGGTTAGAATGGGAGCCAGAGAGCAGACCTTTGCGGGATTGACCGGCCTTGGTGATTTGGTTACAACCTGCATTTCGCCAAAGGGAAGAAACCGCTCATTCGGCGAAAGGGTAGGCAAAGGACAAACCGCAGAGCAGGCCCAAAGGGCCACCGAATCGGTCGTTGAGGGCTTTGCCACCTGCAAATCGGTCGTTGCTCTCGCTGAGCGATATAATGTTGAGATGCCGATTACCCAGGCCGTCTATGAGGTGCTGTTTGAGAACAAGCCGGTACAAACGGCCATCGAAGATTTAATGAAGCGACAGCTCAAAGCTGAATGATTGAACTCGATACTTCCGCTTTCACTGAAGCTACGGCGGACAAGCGGTACTCAATTCTCGGTACTCGTCCCTCGTCTGTCGTCCACCATCCGTCTTCGGTTCTTTTGCCTGATACCCTGTTCTGCTGATAACCTTCAACCTGATTTTCTGATAACCCGATAACCACTTAACTTCTTACAAGCATCCAGCCTTGAGCATCGAGCATCCAGAGTCCTATAAACTTTGTTTTTTCCTTACCTCTTGCAAGAACCTCTATAATCATCTCATATTCATTTCGGGAGGACTTTTCCCTGTGCGAAAAATCTTCAGCTTTTGATAAATTTTTCATTAGAAGAAGATTTCAAAACAAAAAACCGGTTTTCTAAGCAGAAGCTATACAAACGGATTTGTAACGGTGATTTTATCAGAAGTGAGGGGGTCTTTTTGCAATACTCCTCAAAATAAGCTACTGAAATTTTTTCAGGCGTTTGGCTGGTTTGGCTTTTGTTTTATATATTTTAGTTGGTATCGCAACTGTTAGAAGAACAGGGCCGAGTAATTTAATGCAGGTAATGAGCAGGAATTCCGATAAATCAGGATGATTCAGGCGGAGGAAGGTTTTTTGTATGGGCGGTTCGCGAACCGCCCACATAGCGAAAGGGAAACCAAAGCCTGAATTTCGGCTAACATGGAGTGGTAGAACAAATACCCTCATAGGGGTTATAAACTTTACGCTCGATAAAAAAATATGCCTTTTTGAGTAAAACTTTTATGTTTAGACTCTTGAAAAACCGCGCATATTCGATTGGTGTGGATATTGGAAATGATGTCCTGAAGCTGGTCCAGCTTAGAGATAACGGAAAGGGTACAAGTTTAATTGCCGGCAGCACTGAAAACCTGCCGAAGGATGTGAAGCCCGGCAGCAGCAAATGGCAAAGATGGGCTATCGATGCTATACGTCAACTGACATCGAACGGCGATTTTCAGGGCAGAGAGGTGACAGCGGCAATGCCGACGAGCGAGCTGTTTATCGACCATATAAGAATGCCGAAGACAAATGACGGCAAGGTCGATGATGCAATCTTTTCGAGGATAAAGCAGAAACTTCCGTTCGAACCGGTCAAAGAGAACACAATAATGAAGTACATCCCTATGGAACAGGATAACGTTCTGGTAATAGCAACTGAGCGGAAGATTATCGACAGACATCTGGCGATATATGAAAAGGCAGGCCTGAAGATTAAATCCATAGGTGTTTGGCCGGTAGCCCTGGCAAACTGCTATACCAAGTTTTTTGGTCGGCGTAAATCCGACCTTGAAGCGATAGTAATGATAGTTTGTATCGAGGTGAACTGTACTCACGTTGTTATTTGCCGTCATAAGAATTTGCTTTTTGCTCGTTTGATATCGATAGGACTAAAGCAGCTCGACAACAAGAAGAAAGGGGTAAACAGATTAGTGCTGGAACTGACCGCGTGCAGGCGGCAGTTTGCTTCAATGTACCCAAAAGCTCAAATCGAACGTCTGATTTTCCTTTCAGGCCAGACTGTAGATAGAGATATATGCACAACGATAGCAAAGCAGATGGAGATGCCGGCACAATTGGGAGATTGTCTGGCGGCAGTGGAAATAACAGACCCCTGTCGTCTAAGCAGGGACACTGAAGGGGATAAAGGGTCTTCAGGCGCCCCGATAGATAGAAGGAATTGTCAGGTTAACTGGGCTATTGCCTTTGGGCTTAGCCTGTCGTAGAGACGCTGACGGACACTGACGAGAACACTGAAAGACACTTACAAGTCAGTGTTAATCCGTGTTCCAAGAGGAGACAAACAAGAAAATGGTTAATATAAATTTTGTGCCCGATGATTACATTCAAAACAACGAATCTCGCAGAACGAACTTGATGTATCTTTTCTTATTCGTGGTGATGATGATAGCTTTATTCGGTTCGTTTATAACCATTAAAATACGGCAGCAGGCCTGCATCATTAAAGAAAAACTCGTGAATACAAAGATGACGCAGATACAGGAGGCGATAAAACAGTTCGAAGAGCTTCAGGCCAAGCGTGGTGAAATGATGAGGACAGCTCTAACCACTGCAGAGCTGATTGAGCCGGTGCCCAGAAGTGTTTTGTTAGCATCGCTGACAAATAACCTGCCTCCTGGTGTCTCGCTGTTAAAGCTGAGCCTGCTTCAGAAAGAGCCCAAGCAAAGCAATCCTGTTGTGTCAAGCAGTAAATATCAAGCCGCACAGGCTAATAAAAAGGCAGCAGAAGAAAACACAGTCTCACAAGAGAAATTATTAGAGACTCATATAGATATCGAAGGCATGGCTCCAAGCGACCTTCAGGTTGCAGCTTATATCGAACGGCTTAGTAATTCGAGCCTGCTGGACGACGTAGCGCTGGTGGAATCAAAAGAATATAAAATCGAGGACAGCACGTTCAGGCGATTCAAACTGACGGCAATGCTCGGAAAAGAGATCCAGCTTACCAAGGAAGACATTAAGAAAATCAGGGACGGAGCTGAGAATACGATATGGAATTTTTAACCACAGATTGCACTGATTATTACGGATTTCACAGATTTATCTGTGTTAATCAATTCGAATCTGTGTCATCTGTGTTTCTTAAGATGAGGACATAATTATGACAAGCGGATTTAGAAAAGCTGTGTTTTCCGCCTTATTGTTCGGTGTAGCTATAGTCGGCTACCAATATATGATTAAGCCGGCAAACAGACATCTGGCCGATACAAAAGGGCGTCTCGAGACAAAATTGATTCAATTAAGCAAATTTGGCAAAGCCGCTACAGCAGCAGAGGACCTTACAAAGCAGCTTGAGCAACTGGAAGAGGCGATAAAGTTTTTTGAAAGCAAGCTGCCTCTCAAAAGTCAGATTCACGAGGTGCTTGAGCAGGTAACTGTTATTGCCCAGAAACAGGGCCTAAAGCCTAAAACAATTCGAACACTCAAGGAAAAAGATAATAGCGGCTACATAGAGCAGCCGTTAAAAATGGAATTGGAGGGCAATTTTAGCTCATTTTACTCGTTTCTATTAGAGCTTGAGAAGCTTCCTCGCATAATGAAAATTCGTGAACTTAAGCTGGAGAAACACAAAAGCACCGAGGACCAAACCGAGGGCCAAATAGCTGCTGATTTTATAGTAAGTATATTTTTCCAGAATAAAACAGGTTAAACGGTCAAATAATCACCAGTTACCAATTACCAGTTATTAGCTTTAAGGGAGCTTAATTATGTTGTCTTTTTTACACGACCAAAACCTTGAAGACCTACCGGCACAAAAGTCGGGTACAACTACCGGTAAGACACCCGATGATGCTGAAAAGTCACAGGAACCCCAATACCTTACCGTAGCGGCTCAGAAAAAACGAGTCCGCAAGAGTACCACGCTGCTCGCCGTTTTGTTTATTATAGGTCTGCTGTGCCTTTGGTTCATGATAAAAAAGAGCACACCAAAAGCAGCATCAGCAGCGACAGTTGAGACGGAACAGACAATGATTGAGACAGCTATCGCCCGACTCACCGGTGTTAAGTCAAAAATCTTTAACAGGATGGATGAAATAGTCAAGAAATTCTATGAGTTTTCCGAGGTGCCACAGGTCAAGGTCGATGAACTGACGAAAAATCCTTTCGAGCTTGAAATGAATTTAGCCAATTTAAGAGGAATCCCCGGTGATGAGGACAAAGCTAATGAAATTGACGCTCAAATGCTCTGGCAACAACAGCTAAGACTAAAATCAAAAGGCATACAACTTTTAAGTATTATGCAATCGAACCAGAGAAATTGCTGCATGATTGATGATAGAATCCTCTATGAGGGCGATTCAATAAAAGATTTTAAGGTCGTCCAAATTGGCGATAGTTTCGTCAGGCTTGAATCGGACGGAGTGCAAATAATATTGAAGTTGTCGGAATGAATCCCGTTAGAAATTCTGTAACGGGAATCTAACGAGACACAACAATAGGAAATTTCTAACGGGATGAAACTACCCTTTATATCTGAAAAAAGACAGGATTCGTCGAAACCAAAAAAGGATTTAAAACGGAGCTTAGACACCGGCTCAGCACCAAGTCTGGACAGTTCCGATGACCAGTCGGTGCGCGGGCTAAGTGAGCTTTATTCTCCGGAACAGACGGGCGAATCGCACGTGTACGATATCACTGATGTCCTGCTGGATATGGGCAAGATTACCGCGAAGGAACACTCAAGCCTGCGGAAAAAACAGCAGGCAAAACCAGCTTCTGATGTCACAGAGCTGCTGCTGAAAATGCAGACAATCAGTGCTGATGATATTTTGAAGGCCAAGGCCAAGTTATATGACCTTGAGTTCAGACATATAGTACCGCAAGACGTGCAGAAGGAAGCTTTTGAGAAGCTCGACATCGATTTTATAAAAAGTAACTCCCTTTGTCCGATTGCGATAGAGCAAGGGACTCTGGTTGTTGCAACAAGTGAGCCGGCAAATGTCTTTGCGATAGAGGATGTGAAAAGACAGACACAGATGGAGCTGATGGTCGTAGTCTGCAACGTCAAAGACATTGAGGCCTTGTGCGATTCCTTCAAGGATGAAAGGGTTGATTATGACCTCGATAATATCATAAATGATATGGCGGATGTTGAGGTCGTTCAGGACCAGCAGGAGAATTCCGAAGACCTGGAAAAAATGGCAGGCCAATCGCCCGTCATTAAATTCGTCAATTATCTGATTAGCAACGCAGTGCGTGAAGG
>JBAQFY010000400.1:0-2156 GCA_049287505.1 Sedimentisphaerales bacterium | reverse complement strand
ATATTAATCAACTTGACGCCGCGGTCTCGCAAAAGTGCGATGAGCTTCTTTGGTTCGGTTAAATCCTGCCTGGTGTAATCATCCTTATCAACAGCCCAGCCGTAAGGATAGGGTATGGCGTCATAAATGCCGAGGCGGGTAACGACCGGCACTTCTCGGCCAAGCTCTTTATGGATTTTATCAATAACTTCCAGCAGAAATCTGGTTCGATTCTCGAATGAGCCGCCGTATTTGCCGGTCCTATTGTGGCAGGCAAGAAGCTCATTAATCAGGTATCCGTGGCAGGATTTTATATCGACGGCGTCAAAACCGACTTCAAAGGCAATTTTGGCTGCCTTAACATAGACATTCTGCAGCCGGTCGAGATAGTCATCGGTTACGATAGGCCAGTCGGCGGGTATTTTACTTTTTGCGTTTGGGTCGGGCTTTTGCTGCGGGGCCAGTGGGTCACGGTAAGGGTCGTGTTGAGCGATTATTGGTTGGGCTGTGCTGCCGGGCTTACTGTATCTACCTGAATGTGTCAATTGGGCTACAATAACTGGTCTGTGATTCGGGCCACAACTTTCTTTCGCCTTTTCTCGCGTCCGTTTGATAAGGGCTGCGAAGGCATCTTTGCTATCTTCGTTAAGCCACAATTGTCTCGGATTAGCCCTGCCTTCAGGGACGACCGCTGTTGCTTCAAACCACAGCAGGCCGGCCCCGCCGGCAGCGAATCTTTCATACCGCCGCAGAGTCAGCTTGCCTGGCCGGCCTTGTGAATCGCCGTCGCAGCCCTCCATAGGATGGACCGCCAGCGAATTAGGAATGACCCAATCACAGGGCGGACTAAGCTGAACAGGCTCGGCCAGAATCGAGGCATCCTCTATCGAATCGATGGTGACGCCAAGCTGGCTGCACAGTTGTCTTAAATCTTCAATGTTACTTAGTTGGAACTGCCACTTTGGACCTTGAATTTTGCCTGTTGAGTTTTGAATTCTCTGCTTCCTTTCTGTTTTTCGGCCTGTAGTTTGATTTTCAGGAATGAGGCCGTGTAGCTATTTTTGTTTTCGATAATTTCTTCGGGTCCACCCGCCGCAACAACCCTGCCGCCGGCGTCCCCCCCTTCAGGACCGAGGTCTATTATATAGTCAGCCATCTTGATAACATCAAGATTGTGCTCAATTACCACGACGGTATTACCCATATCGCACAGTCGCTGCAGGACATTTAAGAGGTTAGCAATGTCGGCAAAGTGCAGCCCAGTGGTCGGCTCGTCAAGCACATATAAGGTATGTCCTGTCGCCGCTTTGCCCAGTTCGGCGGACAACTTGACCCGCTGTGCTTCGCCGCCGGAAAGCGTCGTCGAGGACTGACCCAACTGCATATAACCCATACCAACCTCGTTGAGCGTCCGCAGAATCCTGACAATCGTCGGAAAGTTTTCAAAGAATTTAAGTGACTCCTCAATCCTCATATCGAGCACATCAGCGATGTTTTTGCATTTGTATGTAACCTGCAGTGTTTCCGGGTTGTATCGCCTGCCCTTGCAGTTCTGGCAGGTTACATAGACATCGGGCAAAAAGTGCATCTCGATTTTCTTTGTTCCTTCTCCCTTGCAGTATTCGCAGCGTCCGCCTCTGACGTTGAAGCTAAATCTGCCGGGCTTATAACCGCGAATCTTCGCCTCGCGGGTCATACTAAACAGTTTTCTTATCAGGTCAAAGACGCCGGTATATGTTGCCGGATTGCTTCGCGGGGTTTTTCCGATGGGCGACTGGTCTATTTCTATAACCTTGTCAATCTGCGAGGCGCCGAGAATGGTTTTGTGTTTGCCCGGCTTTTCGCGGGAGCCGTACAGCCGGCGTCTCAAGGCCCGAAGCATTATCTGGTCCACCAGAGTGCTCTTGCCGGAACCCGAGACCCCCGTTACGCAGGTAAATATGCCCAGAGGGAACTTGACGTCGATATTTTTGAGATTGTTCTCGGCAGCATCTTTTACTTCGAGGCACCTTCGCAGGTTATAAATTCTTCTCCGTGGCGGCAGAGCAATTTTTTTTCTGCCGCCCAGATATTCACCGGTCACCGACTTTTCACATTTAATTATGTCGCTGATGTTTCCCTGCGCAACGACTTCCCCGCCGTGCTCACCGGCTGCGGGACCGATATCAATAATATGG
>JBAQFY010000399.1:0-4478 GCA_049287505.1 Sedimentisphaerales bacterium | reverse complement strand
AGTAAACCCTTGGAGAAAAAACTGCCGGAATATATGTAGGGCGGGGCTTGCCCCACCGAGATGATGCGGGTAGTTTTTTTGGTGGGCTAAAGCCCACCCTACAAATTATGAGAGTGAATGCGTGGATGAGTAACCTCATCCGCGAGAAAGGATAAAAGATGGCAGAACTGTTTGAAATTAAGGGAAAAGTAGTTGTGATTACCGGAGGCGGCGGAGTACTTTGTGGTACAATGGCTAAGGCGCTGGGTGAGGCAGGCGCGAAAATCGCTGTTCTGGATTTAATTGAAACCGCCGCAGATAAAGTCGCCGACGAAATCAAATCCAAAGGCGGACGAGCTGTTGCGGTTAAAGCAAATGTATTAGACAAAAACAGCTTGGAGAATGCCCGTGAAAAAATCGCTTCCGAGTTCGGTAAAATCGACATATTGATTAACGGGGCAGGGGGAAACAAAAAAGAAGCCACTACCTCGCCTGACCTTTCTTTTTTCGACCTGCCGAGCGAGGCCGTTCGGTTTGTTTTCGACCTGAATTTTCTTGGGACCTTGCTGCCAACACAGGTCTTTGGCAAAGAGATGGCTGAAAACGGCGCCGGTGTGATATTGAACGTTTCCAGTATGAACGCTTTTCGTCCATTAACCAAGATACCGGCGTATTCAGCGGCCAAAGCGGCCGTGAGCAACTTCACACAATGGTTGGCGGTGCACGTTTGCCGGAACTATTCCAAAGACATTCGCGTCAATGCAATTGCGCCGGGATTCTTTCTGACCGAACAAAACCGATTCCTCCTGACGGATGAAAAGACCGGAGAGCTAACCGAACGCGGCAAGACAATTATCGACCATACGCCGATGGGCAGATTCGGCGAACCGGAAGAGCTGATTGGAACGGTTATGTGGCTGCTAAGCGACGCAGCAAAATTCGTTACGGGGGTTGTCGTCCCCGTTGACGGCGGATTCTCGGCTTTCAGCGGAGTCTAATTCGTGGTGCGTCGTGCGTATTGCGTGATGCGTCAGACGACACAATAATACCAAACACGATACAGGGAGAATGAAATGGCTGATGTTGACCCAGCACAACCATTGAAAGATTTCAAACCAAAACAAAAGTTCTTTGTCGGCATTGACTCTGACGGCTGCGCTTTCGATACGATGGGAATCAAGCAGCGGGAGTGCTTTTGCCCGTGGCTGATTGCCTATTTCGGTCTGCAGCCGGTAGCACAGGCGGTACGAGAATGCAAGGACTTTGCCGATTTGTTTTCCAAAACGCGCGGCGCCAACCGACACAAGACCGCCAAGCGTATTATAGCAAAACTGCTGCCCAACCATCCGATGACCAAGAGCAGAGGCTTCAAGGTTCCACAATACCCGCATTATTTTGCGTGGGTCGATGACCCCAATAGTCTGCTCAGCAACGATGGTTTAAAGCAAGCCATCGACCGGGCCTCGGCCCCGGAGGTCAGGCGCGAGCTGGAACTTGCGCTTGCCTGGAGCGAGCGAGTCAATTGGGCAATAGGGGAAATCGTTAAGGGTATGCCGCCGTTTCCGTTTGTGCGGGAGAGCTTAGAGAAAATCCAGCCATTGGCTGACGTTATCGTCGTCTCGGCGACGCCCGGCGAGGCGCTTGCCCGTGAGTGGGAAGAACACAACATCGCCAAATACGTAGAGGTTATAGCAGGGCAGGAAATGGGCACAAAAGCTCAGCACCTTGAGTATGCTATAAAGGACAGTTACGAAAAGAACCACGTCTTGATGGTCGGCGATGCACCGGGAGATATGAAGGCCGCCAAGGCAAACGATGCCCTTTTTTATCCAATCAATCCCGGTGACGAGGTCGAATCGTGGAAGCGGTTCCACGACGAGGCATTTGATAAATTTATCAACGGCGAATATGCCGGTGAATATGGACAAAAATTGATAGCTGAATTTGATGAATGTCTGCCGGAACTGCCCCCGTGGGAAAAAACGTGAAGCGTGAATAGTGAAGCGTGAAGCGAGATAGCCTTCACGAGATAAGAATAATGGTAATTGAGCGACAAAATAAAGATGGTTCTGTTGAAAATAGTCGGGCCGGTGAGGCGATTGCCGAGTTCTTTGCCCAAAACGACTACACCGGAAAACGGATTCTCCTGATAATTCCCGACAATACCCGTTCGGGACCTATAGGTGACATATTCAAAATCATTTATGACCGCCTGGGGCAAAAAGCAAAGGCTCTCGATTGTCTGGTTGCGCTCGGAACACATAAACCTTTGAGCGAAGAACAAATCTGTGCCAGACTTTGTATGACCGCGGATGAGCGCAAAAGCAAATATGCATCTGTAAAGTTTTTCAACCACGAATGGGAAAAGCCGCAGACGTTCACTTCCATAGGTCGAATCTCCGCCGACGAGATCGAGCAAATAAGCGGAGGTCTGTTTCGCGAAGAAGTTGACATAGCTATTAACAAACGGGTCTTTGAGTACGATGAATTTTTTATTTTAGGGCCCGTATTTCCTCACGAAGTTGTCGGCTTTTCAGGCGGACATAAGTACATCTTTCCAGGAATCGCAGGCGATGAAATCATAAACTTTTTTCACTGGCTAAGTGCCGTGATAACAAATCCTGTTATAAACGGCAACAAGTGGACGCCAACGCGGAATGTGGTTGAAAAGGCGGCTTCATTTATAAAAATGCCGCACAAACTATTCGCCATTGTTGCTGTGGAAAACAAGCTCAAGGGAATATTCATCGGCGAGTGTATTGATGCCTGGGAAAAGGCAGCGGATTTATCCAGGGACGTCCATATTATTTACAAGGACAAGCCCTATCATACGATTCTCGGAATTGCGCCGAAGATGTACGACGACATCTGGACAGCCGCCAAGGTGATGTACAAACTCGAGCCGATACTCGCTGACGGCGGGACACTGATTATTTACGCCCCGCATATTACGGAAATATCCTACACTCACGGTACAATCCTTGATAAAATCGGCTATCATACTCGTGATTATTTCCTGAAGCGAATGGACAAATTCGCCGGCATTCCGCGGGCGGCGATGGCGCACTCTACTCACGTTAAAGGCATCGGCACATATATCGACGGTATCGAAAAACCGCGGGCTAACGTGGTGCTTGCCACCGGCATCGACAAACAGCGCTGCGAAAAGGTAAATCTCGGTTATATGAACCCTGATGAGGTAAACATAGCCGACTACGAAAACAAAGAGGACAAGGGCGCCTTGATTGTACACCACGCAGGTGAAACTCTGTACAGATTGTCAAGTGGACTCATACCAACTATTCCACAAAAATAATCAAATAGAGATAGTAATAAATATTTATAGTGCATAACAGACATTTTTTGCGAGATTGTCTTAAATATTGAAATCAGACCGTCATTTTGGGAATAAAAACATCCGACACGGATCGAATTGCAAAGCTATCTGTCATGCCAGCGATAAAGTCTAAAATAATTAATTCGTTTGGGTCTTTAGGTTTATAAACATCTTTCATATCTCTACTAACAAACTGCTGCAAAACCCGATAAACAAACGGTACAGACTTATCTTTATGATCTTCAGGGTATCTGTAAGATTTAAACTTGTCCCTATGCTTTAACTCTTGTAATAGGTCATCAAATAGATACTCGATCGTTTTTTCAGCTTGCATTTTATATCCCTCTGCTTCCTGACTCTGATAGATACGGTTACGATTGAAATCAATCAAATCGCGAAGTAATTGACCAAGTCTTGGAGAAATGGATATGTAATCTTTGTCATAACTATTTTCAACCATATCTTCTACAAAAGTACCAATGATCTTGCCGTTGGTTTTTCCCAGTTCGTTGCGAAAACCGTTAGGTATTTCATCTTCCTCGATAATATCAGCTTCAATAGCATCTTCTATATCCTTGCCAACATAGGCAATTTTGTCAATAAGACGAACAATACAACCCTCTAAAGTCGCGGGATTACCCGCCTGTTCATGAGTCCTAAGTTGCTCCAGCTTTTTGTCCTTGGGACCGGGTTTGAGTTTACAACTTGCGAAGTCTTCACCACAGTGCGAAATGATACCGTCTCTGACTTCCCAAGTAAGGTTAAGACCCGGACTTTCTCTGTCTCTTTTCGCAATCCAGTCAACAACTCTGAGCCCGTATACTTCGTGAGAAAATGAAGGCATTAATTTCTCTCTAAGTATCACATGCTTTTCAAATATCTTTGTAAGAAATTCCTCTCCTTGGTGTCCAAATGGTGGATGGCCAATATCATGGGCCAAGCCTATAGCCTCTGCTAAGTCTTCATTCAGACCGAGACAACGCGCTACTGTCCTAGCAGCCGATGCAACGAATCTAACATGATCCATCCTTGTGCTAACGTGGTCATTTTGCGGAAAGTAAAAAACCTGTGCTTTATGTCTCAGGCGTCGAAATGACTGTGAATAAATAATTCGGTGAATATCTCGCTGAAACTCAGTGCGAAATTCGTCAGGGTTTTGGGG
>JBAQFY010000398.1:0-1687 GCA_049287505.1 Sedimentisphaerales bacterium | reverse complement strand
GCCTGCGGCTCAGGCTCGTTCCTCATCAACGCTTATCAATTCCTTCTCGACTGGCATCACGATTGGTATCTCGCCCATAAGCCGGAAAGTTGGGCCAAAGGCCGCAATCCGGTGCTCGTGCAAACGACATCGGGCTGGAAATTGACCATCGCCGAGCGGAAGAGAATTCTGCTCGATAATATCTACGGCGTGGACATCGATCCCCAGGCCGTCGAAGTTACAAAGCTTTCGCTTCTCCTAAAAGTCCTCGAAGGCGAAAGCGAGCAGACCATCCAGCCGTTTCTGCGGCTCTTTCAGCAGCGCGCCCTTCCCGATCTCGGCAATAATATCAAATGCGGCAATTCGCTCATAGGGCCTGACTTCTATCAACAGCAGAACCTCCCTCTGATTAATGATGATGAAAGACTCCGCATCAACGTATTCGATTGGAATAACGAGTATCCGGATATCATGAAATCAGGCGGATTCGACGCCGTCATCGGCAATCCGCCTTATGTGAGACAAGAAGGGCTAACCGAAGTTAAAGGCTACTTTCATTCGCATTACCAGGTATTCCAGCCAACAGCCGATCTGTATGTGAATTTTATAGAAAAAGGTCACAGACTGCTCAAGCCAACCGGCTTGTTTGGCATGATTGTTTCCAACAAATGGTTGCGGGCAGCTTATGGGCGACCATTGCGCAAGTTCTTGGCAAACGACATTTCGGTACTAAATATCGTGGATTTGGCTGGTCTACCAGTTTTTACTAATGCAACAGTGCGCACTATTATCCTCATTAGTATGCCGCGGACTAAAAAAAGAAGCACATTTTCGTACCTTGCCCCAATACCAATAAGCGACTTCTATTCAATTCGCTCAGGAGAACAGTTGGTTCGCGCCGTAGAGCAAAAGGCAAAAGCTCTTCCTGTGACGGAGCTTTCGCCAGAAGGATGGTCTTTTTCTGATAGATCTAATCAAGCCATTATTGAAAAAATGAAGTGCTCATCAATTGTCTTAATTAGATATATAAATGGGAAACCTTATCGTGGCCTCATAACTGGTCTTAATGAAGCTTTTATAATTGATAAGGCTAAACGGGACCGTCTGATAGCAAAGAACCGCAAAGCTGAAGAAATAATTAAGCCTCTAATAGTCGGAAAGGATGTGGGCCGCTATACGGTTGACTTCAGGGATCGTTATCTTATTTGGACTTATGTAGGTGTTGATATACACAGGTATCCAGCAGTATTTGAGCATTTAAAAAAATTTCAACCACAATTGCAAAAGAGATGGGATCAGGGCCACTTTTGGTGGGAACTTCGAGCTTGCGATTACTATGATCACTTTGAAAAACCAAAAATTATTTACCCTGACATTGCTACCACCTGTCGTTTCGCTCTTGATAAAGATGGTTACTTCAGCTCTAATACTGCATATTTTATTCCGGGGAATGATTTATATTTGCTAGCCTGGATTTCCACGGACAACTATTCACCTAAGTCTGGATAGGTTTAGAGGGGTCTTGAGTTGTCAATCTCAAAGAAAATCCATCCCACCACGGCACCAGCACAGGTTGATCCATTAGTCCTGAGGCCAGGATGATCGGAAGGTGAGAGCGGCGGTGAAACTTGACCTGCACTTCGCGTCCTTCGATCCTCACATCAGCGGGAATATCAATGATGTCCCGAAAGATATGACGGGCCTGGGC
>JBAQFY010000397.1:0-2863 GCA_049287505.1 Sedimentisphaerales bacterium | reverse complement strand
GGCCAAAAATGCTCGCCAGGCGTGGTTTTCTCCACGTTGAGAACATTTTTGGCTGACAACGCTGGCATCGGGCTTTGCAGCCGGCCGCAATAGAGCGGGTTATTGGGATAGGCTCTAAGTGCTCGAAGAAAAAAAAGTGTCGCTCTTTCGTTCGGCAATGAGCAGGCTGGAAAGTAAAAAATCGCAAAAAATAACGAAAAAAGTACAAAACCGTAACAAAACTGTAACATTTGTTCGGCATAATTTATCCTGTTAAATTAAACGTTTCTTCGTTATTCTATTTGAAAGGAGCATTGTTCCTGATTGCCCTGACAGGCCTGTCTGAGAACCTATCAGCACATACACCTGTTTTTTTAGAGAAATAGCGTAACAAATCCTCGAATTATGCGTTATATATATAGCTGGCAATCGAATCTTGTAATCCGTAGTAATTTGTTTTCAGGAAAGGTATAAGAGTGAAAAAGTCCCGCATAATTATTATCACTGTCATTGTAACGCTGGTGCTTGTTTCCGTGTTTGCGATAGTGTATAAAGTCAAAACCGGCACCTCAAGTAAACCAACGGTAGTTCGCATCGAAAAGGCTCAGCGCGGAGAGCTGATAGAGTTTGTCAGTGCTCCCGGAGAAATCGAACCCAGGATAAATGTGGAAATAAGCGCAAAAACGATGGCACGAATTATAGAGCTGCCCTATGAGGAAGGAGACATTGTAACCTGCGGTAACACAGACACGAATCCACCGGTGCCGGCTTCGGTGCTGGTACGCCTCGATGACAAAGATTTGCAGAGTCGCTTGCTTTCAGCCGAGGCCGGCTACGCCGCCCAGGCAGCCCAGCTCGAAGTCGAAAAAGCAAGGATTTCCAGTCAGCAGGCCAACCTTATCGGCCTTGACGCTTCACTAAAACAGGCCCAGCGCGATTTGGAACGCCAAAAAGGGTTACTCGAATCCCAGGATACTAGCCAGGCCACTTTCGACCAGAGCCAATTAAAGTCTGACGAGCTCAAGTCACAATACGACTCCGCCAAGCATACAATCGACGCGGCGGAGCTGAATCTGGTGGTATTGCAGCACAACCTCGAGGCTGCCGGTGCCAACGTTACTCAGGCGAAGGAAGCGCTTAGCTATACGACTATAACCTCACCTATCAATGGTGTGGTAACACAGATTAATGCGGAAGTCGGCGAGGTTGTGATTTTCGGAACAATGAATAATCCGGGAACTGTAATACTGGAGGTGGCGGACCTATCTACAATGCTGCTCGTCGCGCAGGTGGATGAGGCCGACGTAGGCAAATTGAGAGTTGGTCAAAAAGCCACAGTTTACGTTCAGACCTTTCCCGACGATGAATTCAAAGGCGTGGTTGATTCAATTGCGTTGACACACAGGATATCTCCAAGCACCGCTACGAAATACTTCAGGACAGAGATACTGCTTGAGGGTGACGTGAAAAAGTTGTTTTCGGGCCTCACGGCGCACGTTGATATTGAAACCATCAAGCACGAAGACGTTCTTAATGTACCAAGCCAGGCTGTGTTGGGCAGGGCTGTCGATGACCTGCCTTTGGAGATTCGTGAGAACAATCCGGAGGTCGATAAAGATAAAACATTCACGCCTGTCGTCTATCGCTACATCGACGGCAAGGCAGTAGTAACACCCGTCAAGATAGGCCCAAGCAACCTGACCCATACAATAATAAAGTCGGGCATTACGGAAGAAGACCAGATAGTAGTTGGACCATATAAAGTGCTCGAAAGTATAAAGCACGACCAGAAAATAAAAGATGAGCGAGAAGTAGAGGCAGAGAAGAAGAAAAAGAAGGCGGACGGCGCCAAAATTGGGGCTGATGCAAACGATGCAAACAGTGTCGAACAAAAATGAAAAACTAATAATTCGACTTCAGGACGTTACGCGGATTTATAAAGTCGGCGTCGAGCGTATCCATGCGCTTGACGGAATTAACCTGGAACTAAACGAAAACGAGTACGTTGCCGTGATGGGTCATTCCGGCTCAGGCAAGAGCACACTGATGAATGTCCTGGGTTGTCTGGACCGGGCAACTTCAGGATGCTATGAGCTTGATGGAGAGGATACAACGAAAATGACTGACGCAGCATTAGCCCGTGTTCGCAATGAACGAATCGGCTTTGTTTTTCAGTCGTTTGAGCTGCTCGGGCAATTAAGTGCGCTCAAGAATGTCGAGATGCCGTTGATTTATTCAAAAAATGGCTGGTGGTCTCGTCGCAAACGTGCCAAAAAGGTGCTCGAGCGGGTTGGCCTGGCAGACCGAATAAAACATAAGCCCAATCAGCTTTCAGGAGGTGAGAAACAACGCGTGGCTATCGCACGGGCTCTCGTCTGTAATCCGAGTATTCTGCTGGCCGACGAGCCGACCGGCAACCTCGACAGCAAAACCAGCGAGGGCATCCTGAAGCTGTTTGACCAGCTTCATCAGGAAGGCCAGACCATTATTATAGTAACCCATGAAGAATACGTAGCGCATCACGCCAAGCGAATCATTCAGATGAAAGACGGACGAATAAGCAGTGACCTGCAGAATGACCGTGACCCGCGAGGTAAAACCGTAATACAAGATAGCGAACAGGAGGAGAAGATATGAGAGCTGTGATACGGGCACCTATGGCTTTTATTCGGCTCGCCTATCAGAGTGTGTATCTTGCGCTGGGGCAAATCTGGACCAATAAGACCAGGTCTATACTCACAACCATCGGCATTGTAATTGGTGTCGCTTCGGTAACAGCCGTTATTGCTGCTCTTACAGGCCTCAAGGCCAAAGTGCTGACCCAGGTAGAGACTTTAGGAACAAACAGCATATTTATTTCTCCCAAGCGCCCTGAGAAAGGGCC
>JBAQFY010000396.1:0-12429 GCA_049287505.1 Sedimentisphaerales bacterium | reverse complement strand
AATTTCTTGCCGACCTCCCGAAGCCCTTCCGGCGTTGGGGACTCAAAGCCGATGAAGACGCCTCTGCACCCGGCCTTTGCGGCCAACGCCAGAAGTTCTTCGTCATCGGCGAAGTTAATGGTGGCCTGGGCAATCCATTCCTTTCGCAGGTTCGCCTGTGCCATAGCGCGGAACATGTCCTTGGCGCGGGCGATGTGTTCAGGGCGCGTGCCGATGAGGTTGTCGTCCACCACCAGAACATGTTTCTCACGAATCGACTGGAATTCCCGGACGACATCCGAAATGGGTCGCTGGCGGTATTTGGCCCCGTTGAACGTCGTCACGCTGCAGAAGCTGCAGTTCAAGGGACAGCCGCGTGTGGTCTGAATGGAACCTAAGGCATATCCCGTAGCCAGCAAATCATGGCGTGCGAGCGGAACATCGTTTATCTCGGCAAGCCCTCCGTCATAGCAGCGCTTCAGGCTACCATGCCGGGCATCCTCGAGGACCTGCAGCCAGATGCTCTCGGCTTCCCCCGTGACGACTGAGTCCACGCGCTCCATGACCTCGTCCAGGCGCATGGTTGCATGAATGCCGCCCATGACGACGGGTACGCCCAGGGACCGGAAGCAACCGGCCACTTCATAGGCGCGGTTCGCCTGCGAGGTGAAAGCGGTAATACCCACCAGGTCCGGCCGAGGCATAGCCTGATAGTCCGGCACGCCGAGGTTCTCGTCCACTATCGTGATTTCCCACTCCGGCGGGGTCAGGCCGGCGAGAACCATAAGGCCCAGTGGTTTCCACACTCGGTAGCGGTTCCAGCGGCTCTCCTTGACGTTGACGATGCTGACAAGCGGGTTTGAGGGATTGATTAGATATAGTCGCATTCCTTGCATTCACTCCTTGCTATGGATTTATTTTTTCTCCTGCTTTTACTCAATACTTACATTATGGGACAGTTACCATTTTCTGTGGACCGGCCCCAGCCATTAATAGATGACTGTCCCTATTATTCTCAAATGATTGGATATGCTTGATTAACTCAAGATATTACTCCTGTGAATATTGTTCATCCCGCCCCGTCTTCGACGGGCGGGATTCATCGAAAGTGGGGCTTCTGAAGGATATTCTCCTGCTGAAGATACTACCGCATTACCTTTACATTTACAGGGAAATTCTAATAATAGGTTACCCAAACAAGCAGGCACTCTACCTTACATTTTCAAACTAAAAACCCAGTGAAAACCCCCTGCTTTCTAAAAATATTTATCTTTTATTTTCGTTCCAATAAACACAGCCAAAATCACAACAGCCACAACAATAATTATCCAAAGGAAAGTGCTCATTAAAAGCATATTAATTCTCCTTTCTATCCCCTATCTTGTTTATAATCCAATTTATAATCAAAGTCGCAGTCAAAACTCTACCACCAGCCACAGCTATTAATATCCAAGTCGAACAACTCATTAACAACGTAAGCCCAACATGTACGAAAACTCATATCTGTCTGCTATTATGTTCATCAAGGCCTCAAAAAAATTATGCCGCTCTTTGGTAACTTTTTAACGGCCCGCCGATAAACTCTTTTCGAGTTATATTCTAATGGATAAGTAGTTACTCTGCAATCTGCTTGTTTTATCTGGGATTTCCCACTTACTATTAGTTTCACTAAGTTTCACCAATTTGGCTGCCTTATATTACGAAATTTGGGTGAGAGAAGCAACTGTATCGACCGTTCTTTTGCCTAACATCCGAAATCAGCGGCCCTGAGCAAACGCTGAGCTTGTCGAAGCGCGCGTCGAAGAGTCTGCTGCAGCGATATGTTATGACCCATCTGAATCTCCTGATTTTTTGTTGTGACTTTTGTTAGGCTCTTGTTCAGGCTCAGGAGGTAGTATTCCTCCCAAACACGCATCCACTTCCAGATCATAAGCGCAGGCAATCCGAGCGATGTGGATTCCGAATAAAGCTCGCATCTCACCCAGTGTGCTGAGAAGCTGAGCCTCATACGGCCAACCATAACCTGCGCTTGGGGATTGATTCTCATCCAGAAACTTGCGACAGACAGCCTGCATAGCTCGCAGGGTTTCTCTCAGAAGAGAGTCCGTAGAGAGAGCCTCGAGGTCGCGGGTAATTCGCTCACGTGTATCAAGGACGGACTGCACGACGAAGGTGCCTATCTCTTTGTTATATGGATAGCGGAGGGCCCGCTGCTCTGCAAGATACACCAATAGTCGCCGCGCCTTGTTTCGTTCATCAACTGGCGGCTTCCAACTGATTCCACCAGTAGGGGTTGAAATGCCCGTCAAACGAGTGGCCAGTTCCCGTCCTTTTAGTTTGATCTTCTCACTCTTACTCATATTCGAGATCCTTCATTCGTCCTAACGTGGTGTTCAACGGCGAGAGGTGTTTACGCGTCCGCTGGAACACATGGTTAGGTGTTTCTGTGTCAATCCTATTGGCGAACCCTATTTTTGATTTAGAAAGTACTGTCTAACTTTTGCCGCAATCTGAGGGTCAGTCATCTTGTCAATTGTTTCAATACCAACTATACGTCCACCGAGTCCTTCGCGCTCAAGATGTTTTTTGAGCTCACCTTTTGCCTCACCAGGACCAAATATCAGAATAGATTCTGCATCACGAATATACGAAATTACCTCATTGTAGTAAATGTTGAGATGTCCCGTAAACTCTCGCTGTTGGCGGCCATTTGATGGAACTGCCTGTGATTCAAATGAACCACCCGAACGTGAGCCAGCAGCACGCTGTATCTGTTTTTCAACATTCGATATTACCAGTTTTATTTCTTCCCCTTTGTCCGCAACAGTCACTATAACAGCCTGTTTATGGTCAATCCACAGGCCCACTTCTCTTTTCATGGCTTTCTCCTATGTCTGTTAGGTCCACCTAACTACTGATTATATGGTTTACGCATAATTAAAAGCTCACTAGCGCCGAAGACGCGGCGACCAAGTTCAGCCGCTGATTCGGTAGTATTGACTTTCAGTTACAAGTCTAACTGAAATCTTATCGTTTTGTCAAGGGCCGCTGCCGGCCATTCGCAGGTGGCTGTCCACTCTCCGTAGTGCCTACTCCGCCGACCCGTGTTACGTAGCGTGCTACTACGCAGAGTAGCAAGCGGATGCGAAGGCCGGATACTACGAAGGATGAACCTATACTGTTGAAGGTGGAACGATTACTTGCCGGGCTTCGTATCTGAAAGCCGGCGAGCGCAGCCAGAACACTACCGCTGCCATGATACACACTGTTCCGCAAATCGCCACCGTGGCTGGTGCGCCGAGACTATGAGCAAGTGCGCCAGCCAGCAGAGCACCAAACGGAGCCATACCCATAAACATCATCGAGTAGACAGCCATCACGCGCCCTCGCAGGTTATCCGGCACCATCGCTTGAATGAGAGTGTTTGACGAGGCCATCTGAATCATCATGGAGAAGCCCACCGGCAAAAGCAGCACAATGGAGAGCCCGAACCAGCGGGATAGTGAAAACAGGATTAAGCCCGTACCAAAACCCGCCGCCGAAAAGGCGACCCATCGCCCCAGGCCGCGAATGCCTTGCCGCGCAGCCAGACTCAAAGCACCCACCAGTGCGCCAACTCCTGATGCGCCCATCAGCAATCCAAGTCCGCTGGCCCCGCGTCGCAGTATCCGGTCTGCGAAGATTGGCATTAGCACGACGTAGGGCATCCCTATGAGACTGACTACCCCCAGCAGGAGCAATAATGCTCGAACGGGCCTTGTGTGTCTGACGTATCTGAAGCCTTCGATGATGCTGGCAAGCGTCGAGCCTGGTAATGTGACATGTCTCTGTACCTTAATCTTCATTAGCAGCAGTCCTACAATCACGGCGATGTAGCTGACAGCATTAGCGAGAAAGCACCACCCTTCGCCGATTGTCGTTATCAGCACTCCCGCAATAGCCGGGCCGATAATACGCGCGCCGTTAACCATAAAAGAATTCAGCGCGATAGCGTTCATAACGTCGTCTCTGCTAACCATATCCACTACAAACGCCTGTCGCGTTGGGATGTCGAGAGCATTCGTGACACCCAGCAAAGAAGCGAGCGCAAACACATGCCACACCTGCACACGATTCGTGAGAGTCAGGGCAGCAAGGGCAAAGGCCAAGAGCATCGCTACTGTCTGAGTAATGATGATGATGCGATGGCGATTATGTCTATCAGCAATAGCGCCGCCGATAGACGCGAACAAGAAAACCGGAATTTGTCCTGAGAAACCGACGAATCCCAGCATGACCGCCGAGCCCGTCAACTTATAGACGAGCCACGCCTGCGCCACCGACTGCATCCACGTGCCGATGAGTGAAATCAGTTGCCCACCAAAAAAGAGCATATAACTCCTATGTCTGAGTGCTCTTAGCACCAGCGACGGTTTCCATCTAGATGTGGCCTGTCTGCCACTATCACCTTTCGCAGTCCGAGATTTTGTGCTGCT
Source organism: Sedimentisphaerales bacterium (assembly GCA_049287505.1). Classification (GTDB taxonomy): domain Bacteria; phylum Planctomycetota; class Phycisphaerae; order Sedimentisphaerales; family Anaerobacaceae; genus NIOZ-UU13. The sequence continues at coordinate 7,975 of JBAQFY010000396.1, read as the reverse complement.
CTCAGTAATCCGCCCGCCTATGGTTGTCTTGCCTGTTGGTTTCAGTTTGCTATCGATGCTTGACTCTTTGGGACTATTGCTCATTTATCGTCATTAACCATTCAAATTGAGCTGCCGGTTATTGGTCATTAGGGCCAGCCGCCGTTTTATGGGTACTGTCTTCAGACATTAATAGATGGCTGTCTCTATTAGCCACAATTTTAGCTGTAGCCGTATCGTTTTGTCAAGGTACACTGCCAGTCATTCGCAGTCCGCAGTCCACAGGATGCCTTGCGGCAGATGCCTTTCGGCAGTGGCTGTTCTTATTATTTGCCTATTATTCGGTAATTGCGTCCACCGAGGCAACCTCTTTGCCGTCCGAATTATCGGTTTTCATGTGCGGTAAAACCACGAGCAAAACAACACCCAGCACGAGCATGACTATTCCAAGAATTTGTGAAATGGTCAGAAAGCCAAGCTCGTACGGATTGTCATCTCTGATAAATTCCAGAAGAAATCGAGCCAAGCCGTACAGGACAAACATTAGCCCGACCATCGAGCCCGGCCGGCTGAGTCTTCCCGAAGCATTGTCCGAACCGGTGCCCCCCAAGCTCCTGCGCCAAAACAGATACAGAATACCACACAACAGCAAAGCATTGGCTGATGAGTAGAGCTGAGAGGGGTGGACGGGAAGGCAACGATACCTGCCTTTTGTAACCTCATATTGCTGCTGCTCTGTCAGCTCCCGCAAGGGCTTCGGATACCATTTGCCATGTTTGTCATAGAAGCTGAGGTACTCGGCCTGTGGCAGCTTGAGGTGTGGCTCCAGTCTATTTCTCTTTAGGTCGGGATTGATCTGACTGATGTACACAAAGGACCCATAGGGAAAGCGAACACCCCAGGGCAGGTCTGTAGGCTTGCCAAAGCAGCAGGCATTTAAAAAACACCCTATCCGCCCAATAGCCAGGCCCATCATCAGACCAATGGCCATAATATCCAGATACCGGCGAACAGGCAACTTATGGTGGTGGAGATAGAATAACAAAAAGCAGATAGCAGGTATCACTCCGCCCAGGAATTCCAGGCCGCCGTGCCACGTAGCAAAAATATTCAGAGGATCCTCGCGAAATTGGTCGAAGTGGTGGAACACGAAGAAGGCCCGTGCGCCCACCACGCCGATGATTAGTGAGTACAGGGCTGCGTTGGTAATCATTGCCAGGTCCAGGCGTGCACGTCGGCTCAATCGTCTCATCATGAAAAGTGCCGTGAGGAACCCGAGCACCATCATGGGACCGAAAGTGCTGATTTTCAAGTGGAGCACGGGTATCTCAAACAAACGTGGATACATATTAAAACTTTCATTAACCTACTGCACTGCGACAAGTCTTTCCTGAAACGTCCCTGACGTGTAAGCTGAAGTACGTCGCGCCCATAACGTCCGCGTGCAGCCGCTGGTTCGGTAGATTATGAATTCGTCATAAGTCTAACAATAGTCATATCATTTTGTCAAAAGACTCTGTGAGCTAAATCCTGGCCCTGAAAGCTTTCGGTAATAGACCTTCTCTTACTTGCCGTGCTTGTCCATATAATCCAGCGCCAGATAAGACAGCGCTCGGAGGCCGAGCTTCAAACTGTTTTTATCGATATAGAAATCCGGAGAATGGTGCGGCGCGGCCTCCTCGACCATTTTGCCTTTTGGTAATCCGCCTAAGAAAAAATACAGGCCGGGAATCTTCTGCTGGAAAAAGGAGAAATCCTCGGCGCCCGTTATCGCCTTGATGAGCTTGACATTTTCCTCGCCTGCGACTTGCTTCAGGCAAGGCAGCATCCTGGCAGTAAGCTCAGGGTCGTTGTACGTTACCGGATAGCCCTTGCTAATCTGAACATCCGCAATCGCCCCGGCACTTTCGGCTATCTTCGTTGCGGTCAGCCGTATCTTTTCGTGAATCTTATTTTGCATATCCGTATTGAGCGTCCGGATAATCCCTATCAGCTCAACTTCTTCGGGGATAATATTGCTTCGGACTCCGCCGTGGATGCTCCCGATTGTTATCACGGCCGCTTCTTCCGTCAGCTCTGTTTGTCTGCTAACGATTGTCTGGAGCCCTATGATAATCTGCGCAGAGACAGTAAAGTAATCGGGTCAATGCCTGTCCACGGTGTGGAGCCGTGGGTCTGCTTGCCTTTGACTTTAATGCGAAGGCTATCGGCGCCGGCCATGATTCTCTGGGGACGATAGGAGATGGTGCCGACCTCAGCAAGCGCCCAGATATGTAATCCGAAAATCACATCAACTTTGGGATTTTCCAGGACTCCTTCCTTGACCATGAGCTGAGCACCACCTTCTTCGCCCTGGGGTGCACCTTCTTCAGCCGGCTGGAAAATAAACTTTACGCTTCCCTTCAATTCATTTTTCATCGAAGTAAGAATCCCAGCAACACCCATTAGAATGGCAATGTGCGCATCGTGCCCGCAGGCATGCATCACTCCAACATCGTGACCATTGTATTTGGTACGAACTTTGGAAGCGAACGGCACATCTACCCGTTCGGTGACCGGCAAGGCATCCATATCTGCGCGAAGCCCAACTACCGGCCCGGGTTTGACGCCTTTCAAAAGGCCGACAACGCCGGTATGCGCAACGCCGGTTCTCACATCCAGGCCCAGACTCTCCAGATGCTCTGCTATTTTTTCAGCCGTCTTGAATTCCCTGTTCGAGAGCTCCGGGAACTGATGAAAATGACGACGCCATTCTACGACCTTCGGCTCAATCTGCTCCGCTGACCTATCAACCTGTTTTTTCAGCTTTTCATCTGCATACGCCGTCGTGAAAATTCCGACGATAAGTAAAAAAAATACAATCCGCTTCATAGTCTCATTCTCCTTCTTCGACTTGCGAGCCAACTTATTGATTATCTGGTTTCCGTTTAAAAACCAATAGCCGTCCCATTTTCACTTCCGTCATTGCGAGGAGTCCCGCACCAATTGAGCCTTAGGCTCATGCCTAATTGGTGCGGGACGACGTGGCAATCTCCCCACTTTCACATTGTCATTCCCGCACAAGCGGGAATCCAGCTTTTTCGCTCTGGACCCCTGCTCCCCGCTTTCGCGGGGACAAGTTTACCCCTGCGGAAGCAGGGGCAGGGGTGACATCGTCGGTTTTTATTTTTCGCAACAGATACTAATTAATCCGGCCGATTGTCCTCGCTTCCGTTGAATCATATAGTGATTATCAAAGGCTACGGCTATGTAGTCAACAGTTGCCGGAGCGATTTTTTCAAGGGTCATTTGTAGAGAAGGATTCTCGCATAGTTAATGCTTCTCTGCCCAGCGCGTGTGCCGAGCAGGTCGAGAACTTTCGACGGCGGCGAACCGCCGCGAACCGTCGCGGTGAAGTAACTATTCAGCGAATACTTTAACGGCACACGAATCGGCGGGCTATTGGAGCCGTCCATACGAAGCTCCATGATACGGTTCTGCGAAACCGGTTTTCCTGCAGAGTCGGTGCCGCTAACGTAGTAGAAAACAAACAGCCGATTTTCGGGCGTAACCTGCAAGCGGGGCAGTACGGGAACTTCCTTTGACTTGCCCTCCTCAGCCGGCACCAAAGTGCGGCGCACCACCACTTTGCCCTCACGGACAATCGCATAGTTTAACGTGTGGCTCTGCACGGCGTCGGGAAAGAATTTTTCTCGCAGCCGCTCGTCGATTGCACGCTCTGTCCAGACAATGTGCGCCGCTCCATCAGGCGCCACCCAAAGGTCGCCCGGCGTAATCCAGCCGCAAGTCCTATCACGGCTGGCAATCTCGACCCAATCGCCGAACCGGCCCGTCAGAATGTCCGGCGACCACGTGTAGAAGAGTCTGCGGAAATCATAGTCCCACTCTCGCCCCGTTAGTTTCTGCTTGAACTGGCACCACTTCAGGTAAGGCTCGACAATATCGCTCACTCCGCAGAAATGCACCGCGCGGTTCTTTAACGCGACGTTGGGGTAGCAGACACGAATCGGCTGCGGCTTGTCGTATTCGGCGCCCCAAGGCCACTTCAGTTTACCCTTGCTTAGCCATTGTCCTGCGCTGTTTCTAAACGCCCACTCGGCGTGCGTGTAACCGATGTTCTGGAACAGAATCAACTCGCGGGCGGGGCCATCGGCGGCAAAGCTGCGGTAGGAATGCTCGGTGAAGGCGGGCGCGCCGTCCCAGACCGGCAGGATGGTTTTGAACGGCTTTTTAGGCTCCGCCGCGTCGAATTCCAGAATTTCCGGCCTCGCAGGACCGCCGTATGCGTTCGGGTCGGTCGTGAGGGTTGGGTTAACAGACATAAACAAACGGCCATCGGAAAAACCGGCGAGCGGACACGGCTCCCGAGTGCGGCCAACCGTATCGACCTGCACCTGCTGCCAGCCGCGGGCGTCCCGCCGAAAGAGCATCCAGCGACAATTGTTCAGCGGCTTAAAGTCCTTAAGCGTTTCGATGCCGCTCGCAAAAACATTCTCGCCGATACGCACCAAGCACGTTGAGCCCCGGCACCACATCGGCCCGGCACCATTGTCGGCCGGCTCAAACCGGTAAACATCCTCTTCCACTTCCACTATCGGTTGCAGTGCCGGCTGCTCCGCGGCAAAACCCAACGATGAAACCACCAGCAGACTCAGCACTTCAAATGTTCGCTTATAATTAGCCATTATAGGAACAATATAACCACAAAAGCTATTTCCATCAAATGAAAAAGCTGTGCCGTGCACACCCTACCTGCTGTTGATTATATTGTTTTCGTATAACGCAAAGCATACTGGAATGCAGGACTTTGGTCGAAAATCGGCCCTATGACACCCAACGAATCCATGCTCCTATTTCCTCTATTATCTTAAAGCTGTAACGAATAAGCAGGATCGCAATTATAACTGTGAAAACCCAAATAAAAATTATAGCTACTGTTCGAGTAATTTCTTTTTGTTGACGAATATCTTGTACATCTTTTGGAAAGCGGTGAATGACCACATAACACCACCATAGGCCCAGCAAATACATCATTGCTAAAGCTAATGGGTAGAACACAAATTACCTCTCCTAACTACTGATTATATGGTTTCCGTATAAGAACTCGTAGCCGTTTCACTATCCGTATAACATGCGAGTAATAGACGGCCAAAGGCCGGCTTATTGTGATTCGGAGTTGATGCGTTGATTAGCAGGTTCTTGAGCTCCATCTTCCTTTTTGGAACCCAGATCGAAGATATTTAGCAAACCTTGGTTCTCCGCTTCTTTGGACCATTCTCCGGTTGTGTGTAGGTTCAGCAGAGTCCTGTAGAATGTACGATACACCTTTGCAGGGGCGAGAAATTGCTGCTGGGTGCCGGACAACTCCAACGATTTCTGGCGAAGCTCGTAGTCCATTTTGGTGAGTTCAAGTGCATGATTTGAAACGCGGTCCTTGATACGTTCATCTGCGTCTTTGGAGGTCTTCCATATTCCAAGAAAGACAGATAACACTGTACCCATCAGGCCTGTGAAAGCACCGACGATAACACCGACGATGCCTGATACCGATGGTGAATCAAGGCGGGGAAGCACAAATGCAAGGAAGACAACAAGAGCTATGACAGCCAGGCTTGCTTGACCAATTACGAACCAAACAACCGTTTTAGTTTTCATAGACATCCCCTATCAGGAGAAATCATTTCTGCCCTCTAGTACCTCATAACAATTGAATTTGTGGATACAATCTTTTCAACTTAACTCTTGCGTCCTCGGTTGTAAACTGCCAATCCACTGCCTTTTGGTTGGCATTTCGTTTACGGTACCATGCTTTTGATGCTTGCTGCAATGTTGCCATATCAGGCATTCGCCGATCCAGACATTGTCCGGTAAAAACACTGAGTTCTATTTCTGCTATATTCAGCCAACTGCCATGCTTGGGCGTATGATGCATCTCCAGATGTTCGACAAGTTGTCGTGCTTGCCTCGGCTCAAACGCTTCATAAAGTGATGCAATCTTATGAGTGTTCAGATTATCGCAAACCAATATCACTCTCTCCGCTTCAGGATAATCCTCATTCAGCAATTCTTTGATCTCATATGCCCAATCAATCGATGTCTTACGTTGACGAACATTAACTTTGCGCCAACTACCCAAAGGCTCAGTAAACAGAAAATTTGCTGCTGTGCCATTACGTTCATATTCATAATCTACACGTTCCGGCTTGCCTGGTTCGACTGCTATCTTCCTGCGTGTCTCTTTGATCAATTGTGTCGGCTGTTCGTCCATGCAAATAACTGGAATAGCCGAATTGTAAGGTCTTTTATAGATTTCCAGTACATCCTCCATATTTGCTACAAATTCCGCATTTTGTTTTGGAGGTATTACCCAACACTTTCTTAAGTGAGGTTTAAGTTCGTTTTTTTAAGCGTCCTCCATACGGTCTGATGTGAAACTGAATCAACCACTTTCAGAGCAACCAGTTCATCAGCCAACATTTGCATAGTCCATTTGGCAAAACCTTCCGGCGGCGTACTGCAGGCTATTGATATCAATCGTGCCTCCTTTTCTCCGTCAATAGTCCGCTTGCGTGAAAGGACTTGCTGCTTTTTACGCTCAAGAGCCGCTTGAAGGCCGTACTCAACAAAACGTTGACGAACGTTTTTGATTGTATTTTGATGGCATTTATAAGCTTTCGCTGCCTGATGGTCCGGCCAATCCGGCCCATCAGCATCAACTGTCAGTAAAATATTTGCATGTTTTATTCGATACGCCTGAGTTTTACCTTTTCTGACTAAATTTTGCAGTTCTTTGCGTTCTTGGTCCGCAAGCCGGACAATATATTTCTTGTTCATGCCGATTCCTTTCAGATAAATAATATTCTGAAAGTTATATCGGTAATTTCAATTCAATTGCTAAAATCAAACGTTATGAGGTACTAGCTACCGATTATAAGATTTCCGTATAATACTCCTTCTGTTAGCCAGAACACAACGATTTAATCGGACTGTAAAGCCGTATTTGCAATACCGACATTCTAATCCTGAATACCGAATCCAAGATACTCTAGCTCGCCAATCTATTGCGAACTTACACTACAGAAGTGTGATTTTCAAGAAAAACCTTTTTTTATTATAGGTTTTTCTGTTTTGAATTTAGCTTTTGGGAAATCCATAATTATCATACGTAAAGCGCGTACGCGCTTTACGTATAAGCTTTTTTAAACTACGTCCTATTGAAACTAATATTTGAACCTTTTATTCGAAGACAGATACCTATTTTTTGAGATTGCTGCGTCGGTCCCCTGCTTTCCTGTGAAAGCAAGACGGGGGCCTCGCAATGACCCCGCACTAAATTATCCCGCACTAATTAGACGTGAGTTCGCACTCAATTTGTGCGGGACACGGCGGCAGCGGCCTATCCTTCGATTACACTCAGGACAGGTTTCGTTCGGGGCAAGCATTCCAGATTTCAGATTGCAGTTTTCAAACTGCGTATAGATTTCGTGTTAAGGAGGGACATAAAAGAAAAAACGCAGAACGTCTTTGGCTAATAATTTGCATAATCCTTAAAACGTTTCATCCAGTTCGGCCAAACCGGTATGCCGGCAGCAAGGCTGTCTTCGGTCCACTTTCGATGCCACTTCAACTGCCATAATTCTTTAAGGCCGACAGGCCTTACAGTAGAATCCAGAAAGACACTATTTACCGTGCCGTTGTGCCGGTTAATGCAGAAATTCCGTATGGCGTTGTAATCCCACTGCCAATGGCACTGACCATCATATTCCGGCGGCTCATCTGTCGCCTCCGGCAAGCCATCGACCCACTGGCAATCAAGAAACACCGGTATATCATTACTCCCTTTGACGTTTAGAGTCTTCCAGTTCTTCTCAAAATGCTCGCCGCCGGTGTCATTAGCAACCCATCCGTTCAGGCCAAAGCTGCCGTAGTCGCCCTGCATTGCCCAGCCCGGCACGGTAGGAATGGCACCCTGGCCATATACACCCCAGCCCACAAA
>JBAQFY010000395.1:0-5645 GCA_049287505.1 Sedimentisphaerales bacterium | reverse complement strand
ATTTAGAGTATGGCGGATTGTCCTCGACTTCCATAACATAAATTACGTGATTTGGTTTACCCGTATTATTACCACCAATTCCAATTATCCAACTCCCTTTCTTGGCCCATTTTTCAATACTTGTTTTTTTACATCCGCACAATGTACAGATTCCATATTTAATATTTGGTGCGAAACCTGTGTCATGGTCCATTCGATAAATGTAATTTGTTGGCATTGTGTAACCTATATAGATATTAGGCAGAATGTTGGGGCATCCATTCTCCGTCCCGAGAAAATCAGGACTGCGAAGGACGAAAGCCCCACCCTACTTTCTGTTTTCACAGGAACGACAAAATGGTGGGGCATCCATTCTCCGTCCCGAAAAATCGGGACTGCGAAGGACGAAAACCCCACCCTACTTTTTTTCGCCGCAGATTGACAAGGATTATCTCACCGCCACTGAAGAATAAACGGCCACGGAAAACCAGTCAAGTGATTTGAAGATTTTTTAGAAAAATTTGTATTTTTTTGTTGAAAACCTAATACATAGAAGTATTATGTATAGGTGTTTTAGGTATTTTTTGCTGGAGATACAAAATTGGCTATTTCAAAGGATTTAGTTGCTGCTTCGGCCACACCGTTGATACTTTCAATTCTTTCAGAGGGCGAGAACTACGGCTATGCAATAATAAAGCGCGTACGTGAGCTGTCGAACGGCCGGATGCAATGGACAGATGGTATGCTGTATCCTGTGCTGCATCGACTGGAAGAACAGAAATTGATTCAGTCAAAGTGGCGCGAATCCAAGACAGGACGCAAACGAAAATATTATAAAATCAAAAAAGAAGGAACCAGAGCACTAAAAGAACAACAAAACCAATGGGAAGTTGTTTATTCAACTTTAAGGCAATTATGGGAGAATGAGCCATGTTTGACCTAAATGAACAAATAAATAAATGGCGCAGCAATCTCGCTCAATCACAAACACTTGGCAGTTCGGATATCGAAGAGCTCGAAAGCCATTTGCGGGAAGAAATCGAAAACCTGACGGATTTAAAGTTGTCCGATGAAGAGGCTTTCCTGATTGCTACTTATCGGCTTGGCAGCACAGAGAGCCTCGCTGAGGAGTATGAAAAAATAAACCGTGGCGTTAAATTCAGGCACAGACTTTTCTGGATAGCTACCGGAGTCCTTGGTTACTTCTTAGCCACCTATCTTGCTGATGCCATCTCGATTGCTCTTTCTGTCAGCAGCGGTTCGATGGATTATAATACCGGCGTTGTATTTATCGTCTCAAAAGTAATGTTTTGGAGCATAATAGTTTTCCTGTGCTACCAGCTCTACAAGGGTGATTTTGACAACTTAAGAATTCGTCAAATGCTCAGCAGCTTTAAGGGCAAGTGCATATTATTTGCAGTTCTTGTCATCGCGTTTATTATGCTTTACTGTGTAATTTTATTTGTAGCTGCTGATATATACTCACAATTTGAGATAACGAGATGGATAATGGACCACCGGGACCTTGAAATAATAGAAGTCTTTTGGGGATATTTACGATTAGTATGGTCTGTTATGCTGCCTGCTCTGCTGGTAATACTATTGATTAAACTACGCAGAATAGATATACATCATGAAGTTGATGCATAATATTCAATGAAGCTATCCTGGTCTTTTGGCCATAAGGAGGGTGATTTTGTCGTAAATTTTCTTTGGCAGGGCATCTTTTAATATTTTGCGGATTTCGCGCATTGGGGTTCGCTGGGTGATGTGTGTGATTATGATGTGCTCGTTTCTTAACTTTTCCAGCAGGGCTGCAAATTCGTCGATGTGCATGTGTCTGCCGGCCTCGGCCCGGCCGGAATGCTCATCTTCGTAGAATGTGCACTCTGCGATTAAAATCTTACTTTCAGCGATATATTTTAACTGCGAAAAGTCAACGTACTGCGTATCACCAAGATAAGTAACAATCGGAATCTCAAGGGGATAGTCAATTTCAACGCCCTGCTTTTTTAGCTCGACGATTTGTGAGCTTGTCAGGCCGATGTATTCAGCTTTGAGTTTTTTTCGCTTCTCAATTACACTGTAGCCGACAGAGCCTTTGCAATGTTTTGTCGGGAATACCCTTGCAAAGAGATTGGGCTTTATCTGGTATTCGTCGCCGGGTTTTACGCCGACGAGCTTGCCGGGCACTTTATTGCCGTCCAGCCGGGACCACGCATCGATTATTTCTCTCATCGGCCCTAATAGATTTTTGGGAGCTAAAATCGTTCCGGGTGATATGCCGCAAAAATTTCGCTGCGAGAGATAATATGCAATACCTGCAGCGTGGTCCATGTGCCCGTGCGTGAGTAAAATATGGTTTATGGGAATAATCTGGTCGGGGGCCTTGCCGACGTCGAAGCAAACGTCCAACTGCGGCATTGCAACCACGGTCTCTTCGCCCGCAACCGAATAGCCGATGATTTCCAAATCATCTATCTTTATATATGCTAAGTTATGACTTGGCATTTTATTTCGTATCCTTCAACAAGCTCAGGACAGGTTTCGTTTTGCGTCATTGAGATTCTTTGCTTCACCGAGTTCCGCTCAGAATGACAGCGTGACGTATTGCGTTCCGGCATACCGGAATAACATCGCCGTACCGGCAACGGCTAAACGAAATAATAGAGATGACAGGCGGTTATGTCAATTTGTTTTTGACATTGCCCCCAATGTCTGTACACTGGACTACCGGAACATGTACGGCAGAATCACCACAAGCGAGGAGACTTGAGTTTGAGAAGTGAGAATTTTAGAGCACAAAGGAAAAAACAATGAGAACTTTCATATTATCTGTTATCTGCCTTCTTGTTGCGGCCTTAGCCGGCTCAGTTTCTGCAAAAGAGGTTCAAAGCACGGAGGTTATCCCACAACTGGACCGAGCAAAACTGCCCGGCAGACAGGTGAAGGCGGCGGCGATTTGTATCGGTTTCGGAGGCGAGCACGAAGTCAAGCTAAAGCTGGCGATAGAGCACCTGCATACGGCCGGAAAGAACGGGGTGGATATCGCCTGTCTGCCTGAGGAGTTCGCCGGCACTGAGGCTGAGCCTATTCCGGGGCCGACCACGAAAGCCGTGGCAAAACTGGCCAAGCAATACAATATGTACGTTATCTGTCCGATACGAGAACAGGCGGGAGACAAGCAATACAATACGGCTGTTCTTATCGACCGCAAGGGGGAAACAGCCGGTTACTATCGGAAGGTTTTTGTGTTCTGGGGCGAAGGACTGCACGTTAGCACCGAGGGAGTGAAGGCCTTCGAGACCGATTTCGGCAGGATAAGCATTCTGACTTGCTTTGACCTGAACTTCGCAGAGCTGTGGCGTGAGTGTGATGCTTTGGATGTGGATATAGTTTTCTGGCCAAGCGCCTACGGCGGCGGCTCGCCACTGAACGCTTACGCTATACTTTATCATTACTATATTGTGCCTGTGGGGGCGGGCAATATAATCGACATTACCGGCAAGACTTTTGAGAATGTTGAGAAGCCCCAGCCAAAACAATTCATCGCGACGCTTGATTTGGACCGGACATTCGCCCACCACGATTTCAACCGGGAAAAGGTCAAAAAAATGCTTGCCGAACATAAAGACGAGATAAAGGTTGAGCGGAATCTAAGCGACGAGGATTTGGCGCCGTGGTGGCTGTTCAAGGCGCTCAAGCCGGGCGTTAGCGCGCGGGAGCTGTTAAAGAAATACAAGATAGAGACACTTCGTGAGTATCAGCACCGCAGCCGAAAACAAATCAATGAGGCCCGCAAGAAAGGCGAGAGAATATAACGGGATTAAGGAGTTTCTTAATGCCTCTTGAACGAACTGATGATAAGACGATTGCCAATAAGAAGGGGTGGTTCAGGCATCTTGTCTGGATAGTCAGCATCCTTATCCTAATAATGCTGGCGGTTTTTATCATAGCCGTTGTCCGGCTTGTTCCAAGTGTAATCCGTCAGGAAATAGAACGAGGATTATCTGAATTCTGCGAAGGGGCGGTTGAAATTGAGAGCGTCGAGGCTGATTACTCCGGGCAAATTCATCTTGGAGGAATTAAATTTTATGACAAGGCAAAACGTGAGTGGTTGTTTGTTGAGAAAGTAAAGGCTGATTTGGCCAATTGGCCGGGCTTAAGTCCCGTTATAACTGAAATAGAGATTGAAGGAGTGGGCCTGCAAATATTAGCGGCTGAAGGAAAATTTATTTTACCGCCGGTGCATTTATCTCAGCAATCGGCTGCTCCAAGCAGCAAACCGGACGTCCGCAAACTCACTATTACAAAAGCTGCAATTGCTATTGTAGATACCCAAGGTTCAAAGACAGTCTATGACAATTTAACTTTGTCGGCTTTCAGGAAAGATAGTATTTACGAATTTTTATTGAACCGTGTGAGTGCCGAAAGTTCAGAAATTTTCCATGCCGAAGGCAAAGTCAATTATGAGAACCTGAACTTAGATGCTTCGTTGCAAATAAATCATCGATTTACAAAATCAGAAATGATTACCGTTTTGACTGCCTTGAATATGCCTGGAGTATCAGCCGAGGGCAAACTGGTTGCCGATTTGAAAATAGCCGGTCGTTTGAATGAACCATCAGGATTGCAGTCAAGCGGGAACATAAAATTCAATGATTTTGTTCTGTATGTCAAAGATAAAGTCCTTGCGAACGACGTTGTCGCGACGGCCAAACTTGAAAGCCAGCGTATCAGCTTTGACGAGCTCAGTGCAGTTGTGTGTAACGGTCCGGTCAATGGCTCGATATATATCGAAGCTAAACAAAACCAACCGATAGAATTCGGCGGGCAATTTTTGGCCCAGAAGATGAGCTTTGTGGAGCTGACCTCTATCTTAGGTGGGCCCGGCAGAAAAGCGACGAAAGGCTCAGTTACATTGAATTACAACTTTACTGCCAAGGGCAGCGGTCTGCAAGGCATCAGCGGCGACGGGCAGATTTTTCTTGATGATGCCGATATCAGCGTCTTTCCGGTAATTCCACATATATTTAGTGCTGCGGGTTTGATAAAGCTTGACCCTTTGAGGATGGCCGATGCTGAGTGCATGTTTAGTATGGCTGGGCCTGTCGTGAAAATCAACAGTGCGCATATTGCCAATCCTTATGCAGCAATAGCAGCCGAGCCTGGAGGGACGATAGACCTGCAAACCAAGCGTGTGGAGATGTATGTAAAGGCCGTGCCTTTAGAAAAAATCGATTCCCTCATCAGACAGGTGCCAGTTATTGATATTGTTTTTAACCTGAAGGATAAGCTCACACGTCTATATATCAGAGGGAACTGGTCAGACCCTCCGGCGAAGCTAATAACAAAAAGACCGATAGAAGATATCAAAGAGGGAACTGTTGGTTTTCTACAAGATGTGTTAAAAAACGGTGGTCAAATCAGCCAGGCTATGCTCAAGGGATTTGGAGTATTCTTCAAAGCTCCAGCAAACAGCAATAAGAAGAACAAGAATTGAGGCGGTTTTTAATGCCTGATAAGCGAACACACAGAGGGCCTCATCCGGAGGACGAAAAGTTATTTGCCGCCGGCGCAATTCCCAATTTGCAATTGGCGATTGCCGATTTTTCACTTCTGCTAACAAGAAGTTATGCGGAAAAAGGGGCACTCAAATTAGTCGG
>JBAQFY010000394.1:0-18903 GCA_049287505.1 Sedimentisphaerales bacterium | reverse complement strand
TTATTTTATTGTTTATAAATAATGGTGGGGCGAGCCCCACCCTACCAAGCCGGGTTCGCTCAGTGGATGCCACACATCGGTTTCTGAAGAATATTATTGATAAACAGCCGGCAATTTGATAATCTTAATTAGAGCAAGACAGGGGCGATAAGCGCGGGAGTACAGGTAAGGCTTAGAGCCTATCCAAATAACCCGCTCTATTGCGGCCGGCTGCAAAGCCCGATGCCTGCGTTGTCGGCCAAAAACGTTCTCAACGTGGAGCAAACCACGCCTCCGAGCATTTTTGGCCTGCCGCCTTGGCCTCGAACTTTTCGCTCGGCCTCATAACGACCCGGCTATTCGGATAAGCTCTTAGTATGGCCGGGTATTTGACAAACGGAAAGGACATATTATGAAAGGTGAGTTTACGGCAATTATTGAAAGTGCTCCAGAAGGAGGCTATTGGGCAATATGTCCGGAGATTCCGGGAGCAAACGGCCAAGGAGAGACAATCGAACAAGCGAAAGAAAGCCTCAAAAAGGCCATAATTCTTATACTGGAAGACCGACTGGAAGATATTCGACGCGGCTTACCCAAAGATGCGATTCAGGAAAATATTTCAATCTAATGAAAAGGAAACAATTAGAAAAAAGGCTAAGGATAGCCGGATGTTATTTGAAAAGAGAAGGCTCATCACACTCACTCTGGATCAATCCAAAAACGGGAGTTATAGAAGCTATTCCCCGCCATACCGAAATAAAAGAACCTCTGGCCAAAAAGATATTAAAAAGCCTGAATGCAGATTGACTGCTTTAGCATATCAGGGCAACCCCCTTAGAGTATAAGGCACTCTAAACAAGGGGGCAGGCAACTTAGATAGGCGTTGCGTCAAAGACCAATACCTCAAAAGGTTTTAGTTCAAATGTGTGCTCTACTCCAGCAGTCAATACAACCGAAGCTTTGTCTGTGTCTTTCTTCCAGGGACTCTTGAGAGAATACTTTTGTATTGCCCCGGCAGGCACCTGTACCTGCGTCTCCTGTGCAGGTAGCACAGGTGCAGGCAGCTCGAAGGCTTTGCCAATATCTAAGGTGATACTGCCGGGTTTGTCGTGAGGATTGCGCAGCGCCAGGATGCCTTTTGATTTGGCGCTTTGCGGGGTCCCTCGCTTCGACCACGATGCCCAGCCGTAGATTTCGCCCTTGGCCGGGTCGCCGCCTATCCAGTGCGTATCCACCAGCACGTCCGCATTGCTGTGTGACCACTGCGCAGCCTCGGCCAAAGCGTCCCAGTCCTGCGGCCGCATCAGGGATGGGGTGATGTACAATTCCTGACAATCGGTCCCGCCGGCGAAGAATGCTCGTATATCATCCGCCAGCCCCTCACTCTCATTAGGGAGTCCGTGATTGGCGAACATAACACCCTGGGTCATAAGCGAATTAAGCGGATAAAGCGGCGCGCGGACGACAACGTTATGATAAGTTTCCTTGTCACGGTAGGTGATTTGCTGCTGGCGTTTCGAGCCCCAGCCGTGAGTGCTCCAATCTGAGCCTCCGCGCCAGATAGAGTCACCATACCACAGCCAGAAGGGGGACGGCCAGGTGCCTGTTGTAATATTTATGAATACATCGGGCTTAACCCGGCGAAGGTCGCTGATAAGTCGCAGCAGGGCATTCATGTCCTGAGCGAATTCGCTGTTGGTTCCTGCCAGTCTGCCGCCGATGCCGATACCATCGAACTTAAAGTAATTCAATCCGTATTCACGAAGCATTTTCACGCACACATCACGAAACCTGCTATAATATGTGCTGCCCGCAAGTGAGAAACCGCTTTTGTTTGTCTCGAATCCCTGCTGTTGGCCGTATTTAAGCCTTTCTTCTTTGGCTTTGCCATATCCACCGAAAGGAGAGAGCCAGGCCCCTAAGTTGGAATGATATTTCTCTGCCGCCTTCTGGAGGTTTGAAAAGCCGTTCGGGAAGCCCTCGTGAAAACGCCAGAGTGAAGCGGGGTCGTCCCATCCATCATCTAAAGCAAAGGAATCAATTATTGCCTTTCGTTTACTGATTAACTCATTTCCGAACAGTTTAATAACATCAAGAAAATCGTGCTCCAGTATTTTATCCGCGCCGTAGCCGATGTCGTACCAGCTATTGTAGTGCAGAAACGGCCTGTATGGGTGCGCCCGCTCACGCTCAAGATAATACAAAAAACCTCTTCGCAATTGGCCTTGTGGAACAACACCCACAACCGAACTTTGCACAATTGGCTCGCCCGGCTTGAGCAAAGTGCTGTAAGGCAGACTGCACCGGATGGTATGCAAGTTACTCTGTAATATTTGACTTTTCGACAGGGGATGCTCGTAAGCAAAAAATATGTTGCCCACCACCACAGGCGAGCCATCCACAGTTCCCATTATTTTTGCGTTCGATTCGCTTAACTCCAGCAAAACTATTTCTTCTACATTGATTGGTTTATTTACTGCGGTCAGGGTTATTTCCTGCCTTATGTAGTTTGAACCATCGCGTAAAATTGCCCGCCATTGGACTTCGAGGTTGTTATCTGAAGAGGCCATCATAACAAAGATTTGCTTTCCGCCAAGCCGTTCCGCCAGTCGGCAGGACTCGCTCTTTGGTTCCAATCTCTCCAATTTGGGCTCGCCAACGAACTTCAAATCAGAAGCTTTTGTAACCTGCCCACCTTCCAAAACGAATTGAAAGCATTCAGCTTCTTTCATTTGTATTGTATTAGAGGTGAGCTTATTTCTGACATATCTGGGTTTGAGCTGTCCTTCGGACATACTCCAGGCGCATGAGAGCAGCCTGTTCTGTAAAATGAGCTCATCTTTGTACACCCCGCCTTGAGCATCACCCGGTGCAGGGCCCGGAAACTCAAGTCTTGATTGCGCGTTTATGCCAGTTGTAAGAAGCAGAATTGCTAAAATCGCAGCGCCTGTAAACCAGAAACTCTTTTTAGTCATCTTCTATCCCTTCATAACAAAGTCGGTCAGGGCGTAAATAGTATTGACGTTGTAATCGGGTTCAAGGTGATAAATGTATTCGAGATTACCCCCATCGTTTTCTTCGCAAATATTTTTGGCCCATCGCAATATCGGTTCTGTACTTTCTGCGAACATATCATCCGGCAATGGAGAAACACTTATCAGCATTTCTTTTCCAAATACTTCCCTGACCCTGCTGAGTGATGTGTCACCACCAAGGTCGAGAGAATGAAGGTTTACAATTTTGGAAAATGCCTCAAGGTGATTAGTGCTGGGACCGCACGAATGTAAACGAATAGGACCGAGCTCCAGACCAATCTTTGAAGTTACCGGCTCAACAAATTGTTCAATCATCTGGGGGCTGACTATGCAGGATGAACATTCGCCTATGTGAATCTCGGTTATGGGCAAATTGGCTATTTCCGAAAAATGCCGACAAAGAACAATATAGACCTCGCTAATCCAACTCATAATTTCCATACATTGCCGGGGTTTAGTCGTCATATCTATGAAGATAGTTTCACCAAAAAATTTCTGAGCGGAGGTCATTGCTCCGTGTATTGCGGCACGTCCGGATATATCCCAGAAAAAGGGCGGTATAGGACATCGCTGCTTTTGGGAATCATTCTGCACCCGGCGAATCTGCTCGTCGAAAAGATTAATTAGCGGGTGAGCAATCAGACTCTCAGGCCGTGGCAGGTCGCAAGGCTCTATGCCTGCCAGACAATCGGGCGTGATGTCGGCGTCTTTATCATCCTGAGGGATGAAATCGGCGCCCAGCAACATCCCCAATATCATATTCGGCTGGATACCGCCAATCTGAATCTGGTCTTTGTCCCAATAATCGAATTGTCCCAGATTGGACTCCGAATAAAAAAGCCGCATACCGCCGAAGTGTTCAAATGCGTATTCATTGCACAGAGAATCAACGGCGTAGCGCTTGTCCGGCTCGAAGTAGTAATCGCGGTCAAACTTTACGCCCAAAGCTCCGGCCATCCAGCCTTTTGATAGTGTGCCTGAGATTGTAATCATTTCTGCTTTCTTGTGAACCCCGCCCCTCCGAGGGACGGGGTGAAGGTCGGAGATATTACACCAAACAGCGCCGGCGACTCCAACCACCGCTGCAAATTCGGCAGAAATGCCGGACCGCAGACCCGCTATACAGTGACATCGAGAGCAAAGCGGGGCTTTCTGGTCTTCCACTTTCCCCGGCTAAAGTCGGGGACCTTGACCGGAACGCTACCCCTGACAATCGAAAGCTCGGAGAGCGGGCCGTGCACGCACATAATGACGGAATCATAAACGTCAACAGGTGTTTGTGTTCTGTTCTTAACGGCCTGGACGAAGAGATTCAGCTCGCGCATGTCAGTGCCGTCATGACCACCCAGAGCAGGCTCCCTGGTCCAGGCGTGTCGATATTTCTCATGATAAGGCGGAAAAGGTTCCCACTCGTGATATTTTGGGCTCTCGCCCTTAATATAGACAGCATTTCTTTGTTCGTTATAGAGGCCGCGAGTGCCCTGAATAAGCCAGCGATTATCGTAAGGCCTGGGCAGCTGCATATCGTAGTTGATAACTATGGATTTTCCTTTCTTGGTCCGAACTACCGTTGTAACGATGTCACCCTGTGCGAATTTGCGCTTAGCGTTCGGATGTTCCGGCCCGAATTTTTCAGCGAAATATTCATTTATGCCGACCGCTTCCGTCGAGGTAGAGGTAACGTAGTCGAAGCAATCACCGCAGTTAATATCCATCCAGCTAATCACGGGACCTAACTGGTGAGATGGGTATTGGTCGCGGTTGTGTTCTATGAGATATTTGGCCGGCCAGCGAGCCATGCCGGTCTTGCTATCGAAGAAGAAGTGGTCGATGCAGTCGTGGGAGTGGGCACAGTGACAATGCACAATTTCACCCAACAAGCCCTTACGAATCATGTTCAGCACAGCCAGGTTGTCGCTCCGGAAGCTCCAGTTTTCGAGCATCATACAAGGGATACCCGTCTGCTCGGATGTATCGACCAATTCCCAGCATTCTTCGAGAGTATAGGCAGCGGGGACCTCGACTCCGGCATACTTGCCGGCCTTCATAGCATAAACGGCCATTGGCGTATGACATTCCCAATATGTGGCAATGATTACGGCGTCAATATCGTCGCGGTCAACAAGTTTTTTCCAAACATTCTCATCACCCGAATAAGTTTCAGGTTTCGCAAAGCCGGCCTTGATGACGCGTTCCCGGGCAGCCCCGGCTCGTTCGGGGTAAATATCGCACACAGCTCTTATCTCAATTTCATTGACCATAAGCAGTAAGTTGCCCATAAGGCTGTTCCCGCGTCCGCCCATACCAATTATCCCGATGCGGACCTTCTCAATAGGGGGCAGATTAATTTCATTGATTGCGCCCGATTGTGGCTGTGAACCCAGCCCCTCCGAGGGGCGGGATGAAGCAGAAGCGGTCAGCCCCGGCAGAAATGCCGGGCCGAGGGCGGCACCAAGGCCGACTGTGGTGCTGTTTTTCAAAAATTGCCTGCGGCTGCTTTCTTTAGTCATAGTCATTCCTCCAAAATGTAGGTCTGGTGCTCCTATACGGACAATAAATTTCACGATTTATCCCGTCCCGTCTTTGCCGCAGGGCATCCGCCGCAAGACGTCCTGCCGAAAGGCATCCCTGTCGGGACTTTCGGGACTGCGGACGACGGACGGGATTTATCTATCAGCTCACTAACCATTACCGGCTTGCCCGATTGCGCCGAGAGGTCTGCCGCGAAGCACACAGCCTGAGTATAGGCCGCATCGTCCATGTCAGGGAACGGTCGTAGGTCGTCAATTATGCAATCAAGAAAGTGTGAAACCTCACCCTCAAAAGGATGATGGGCGACGTCAGGACTGTCCGGCAGGATGCAGGGAATTTTAAGAAAATTGTTCTGTTCGGGAAAAAGATTCGGGGCAAAAAGTTCATTATTACGCAGACAGCCTTCAGTACCATATATTCCGATGTTGAACCTGTATGGCATCTGTGCGTCGAAGGTCGTTGTGCTACGACCAATTTTGCCGTCTTTGAATTTAACGTTCACTGAAATTGTACCCGGGTATTCGATGGGATTTTCAGTTTTGACCTGATAGGCACAGACCTGCTCGGCCTCGCTCCGGGCGAACCAGCGGAGCGCATCTATCGCATGGCTACCTCCGGTTAAGATTGCCGTTCCACTCTTTTCCCGGCTGGCATACCATTTCTCTTCAGGAGTCATCCATATTCTGTGCATATAGTCCACCTCGACCATAAAGATGTCTCCAAATACACCCTGCTCGATTAGGCGGTCAATGGTCATCAGCAAGGGATTCCAATGCAGTACGAAACTTACAATTGTTTTGACTTTGTTTTTTCTGACCGCTTCCAGTTGTTTGTATAAGTCTTCCGGAGTCAATGCTACGGGTTTTTCTATGATAATATGCTTGTGAGCCTCTGCAGCAGCGACCACGTATTTCGTATGAACATTATGCGGCGTGCATACCACAACGATGTCCACGTCATCCTGTCCAAGCATTTTAGAAGCATCGTTTTCAATCGCACACTTCAAATCATACCTGTCACGGTACCGTTCTGCATTTGCACGGTCTCGGCTGACCAGGGCACGCACTTCGGAGCGGTTGTCTTTCTGAAAGGCCTTTACATACTCCTCTGCCACTGAGCCGCAACCAATAATCCCCACGCCAAGCCTGTCCATATTCTGCTTCCTCTCTTTTCAGCGGTCGTCGTATATTTTTCTTCGCCGATATATACGATTATAACCAAATAAGACCTTATGTACAGAAGCTCGAATATTTCTCCCATAGCATCCATTATGTCAAATAAATGATTTAGGCTTGCCAATCCGCCGATGGCGGGTACGTGTTTAGCCAAGTGTGGCTTAAATGGCCATCCCCAAGCTTGGACTCCGCTTTACTGGAGTCCGCCGAAAGGCGTCCCTTAGGGACTGCGCTTGAGGCTGCCACACATTCTTTAATAATTTTATTGGGTGGCATCCTCAAAGCCGAAGGCTTTGGGGATGGTTTTTCCTTGGCTAAACACATACGATGGCGGATTTCATAGCAAGGTTATAGTGCAAGCATAGTAAAACTTTTTGAGGCCGTTTGTCTTTAGCAGTATAATATAAATGGAGCTTTTTTCTATAATAAGAAAGGCCAATATATGAGGAAAATAGACAACAGACAATATAAGCTGACGAAAATAAAACCAAAACCCGCTTCTATTAAGTCTAAAATAAAGGGCAAGAAAGGCAGGAGATACGATTCAAAACTGGATAGAAGGGGCATTAAATAATAATATCGAAATAGACAGGGAATTTAGCTGAACCCCGCCCGTCGAAGACGGGATGGGGTGAACGGCGTATGGAGAGAACGTGGTTTTGGAGGAATGTCGGCTTGCCCCCGACAGTCGCAATCGGGGGCTTATGTCCCCGGCTTTCCAACAAGCTAACTCGTTTAGGCAAAGAAGGGAAAATTTGAATGAATAATGTGAAATATAATAGCGCCGTATTTATTTTGTTGGGTATTTTCTTGCTGCCGGCTGGCATTAATATATGTAAGGCGGCACAGGAATATCCCCTTTACGCCGGCTGGGCTTCGGTGGACATAACCCCTGAAAAACCTGTAAATCTAATAGGCCAGATGAGCAAGCGGATTTCGCAGTCCGTTTTGGATCCGCTCACGGCAACGGTGCTGGCTTTAGAAACCAGAGGAGAGAACGGCGAGAAAGAGCAGGCTATTATGATTTCATGCGACTTATTATGGACCAGAAAAGCAATACAGGAAAAACTTCAGGAATCAATAAAATCCATGCTCCCGGATTTCGATGTGACCAAGCTGTTTATCAACGCCACACATACACATACCGGTCCCGGAGTATTAGACGGCGCTTTTTATGGTCTATACGACGTAAGCACAGATGAAGGAGTTATGAAGGCATCGGAATATGCTGATTTTCTGTTGAAACGTCTTTCAAAAGTCACGGTGGAAGCCTGGCGGAGCCGTAAGCCCGCAGGGGTAAGCTGGGCCCTGGGGCATTCGGTTGTGGGACACAATCGCAGAGCAGTCTCTTTCGATGGAAAGTCGGCTATGTATGGCGATACCAGCCAAGATAATTTCTCTAACATTGAAGGTTACGAAGACCACGGACAGGAAATGCTGTTCTTCTGGGATGAGAACCAGAAATTAACAGGGATTGTGATTAATATAGCCTGTCCTTCCCAGGAGACAGAAGGGATGCATCAGATTTCGGCTGATTTCTGGCATGAGGTAAGGGAAAAGATTCGGACAACATACTCCAGGGATTTATTCATATTTCCCCAATGTGCGGCAGCAGGTGACCAATCTCCGCATCTGTTATGGCGAAAGAAAGCCGAGGACATCATGCTGCAAAGAAGAGGGACATCAAGGCGTCAGGAAATTGCCCGCCGGATTGCCAAAGCGGTGGATGATGTCTTACCGTATGCAAGAAAAGACATAAAGAACAAGCTTGTTTTCGTGCACGCAGTTGCAAGGATTAATCTACCTACCGAAGAGTCGCCGAATTTGCCCTTCTATACGTTCGATTCAGTAAAACCTGCGGAGATTCATGTTGTCCGATTGGGAGATGTGGCTCTGGCCACGAATCCATTTGAATTGTATCTGGACTACGGTGTTCGAATGAAGGCGCGCAGCAAGGCCGTATTGACCTTTATTGTGCAACTTTCCTGCCGGCATTCCGGCTATCTGCCTACAGAACGGGCGAGCAAGGGCGGAGGCTATAGCGCCGTTAAATATGTTGTCGGGCCCGAAGGTGGACAGGCGCTGGTTAATGAAACTATTAGATTAATTAACGATATGTGGGATTAACCCCCGATTGCAACTGTCGGGGGCAAGCCCCCGATTGCAACTGTCGGGGGTTAACCTGATTATCCTATGGGTTTGATGATAGGTGTAAGAACGATATTTCGATATTCTATGGCCGTGTGGTCGCCTTGCAGATAGATAGGGCCGGGCCTGAATTCATCCGACCATAGCGCGCCGCCGGTGCAGCCCAGAAGCGGCTCATTGTCAATAATCATCTTGTCGTTCAGCTCCACTGTCACGTGGCGGTCTAGAAGCGTGATATTCATAGTCTGCCACTGTCCGGCCGGCTTCTCAGCATTCAAACGAGGCTTAATTCGGCTATAAATAGCTCCCATGTTATGCGAATCGAGGTCTCTGCCGTACGAATCGCTGACCTGAACCTCGTAGATGCCTCGAAGATATACGCCGCTGTTACCTCTCTTGAGAACGTTCACTTCTAATTTCAGGTTGAAATCCTCGAACTCGGCTACGGTGCAAAGGTTGCCATAGGAAATACGACGTTTGGCTTTCTGCTGAATCGGCTTATTGACAAGCACTCCATCTTCCACCGACCAACCATTAGTCTGCCCTGGATTGGTCAGCTTCCACCCGTCCAGATTGGTTCCGTTGAACAATGCGATGGGTTTGCCGTATTTGACCCTGGATAAATCCGGCTTTGGAGGCAGCGGAGGAATCCGTTTGCCGGTGAATTCGCTCCGGTCAACGCCCTTTCCATTTGAGCGAGGCCGGATTTGTGTCAAACGCAGGGTATCTCCTGAAACCTTTGCAATAATCATTTCCGTGAACGTATGCGTTCGGATAACTTCACCCTTTGCGTCTTTGCGTTCAACCTTACGAACGCGTGTAACGTTCAGAGTGTCCCCGTCCAGATAGACACTATCCATAGGGACCACACTTCCTCCACCCCATAGGATACTTGCGTCCAAATATCCATCTTCCTGGGTAACACCCAGCCAGCCGGCGCCTCCGCCGGGAATAGTCAACGCCCAGTGTCCAATATAAGGATTAGCGGTGGGTGGCAGCCCCAAGCGCAGCTTGGGGATGGCTTCTCCTGCATTCACCATCCCCAAAGCCTTCGGCTTTGAGGATGCCACCCTTTGAGTGGTCAATAAAGCTAAGAAAATTAGGGCATAACAAATGCTTTTATTCATAATAAGTAACCTTTCATAGTATTTGAAGGCAAATCAAAAAACTAACAAACTTCTCTTACGTCATCGTGGATAAGTTCTTTACTGAGATTTTCTGTTTATCTCTGCTCAGCCACGTCGCTGAGCCTCAATTTCGATTAGAATACCAGGTCTTTGTTGGAAATTCAATAAAGAAATATCATCACCTCTATACTGAATCCGCCGAAGCCCGGCAATTCTGCCGGGACAAATCAGGGAGCCGGGCGTTCCGTTTTTTCTGCATAAGGCGAGGAGAGAGAAGGCATGTTTCTCAACCACTATACATCTGTTTACGGAGTCTCTGTATGGAGGCGCACGTTTTCAGTGTGCTTACCGATTTGCACTCGCGGGGAACCTTCCGTCAGTTTTGAGTCTATGATTGAAACGTTATCAAAGGTTACATCGCGAACGTTATGCTCGGTGTCCGCTCCCTCTATCTGCACGAGATAATCGCCGGATTGACCTTCCACCGTCACGTTTCTGAACAGTACCTTGCGGATGAATCCAGGCACCTTCTTGCGCATATACTGGTTCACCACCGGACGCAGGCGGATGAGCTGGCTTTGGCCTTCGCCGTGGATCCGGATATCCTCAATTGTGATGTCCTCCAGCCGCATGTCCTCACCCGGCTCTAACAGGAAGGGCGTCATAGCGAAGTGGATAATGTCGAGATTCCGGAGCGTTACGTTGCGCATGAACGCGGCACGGCTCTCGTGCCCGAGCAGAAAGATGCGGGCCCGGTCGCACCAGAGGACCGAGCTCTCCACCGTGATTCGTTCAACATTGCTGTTCGGCGCTCTGAAGTCGAGTCCCTTAAGGGCGACGCAATCGTCATCGCTCCGGATGAAGCAATCGGTAATCAGCACATCCTGCGAGTTGCACGGGTTGATGCCGTCATCGTTCTGGACGCGGGAGTTGCAGAGCTTCACATTTCTGATGGTTACTCGCTGACTATTCCTGGGGACAATGGTCCAATGGGACGAGCCGCGGAGCGTGATGCCGTTCACTTCGACGTCGGTGCTGTTGCGAATCGCAATCAGGTTGCCCAGCGGGCCTTTGCGCCACTCCCAGTCGGAGCCGTCCAGAATGCCGCGTCCACGAATCCGAATGTTGGCTCCTTCCGCCAGCACCTCGGCCTTCACAACGGCTCCGCCTGCAAGGTAAAGGGTTTGGTTGCTCTGCAAGACGATTTTCTCTGGCTTATACGCTCCGGGACCAAAGTAAACAACACCCTCATCGCCGGGCTTCGGGGCATCCGTCTCGAGGGGATTCGCAAACAGCAGCAGGGGGCCTTTCTTCCCGTCCGGCTCCACGCTGAGCTTATATGGTCGGTCCAGCGTAATGTTCAGAGTATGGTCATCATCCAGCGTTGGTTTGATTCCGGACGACCTGGGCCGGATTACCACGTTCCGAAGCGACTGCTTGGACAAAATGCGGACCACCACACGTCCTGAGATATCAAAGTTCGCAAACGAATACGAACCACCATAATCCCATTGCTTTTGCGCAAATGGCGGGTCGAGAACGCGGGCCATATACACGTCAACCTGCCGGCCCGCCGCTTGCACTTCATAGTCGGCCGACAAGGCTTCGCCGGACGGAGCAGGATAAGTAACGACCTTTGCTGCTGCACTCGTCGTAGCGCCCCAGCACCGGTCTAAACCCATTGTGAAAACCAAAATCAGAACTCCAAATGTCAACAGTCTTTTCATGTAACCAGTTCCCGTTTTTGAGGGATTCTCATCGTACTTTTTTAGTAGTTGTTCTCATACCGGGCAGTTCTAAATCTTTATAACCATTTGGCCTGGTCAAAGCGTAATCAATTCCCATAAACGGTTAAGCGATTCGATTGTCTTCTGCAACACTACGTCATCTTCCATTTTGCGCAGTTCCTGGTCGAAGGGTTCACACTCCACTGGACCATCGTAACCGATTTTCACCAGAGCATTGATAAATCCTTTCAGGTCTATTACTCCCGTAGTTGCTGGCAGTCTGCGCCGGTTGTCGATTTGCTCATCGACCGGGATGCCCGATGGAGCGTCGTTGACGTGAACGTGGATAACGTCTTTGTTTGACAGCTTGAGCAGCTCTTCCACTGTCCCGTGTGAGGTGTACCAATGCCAGCTATCCAGCAGAAGCCCTACGTTTGGTGTGCCGATTGCCTCCACTAATTCCATCATATCAAGCCCAGTGCAGATGAAAGGAAAACGGTATCGCATGCGGGATGTTCGGGGGCCAACGAATTCAAGACCGAGCTGGATGTCACTTTCTCTAAGCACCTTCGCCACTTCGCGAAAGCGTCTTTTGTGCAGCTCGAAATTTTGCAGGTACGTCAGTTCTCTGTGGCCGGGCGAAATCCAGGTCGCCATGCGCTTCACACCCAGTTGCTTTAAAATACTCGCCTGCTTAGGCAGCCGCGCAAGCTCCCCCTGAAATCGGTCTTCATCTCTGCGGAATTCGACCGGCAGGCCGGCAGCGCCATATCGAACGCCCTTTTCTTTCATTGTCGCCACCCATTCGCGAATCTCGGTCGTAGATTTGTTCTCGAATTCACCCAGGTCGGGAGTGATACCGTCAAAACCATATTTCACCGCATACTCGAGCGCCTGCCGCTGATTGGCCTTCACGCCGATGTGACCGTGCCCTAAGTTCTTGTAGAATTTGACTCTATTTTTCACCCCGCCTCTCGGAGGGGCGGGGTTCATCTCCGATGCCTCGGCGGATGGCTTTGTAAAGTGTAGCGCCACGGCCGCGGTAATCGCCGACCGGCAAAACGTGCGTCTCGATATCACCTTGGATTGTTTTCTTTTCAGCTCAGTCATGAACATTTCTCCAATTCCGTTTTCAAAGTCAGGTAGAACCTTAACCAGCCAATAAAACCTGCCTGCACTCCCTTGTCTGCTGTCGCAGACAGCAAAGGGAGTAACGCAGTCCACAGGATGTCTTGCGGCAGCACAGGTGCGTTTTCTTACCAGAGCAGCAAGAGAAGTGTAACATAGAAGCCGGTTGGCGTCAAATAAACAAGGGTAGAATTTTTGGGCGGAACCACCTTGTTTTTCCCGGAACAATCAAGAAGATTGGGGAAGTTTCCGTGAATTTTTTGTATGAATAATATTGACACATCATCCGGAGCGGGTTAGAGTGTGACAGATAAGCCGCAGTAGTATTCTGTCGTTGTGTGTGCAGCTTGGTGCGGGTTGCTCAGCAGGAATCGAAATGGAGGTTATTATGAAAAACACAAATCGTTCGAGGGCCGTAATGGTGGGCTGTGTAGTCTTCATCAGTGCAAGGTGTGTCTTCGCGCAGGATTGGCCGCAGTGGCGGGGACCAAATCGGGATGGCAAGGTTAGCGGGTTCACAGCACCCCGGCAATGGCCAACGGAGCTGACGCAAAAGTGGAAAACGACGGTGGGCTCGGGCGATGCAACGCCGGCCCTGGTTGGCAACAAGCTCTATGTCTTTACACGACAAGGAGACGAAGAGGTTACCCTGTGCCTGGATGCGGGCAGTGGAAAGGAGCTGTGGCAGGACAGGTATTCTGCACAGGCCGTGACCGGAGCGGCTGCCCGGCACCCGGGACCCAGAAGCTCGCCCACGGTGGCGGATGGAAAGGTCGTTACAATGGGTGTCGGCGGTGTACTATCCTGTCTGGACGCCGCCACCGGCAAGCTCGTGTGGCGCAAGGACCCGTTCCCCAAGGTCGTGCCCCAGTTCTTCACGGCAATGTCGCCTATCATCGTGGATGGGATGTGCATTGCGCACCTCGGCGGGAAGGGCAACGGTGCGATCATTGCGTATAACCTGGCTACCGGCGACGAGAAGTGGCGGTGGGCCGATGAGGGTCCTGACTACGGCTCGCCAGCCCTGTTGACGGTAGCGGGAACAAAGCAGATCGCCACGCCGACCGAGAAAAGCATCGTGGGGATTGGCGTAGCCGATGGCAAACTCCTTTGGCAGCTTCCGTCCATACCCCCGAGGATGGCGTACAACGCCGCCACCCCGATAGTGGATGGCCAAACTGTGTTCTATGCCGCGAAGGGCCGGGGCACCAAGGCTGTAAAGATAGAAAAGCAGGGAGATGGCTTTACCGCCAAAGAGCTTTGGAGCAACGCGGAGCTGGGCGTGCAGTTCAATACGCCGGTACTCAAAGATGGTTTACTCTTCGGTCTCTCCGACGGCGGCAATCTCTTTTGTATCAACGCTCAGACCGGACAGACGGCATGGACAGATGCAACGCAGAGAGATCGCGGCGGTTTCGCAGCCATTCTCGACGCCGGCTCTTGTCTCCTGGCCCTGCCCAGCAGCTCCGAAATGATTGTCTTCAAGCCCGGGGACAGTGGATATTCGGAGCTGGCCAAGTTCAAGGTGGCCGATACGCCAACCTATGCGCATCCGGTAATCTCGGGCAACCGCGTATTTGTGAAAGACCAGGAGTCGGTGACAATGTGGACGGTTGAGTGAGGAATCATCATGAAGATGCGTGTATTTGTGGGGCCGGTTCTGGCCGTGGTGGTTTGCTGTGGTTCGTGGGTATTCACACAGCAGGTGGCCAGCCCCCGACAGTCGCAATCGGGGGCCGGAGAAGAACCGGCTGCCAAAGTGCTCCGGCTCCAACGAACGGAAGATTTCACCATAAACGGCAGGGGCGATGCGTCCGCCTGGGAGAAGGCCGCCTGGGAGCCGCTTGGCCTGCGTGCCGCCGATGGTCATCAGTATGAAACTCGCGTCAAGATGCTCTACTCCCGGACCGGACTGTACGTACTTATGGAGGCCGAGGACCGCACGCTCACCGCCACGATGAATGAGGACTTTCTCGACCTGTGGAAGGAAGACGTCTTTGAGTTCTTCTTGTGGCCGGACGAGCGGTACCCGGTTTACTTCGAATACGAGATTTCGCCGCTGGGTTTCGAGCTGCCGATTCTCATCCCGAATTTCGGCGGTGAGTTTCTCGGCTGGCGGCCCTGGCACTACGAGGGCAAACGCAAGACGCAAAAGGCCACCACGGTCGTGGGCGGTTCTAAGCGGTCCGGTGCACGCGTGGAGGGCTGGAAAGCCGAGGTGTTTGTTCCTTACGACCTGCTCAAACCCTTGCAAAACGTTCCCCCGCAGCCGGAAACGCGGTGGCGAGCCAATTTCTACCGCGTTGATTACGATGACGGCAAGACGACAAGCTGGGACTGGGCCAAGGTCGGAACAAGTTTTCACGAGTTTGAAAAGTTCGGCACGCTCATTTTCGAGTAGAGCCGTAATCACGGTAGAGGCAGACCCCGGCGCCACGGACGCTTATTTGTTTTCCGGGTAAATTGAGGACCGTGTTAGTTTAGACTATGCACTCTTCTTCATGCTAATTATTCCTTAGCCCCGTGCTTACGCAGCAGTTCGATGATTTCGGTATGGCCTTCATCAATAGCGAGATCCAGAGGCGTCCCGGAGATCCAGCCGTCAAATTCGCTCTTCGCATTTATGTCGGCACCCTTTGTAACCAGCAGCTCGACCATATCTCTGTCGTCCTCACGGACCGCTAAGTGTAGGGGCGTTCGGCCGTGGCTGTTCCGGATATTAATATTGGCACCTTTGGCGATAAGCAATTCGGCCACATCCTTCTGGCCACTCGAGGCAGCCAGGTGTAGGGGTGCGTCCAACCTTCTTTTCCGTTTATTAACATCGGCGCCGCTTTCAATCAGGCTTTTCGCCTTAGCGTAATCTTTCATATGAATGGCGAAATGCAGAGCGGAAATATCAGCACCCTTGGCGATAAGCAGTTTTACTACCTCAATATGGTTGGCTTCCATGGCAAGTTCGGCAGCAGTCAGCTCATTATAGGTACTACCGGCATTCACATCGGCACCAGCTGCCAGAAGCACCTCGACAATCTCCTTGTGACCTTCTCTGGCTGCCGCATGCAGGGTCGTCACATCTGTATATGCTGCGGTCTTCTCATTGATATCAGCGCCCTCAGCAAGGAGGAGTTCTACTACTTCTTTGTGGCCTCCGCTGGCCGCCGAGTACAGGGCTGTCACACCAAGAGCGTTCTTCTGGTTGACATCAAAACCTGCATCCAGAAAAGCTTTTACCCTCGCTAAGTCCCCGAAGAACGCCGCGGATTGAAGCGAAGAGGCCTGGTCTCCTTTTTCCAGGATAACCTGCCATATATTATAAGAATAAGACCAGCTCACGCTCTCCGGCCGGTCTGTGATGAAGTAGAGGGTAGAACCATCGCTCGAGATATCAGCTTCGTACGCATCATATGTACTGTTGACGGTTGGGCCGAGATTGACGGGGGTACCCCAGGAATCGCTTTGAGTCTTCCGCGTTGCCACCCAGAAGCCGTCCCCCCCGAGTCCCGGGCTGCGTCGAGAGCTAAAGTACAGCGACAGCCCATCAGCGGAAATATCCGGGTCCCATTCATGGGCCACACTGTTAACGGGTGGGCCAAGATTGACCGGCTTGCCCCAGGGACCATCTTTGGTCTTCCGCGTGGTGACGCAAATGTCGGTGGCCCCCATCCCACCGGGCCGAGGACCCCAGTAGTCACTGAAGTAGAGCTTCAGGCCGTCGGCCGAAATGCTCGGTGAGTTTTCCTTTAGAGGACTGTTGACGGTTGGCCCGAGATTGACCGGAGCACCCCAGGGATCACTTTGAGTCTGCCGCGTTGACACCCAGATGTCCCAGGTGCCGGAGCCACCAGGGCGGCCTGAAACAAAGTAGAGCTCCAGGCCGTCGGCCGATGTGCATGGGGCCCCTTCGTACGCGGAACTGTTGATTGGCGATCCGAGATTGACCGGTGTACCCCAGGGGTCGTCTTTTGTTTCCCGTGTCGTCACCCACAGATCTCGGTCACCAAGCCCACCAGCTCGTTCGGACGCGAAATAGAGCGCTATCCCGTCGGCCGAAATGTGCGGGTCCCCCTCGGCTGTCGAACTGTTGACAATCGGCCCAAGACTCGTGGGGCCTGCGTCCGCGGCTCTATAGGGAAGTGAGCCGGCCGGCTTGTCCCCACTCGCGGTTGCTGATCGACTTTGCGCTCGGGCGGTTAGCACTACAGTCGATGGAACTGTCAGCAGAGCCAGCAGCAATACAATTGTCGCAGCAACAAAGCTTGGGTGTTTGTAGAATTTTTTTCCTGGTTTCATCATTGTCTTTATCCTTTCTTCAATATTTTTTACAGGCCCGGCTACAGCCAACGATGGAACCGGCCGGGTTGATTCGTACTTAGTAGATAGGATCTCTAAAATGGCCGTGCTGTAATCTCTCGGTAACGTGTTCAAACGGACAATGGCCATTTCATCACAGCACTTCTCCCGTTCTTGGCGGATTTTCCTGTTCGCCCACCAGACAAAGGGATGGAACCAAAATATAGCCTGGGCTATTACCTGCAAGAGATTCACGGCGGCATCGAAACGTACGATGTGGCTTAGCTCGTGTCCTAAGACGCTCCTTTGATGTTTCGGTTGGTTTATCTTCAGGAAATTAGCAGGCAGGTAGATACTTCCACGCAATAATCCCCAAACAAATGGCTGATTGAAACCATCTACCAGCCAGACACTTGGGAAATTCTTGATGCCATGGGCAGAGAACAATCTTTCAATATTACTCCGCAATTCGGCCGGAAGTTTTTCCCTTCGTCTCCACAACCAGAAATTAGCACGCAAAGCCCTCATTAGATTGAAAATCAGAAAGACACCAGCTCCCACTATCCAGAAAGTCCCAATCCATTCATGGATGGTAATTCTTGGTCGTTCTTCTTTTACTATGGACCTTGGTGGCATTTCACGCATCCTTGAAGGCAATTCTACGGATTCAGCTGTGCTCATATCCGGCACCTCAGGCTCCAGAGCTAACATTTTAGCACGTGTGGATATTGCAGCCGGCTTAGAAATCTCTTCTTCCGGCAGAATCGCTAAAGGTATGGTAAACAACGGCGGTGCGAGACATTTGGCTATAACAATCAGCCAAAGAAGATAGCGAACGTGCGCGCTTTTATTTTTTAGTGCCAAACTTACTGCGGCTATGACCACCACCAGAAGCGCTATCTGCCAGCTTTGCGTAAGCAGATAGTCTGTGACCCGGGTCAAATAAGTCTCCATTGTCAAAACCTCCACAACAAAAGATTACCTATTTCTTGTCTATCAGCTTTTTCAATCTTTTGATATCCTCTGCGTTTATCTTGCCATCTTCGGCCAGAAACTGCATAAGGGGTCTGGGGTCGCCGCCGAAAAGCCTGTCCATAAAGTCAAGAACTGTCCTCTTGACGACATCCTCACGTTTGACAGCAGGCAAGAATACATAGGCTTTGCCCTTGATTTTGTGTTTCAGATAGCCTTTGTTTTCGAGCCGATTCAGCAGTGTTTGAACCGTTTTGTAAACTATTTTTCTCTTCCGGGGCAATAAATCACATATTTGCTGTACCGTTGCCTCGTTAAGCTGCCAGACTAATCTTAGGATTTCGGTTTCCGCAGGGCTCATCGCGCGTAACTCTCTTTTTGTCATAATAGAACTCCTCTTACATTTGTCAGAATAATATATCCTACATACGTAAGACGTGTCAATAAGAAAAATAGTAATTTTTGAAATTTTTTTACCTTGCCGAATATGCAAAAAAAACGGCATTATCGGGCTGGAATCGCCTTTTTTTGCTATCTACCCCTATAGGAAAGTCATCATATTTAGTTATTTTGTCTTTTTCTGCATTTTTTGAAATCTAAGGGCCGGGCATTGAATATTGTCCGGGCACGGCGAGCGGGGAGGAGATGATAAGGTAAACTTTTCCTGCCTGCACCTGTGCTCTCCTGCACGTATGTGTTTAGCCAGGGAAAAACCATCCCCAAAGCCTTCGGCTTTGAGGATGCCACCCAATAAAATTACTAAAGAATGTGTGGCAGCCTCAAGCGC